>JAEURV010000128.1 GCA_016788465.1 Nitrospira sp. | reverse complement strand
CAGCTATTCGCACATTCAAGCCCACGTGTACGACGAACTGATCTATGTCACATCAGCCCGAAGCACATCCATTCCGGCGGAAAGGGAACTGGCTAGGTCAGCTGAAGGTCACGAGCTGCTCCGTCGATTTCATCGAGCCTTGTTTGACTCCTGTCAACACGTGTTGCAAAGGTCCATTGAGCAGGCCATCGGGGTCAAAATTCAGAACATTGTAACGGACCTCGACCCTGAAGGTGGACGCAGTACGCTCATTATCAAATTGCGTGAACCGCTCGTCCAATCTAATACCCACTGAACCGACATATTAGAGCCGCTGTCGTCTGGATTGGTCAGGACCCGTTATTTGACCGTACTACAGCCTATTGCATAACGGTCCTTCCCCTTGATCGAGGGGGGTCACAGAGGACACCGGCGTTCTTCTTACCGCTACCCTATTCTTCTGTTTCGCTTTGGACTTCCCTCGATACCAAGTAGTGGTGGCGTTATCGGGGCGTAGGAAGAGAAGCAGACCGCGATGATCTCCATCACTGCGCTCGGCTTTTATCTAGGAGCCTCAGAAGTTAATATCTGACATATACCAAGACTATGCTCATGAACCATGCACGCACTCCTCCGGCAGGAATGCTCTCCACGTTTGTGCTGAGCATGCTCATCTCGTGCATCGGCTTGTCAGAATTGGGATGGTGTGGAAACTCTGAGGCCGATCCGCACCCACCGTCCGATCCCTGGTTCACGGGAACACTGTTGTCGACGAGAGGCCGTACACTCGACCCGGGGCATCTGGTCGTGCAGCCCTACTTCTTCTATACACGCTATGGTGGATTGTATAACGACAACTGGCGCCTGCATTCGGCCACCGTGTCACGCACGATCATTCAACAAACATTCTTTATCTACGGCCTCACGAGCAGGATTGATATTGGAATCGCGCCGCAGTGGCTTGAGAACTCCTCATCAAGTGACCGTATATCCGGATTCGGCGATTTGCCCCTCCAGCTGGGATTCCAAGTACTGAAAGGCGATTCTGATTCATGGCTTCCATATGTGCTCCTCTGGGTTCAGGAAGTCTTTCCGACTGGCCGCTATAACGATCTCGGGCCATCCACGATGGATCTAGGTGGAATTGGAGGCGGCTCGTTCGGTACGACACTAGGCGTGGCCGTACAGAAAGTACTGCGATTGGGAGGAGATCATGTGTTGAGGTACCGCCTGAATGCATCCTACGGCTTCTACTCGCCTGTCAGGGTGCGTGGATTCAATGCCTACGGTGGAGGATTCGACACCGTGGGACGTGTTGAACCTGGATCTGTAACCACCTTCAGCATTGCGGGAGAATACACACTCACACGACATGTGGTGCTCGCACTCGATATCGGATTCCAGACCATCAATGCGACGAACTTTTCCGGAACAGCGGGTGTCGGTGTGCAGGGTGAGCCGGCGATGGTAGGCAAAGGATATAGCAATCTTCTCTCCATTGCGCCGGCCGTGGAATACCACTTCACGCAGCACGTCGGGCTGATTGCCGGTCCCTGGTTTAGTCTCAGAGGAAAGAACACTTCCGAATTCTTTGGTGTGGTAGCTGCGCTGTACATGTTTCTGTAAGGCCTGTCACACTCCTTGGGCCGCTGTGCATGTTTACCTGTTGTTTACATGGTGTTTACACGTTCGATATGTGAATGCGGTATAGCTCACATTAGATCACCTGCATTGACCTGAGGGCCTAGAACCGCTACCTCTGCTGCAGGATAACAAGGACGTCCATCTAACCTTCCGATAAGAAAGGGGTTGCCATGAACAGACTGCATCGCTCCGTCGCACTACTGGTCTTCGCCATCATCGGCCTAGGGGGTTGCGCACATGAAGGGAGTTCCTTATCTGATCCACATCCGGTCACCGTGCCCGACCTGCAGGCTGTGTTGCGTGATGAGTGGTCTCGACACGTGTTTTGGATTCGCCATGTTGTGATGGATAACGCGAAAGGTGATCGGAGGTCTCGAGATTTTGCAGAGAAAGCCGTGGCGGCCAACGCACGAGATATGGCCAAGACATTG
>JAEURV010000125.1 GCA_016788465.1 Nitrospira sp. | reverse complement strand
GTCGACTGAAATCAAGGTTGAATGGGGCCGTGCGATCGACCCTCAACAGGTCGCCGAGGCCCTAAAAAAGGATCCTTCAATCAAAGCAGTCTATGTGCAGGCAAGCGAGACCTCAACCGGCGTGTCGCATGACGTCAAGGCACTGGGTGAAATTGTCAAAGGATACGAGAACACCATTTTAGTGGTGGACGCAATCACAGCTCTCGGAGTCTTCGATATTAAGACAGATGCATGGGGACTTGACGTCGTGATCACCGGCTCTCAGAAGGCGTTGATGTTACCTCCAGGAATGGCCTTCGTGAGTGTGAGTCCCAAAGCCTGGTCCTTGGCCGAGAAGGCTACGAATGCCGCCTTTTACTTTAATTTCAAAAAAGAGCGGGAAAATCAGGTCAAGAATCAAACGTTGTTTACCCCAACCGTCTCACTCATCATTGGGCTTCAGGAAGCCCTCAAGATCATGCGGGCTGAAGGGTTGGAGCAGATGTTTGCACGACAGGGACGATTGGCTCATGCGATGCGGGAAGGCATCAAGGCCGCTGGCATGGTACTGTTTCCCAAGGAATCTCCAAGCGATGCCCTCACGGCTGTGTGTGCTCCAGAGGGTATTGATGGTCAGGCCATCTACAAGAATCTTCGTGTGAAGTACGGCATGACAGCCGCTGGAGGGCAGGACCATCTGAAGGGAAAAATCTTCCGCCTCTCGCATATGGGCTATGCCGATACGTTCGACGTGATCGCCGCCTTAGCTGCAACGGAGATGGTATTGAAAGGATTAGGCCATTCCGTCAAGTTGGGGAGTGGGGTGGGGAAAGCACAAGAGCTGTTGATGGTGAAGTAACCACGGTGGTGAGGAATAACATGGCCGTATCAGGAATGAAAATACTGATCAGCGATAGTCTGTCGAAGCAAGGTGTAGAAGCACTGGAAAAAGCGGGATTCACCGTGGTGGTGAAGTCCAAGATGCCGAAGGATGAACTCTTCAAGGAGATCAAAGATGCCGACGGTTTGATCGTGCGATCCGGCACTAAGGTCACAGAAGAACTCCTCGCTGCAGCTGAAAAACTCAAGGTGGTCGGGCGAGCCGGATCCGGGCTCGACAATGTCGATACACCTGCAGCAACCCGTCGCGGCATTGTCGTGATGAATACCCCAGGCGGGAATACCGTGACGACGGCAGAGCATACCATGTCTATGATCTGCGCCATGAGTCGGCGCATTCCTCAAGCGACCGCCTCGGTCAAGTCGGGCAAATGGGAGAAGGATAAATTCATGGGTGTCGAGCTCTACAATAAAGTGCTCGGCATTGTTGGTGCCGGGCAGATCGGCAGTCATTTGAGTAAAATGGCGCAAGGGATCGGTATGAGCGTCGTGGCCTTTGATCCATACTTAGCCCCTGAGCGGGCCGAGCGAATGGGAATCACGATGTTGGAGCTCGACGAAGTCCTTCGTCGAGCCGACGTTATCTCGGTGCATACCCCACTCACGCCTGAAACGCGAGGGATCATTAACGCACAAGCCATCGCAAAGATGAAGCCCGGAGTCCTCATCGTCAACTGTGCGCGTGGCGGGATTATCAACGAGCAGGATTTATGTGACGCCTTGAAAACCAAACGTGTGGCCGCCGCCGCCTTCGATGTATTCGAAGAAGAACCTGTGAAACCTGAGCATCCACTCCTGGCATTGGATAACTTTATTTGCACCCCCCACATTGGGGCACAGACGACCGAAGCTCAGGAGAATGTTGCCATCGGAATCGCGGAGCAGGTGGTTGATTACTTCACAAAGGGAGTAGCCAAAGGAGCCGTCAACATCCCCTCGATTGCTCCAGAACTTCTCCCGCGGCTACAACCATTCTTGACCCTCGCTGAAAAGCTGGGGGCTCTTCAAACACAGTTGGTACATGGCGGCATTGAACGTGTGACGGTGGAGTACAGCGGTGAAGTGGCCGCACTCTCCGTCGCATCGTTGACCATCGCTGTGTTGAAAGGCCTGCTCAACCCGATCATGGAGCATCCTGTGAACTACGTTAATGCTCCGATCGTGGCAAAAGAGCGCGGCATCGAAGTGAAGGAGATCAAGAGTACCGATGCCGGAGACTTCACCAGCTTGATTCGTGTTCGAGTCGATGCTGGGAAAGCGACACACCAAGTCGCCGGTACGCTGTATCACAAGAAAGAAGCCAGAATTACGGAGATCGATCAATTCAAAGTCGAGGTCGTTCCCGAAGGGCACATGCTGCTCATTCACAATGTCGACCGGCCAGGCGTCATCGGAATGGTAGGGAAAGTCCTCGGCGATCGGGCAATCAATATTCTTCGGATGCAATGTGCCTTGGAAAAGCGGGGAGGCGATGCCCTGCTGATCATCGGATCGGATACGGAGTTTCCTGCTGCGGCCCTGGATGAGATCCGCGCAAGCTCAAATATTCGTTCCGTCAAGGTCGCAAACCTGTCCTAGTTGTGTCTGTCCACTAGGCTATTATGGCTGCTATCCCTCCGGCGCGTGCTGTTTCTTCGGAGAAAGTTCCTCTTGTGCGCGAACGTTCGCTTGTTCCAGTAGGAATGGCCACCATTCTTCCGGAAGCGACTCGTCACGTTCGCCATTTGGAATCCGAGTTGCTCCGGTGGTTTGACGCATCCGGCTATGATGAGATTATTCTCCCCACCTTTGAGTATCTCGATGTGCTGGCGCCAGGCCTGGAGCCTCGATTAGCCGAGAACTCGTACAAAATCATCGATAGGACGACCGGACGCATCTTGCTACTACGACCGGACGTCACCGCACAAATTGCGCGAACGGTCGCAATGGGCATGATAGGGGCCGGACTTCCCTTGCGCTTATCATATCGCGCGACTGTATTTCGCTATGAACCAGAACACGTCGGCCGAGACCGCGAACTCTTTCAGGTCGGTGCTGAACTGATCGGAGCAGATGATCCACGCGCTGACTGTGAAATGATCAGCCTGATGATTGAGTCACTTCGTCAGATTGGAATTCAATCGTTCAAGGTGTCCCTGGGGCATGTCGGGTTTTTCAAGGGCCTTCTGGTATGCGCCGGCCTCTCAGCCGAAGGTAGAAAACGTGCAGAGGAAGCGGCCGCCAGAAAGGACTTGCCCCGACTCGAGGAAATTCTTCTACGCGAGCAGGTGAACAAGCGCTCGGCACATCGGATCATGGACGCCCTCGAGCTCTGCGGAACAACTGAGGTTCTCGTAAAGGGGCGCACTCTCGCTAAAGGGGAAAAACCTCTGCTCCAGGCATTGGATCGGTTAGCGAGTGTCTATGAAATACTTAGCGCCACAGGGTTCAAAGACCTTCTCTTGCTGGATTTAGGAGAGTTTCGAGGGTTCGATTACTATGATGGAGTAGTCTTTGACGTGTTCTCGGACGGGATCGAGGTGGAATTAGGTGGAGGCGGGAGATACAACCACCTCATCGGACGGTTTGGCCGCGATCTGCCATCCACCGGGTTTGGGCTCAATGTCGATCGTCTCTTCCGCAGCCTCAATCTTTCCGGAGCCATTAAATCTCTTGAGTCAAAAATCTTTGTTCTCGGCCCGGATAAGATCTCCCATGAAGTGGTTTCTCTCGCCCAAGAACTTCGCCAGTCCGGATTCAGAGTTCTTCAACGATCCATTGCGACCGATGCTCAGGACTTGATCCGCATTGCGGCTGATATTGGTCGTGAGTCAGATGTCTCCACGGTAATTGTGCTCGGCACGGATAAATCTCACCAGGATCGTGTCCTATTACTGGAACTGACCGCGCCACAGCGAATCAACCAGAGGGCAAGGACACCCCGGCTTCAGAGGCGAACCCTTCTGAAACGCGATCTGGTTCCTACCCTACGTCTCCGGTCTGAAAGGGCGTCATGACGGCGAGCAGTTCTGTTGATCTCTCTCAACCAAAGCTTCCGCCTCAAAACTTGGAAGCTGAGCAGTCAGTGCTTGGTGCGATCTTGCTTGATAACGCCGCCATGCCAAAAGCGATGGAACTACTGGTCGAGGACGACTTCTATCGCACTGCCCACAAAAAAGTCTTTCAAGCCATGCTTGAGCTAGCTGACACGGGAGAGGTGATTGATCATATCACGTTGACGGAACGGCTCAAGGCCCGTAAAGAGCTTGAAGCGATTGGAGGAGCAGCCTATCTGGCTGAGTTGGTCCAGATTGTGCCGAGCTCGGCTAATATCCGCTATCATTGCAAAATTGTTCGAGACAAAGCTGTTGCCCGTCAGTTGATCAGCACCTCGACAGAAGTACTGACCAGAGGATATGAGGGAACGGCCTCCATTGATGATTTGCTCGATTTTGCCGAACGATCGGTGTTCAGTATTGCCCAAGGCAAACTGGAGCGATCGTTTAGCCCGATCAGTCAAGTCATTAAAGAAAGTCTCGATGTCATCGACAAGCTCTCAAAACGAAAAGAGCATGTCACCGGCGTGCCGACCGGCTACTATGACCTCGATGACATTACCGCCGGGCTGCAGGCTTCAGATCTGGTAGTCGTGGCAGGGCGGCCAAGTATGGGGAAAACAAGTCTGGCGTTGGGCTTTGCGACACATGCCGCCATTCATGCCAACACGGTCGTCGGTATCTTCAGCCTCGAAATGTCCAAACCTCAAATCGTCCTGCGCATGCTCAGCTCCGAAGCACGTGTGGATTCCCATGCACTCCGCACCGGCAAACTGCAGAAGGAAGACTGGTGGAGACTGGCGGAGGCCGCCGGTCGATTGGAGCAGGCCTCGATCTATATCGACGACACCGGAGGAATCACCGTGCAGCAAATGCGCGGGAAAGCGCGTCGCCTCAAAGCCGAGAAGGGGCTGGATCTGCTCATCGTCGACTACTTGCAACTCATGCAAGGCCGGAGCGATTCTGAGTCTCGCCAACAAGAGATCTCCGATATCTCTCGTTCCTTGAAAGCCTTGGCTAAAGAACTCAATGTCCCGGTGGTCGCACTTTCTCAGTTGAGCCGTGCCGTGGAGGCACGCAAACCACCGATTCCCATGTTGGCCGATCTCCGAGAGAGCGGAGCGATTGAGCAGGATGCCGATGTCGTTATGTTCATCTACCGCGAAGACGTGTATGATCAGAATTCGGAACGAAAGGGCATTGCTGATATCATTGTCAGCAAGCATCGAAACGGACCCATCGGGAAGAAAGAGCTGTTTTTTCAGGATCGTTATGCCAAATTCGAAAGCCTCGACCTTCGTGAAGCCTAGCAGCCAGATCGATGGGTACTCCATGCTTTACGGTGAGCCTCTGCGCGATGCGCATTCGAAGCAGAGGGACTTCTTGGACATTCACTAGACATCCAGGAATTTGCGCATCGTTCCGGCAGTCGGTATAATCTCTTTGTATCCATGCCGGACCAACCTAGTGAACGCATCCGGTTAACCTAATCATGACGAGTGGTAAAACATTCTCTATGAGAAGCCGTTTCATCCCCCAAGGAGTGAGTTGGCTCATTCCCTGTGTCCTTGTGGCCTGTGCCGCAGCCCCTCACCCACAAAAGACTATTCAACCACCGCTCGCGACACAGCAGCCTTCACCAGCTGCGCCAGAGTCTGACGCCACGTACCACTTTATGATGGGACATCAGGCAGAACTTTCTCAGGACATTGAAACTGCCTTGAAGGAGTATCACGCTGCATTAAAAATCGATCCAAAGTCACGAGAAGTCCAATCACGCTTAGCAGCCATCTACTTTGCCTTGGGGGATTTCCCACAGGCCGTTCAGTATGCTGAAGAAGTGGGACAGGGAGCGGGACAAGAACCGCAAATGCTCACGCAGATGGCGGGTATCCTCGCCAGTGCGGGGAAGCCGGAACGTGCTCTAGCACTGTTGGACAAAGCGATCGACAGTGCTCCAGAGAGAGGCGAGTCCTATTTCCCCAAGGGGTTAATCCTGTTAAATCAAAAGCGGGTCGCCGAGGCGGAGCAGGCCATAAGAAAAGGGCTGCAGTATAGCCAGGACTCACCGATTGGTTACTATTACCTTGGACGGGTCTCAATAGAAGCGGGAAACAGCGATCAAGCAGTGGCAAATTTTGATCGCGCCATCACCCTCAATCCCGCGTTTGAACCGGCTTATCTTGCACAAGCGTCGGTGTTTGAGTCACGCCAGGAGAAGGACAAAGCCATTGCCGTTCTGAAGAAATATCTTGAGCAAGTGAATCCACGCAATCGAGATATCCGCCAACACTTGGTCCAGTTATACATTGCGACGAAGGACTATGCCGGAGGCCTCGCAGAACTTGAAACCATGTTGCGAGACAATCCCGGCGATCTGGATGCTCAATTGCGGATGGCACTCATCTATGGAGAAAAAAAGGAATTCTCGAAGGCAATCAGCCTTTTGACAGAGATCTTGAATGCCAAGCCGGCAGAGCTGAAAGTACGGGACTATCTCGGATATTTATACGAAGAAACGAAAGATTTTCCCAAGGCTATAGAAACCTATCGGTACAACATTCATTTGGATCCAAAGTTCTACGATAGCCACATGCACCTGGGCGTGCTTCTCTATCGGCTCAAACAGTTCCCGGAAGCCGTGACTCATCTTAGTGAAGCCGTCTATCTGGTGCCGAAACAACCGGAGCCATACATTGTACTGGGATTGGCATATGTGCAAAGTGATCAGTTTGAAAAGGCTACGCAAGCATTTGAGGAAGGGATTCGACATCATCCTAAAAACGCCGACCTTCATTTCAACCTTGGCACAGCATACGACAAGTTGAATCGATTCGAGGATGTGGAACAGGCAATGGAAACAGCGCTCTCCCTCGACCCCCATCACGCTGATGCGCTCAACTATCTCGGATACAGTTATGCCGACCGTGGGATTAAGATCGAACAGGCGTTGGCCCTGACAAAACGAGCGGTCGCATTGAAACCGGAGAATGGGTACTATGTGGATAGCCTGGGTTGGGCCTTTTACAAGTCCGGCATGCTCACCGAGGCCCTCATCGAAATAAAAAAGGCCGTAACCCTCGTCGGAGATGACCCTGTGATCTATGAGCATCTGGGGGACATCTACATGAAGCAACAGAAGTCTTCGGATGCGCGTGAGGCATGGCTTCATTCTCTTGAGCTGGACCCTTCCAACGACAAGCTGCTCCAACGATTTCGTGAACACGGCATGACCACCCCTGCATATGAAGAGCGAATCCAGCAGGCCAAACGCCGTGTTGCAGAGAAGACACAGAGTCCCCAAGCCATCCCTTAAATTCTCCTCTCTATCCGACAAGCCCGCATCGATTATGAACCGGGGACAGAAGATCGCCGGGTTTCATTCGGTCAGCTGTCGGTCTCTTCAGAACCTCACAGGTGCCAATTCTTGGCCCTTCTGAACACATTACGGTCACGGGACCGCCCGATGAGGATTGCCCCCTCGGTGGATTTTTCATAACTCATTGCAACATCAGGGATCAGTGATACCCTCAGCATTGTCACTGGACGGCATTGAACCTGCTATGAGAACCGGTAGGCGGCAACACAGGCGCCGCAGGTTATGCACCGAGCCGTCAGTGAACCATCAACAAGGAGGCAGTACAATGTTGACGTCGCTCCGTAAACAAGAGGGTTTTACCCTCATTGAGTTGATGATCGTCGTGGCGATCATCGGGATTCTGGCGGCGATCGCCATTCCTAACTTCATCGCCTACCAGGCGAAATCAAAACAATCGGAAGCTAAGGTAAGCCTGGGAGCCATTTTCACGTCGGCAGTGGCATACCAAGCTGAATCCCAGAATCCACAGAGCTATTCTCCACCAGCAATTTCTAATATCGGTTGGCAGCCATCTGGCACACCGCGCTATTCGTACTGGTATCAAGACGGCGTGAACGTTGCGAACGGCAACGGTACGACGGTTACTCGATTCCCAGGCAGTTCTAACGCAGCGACTCCTTGCAACGTGACAGTAGCTCCGGCAAGTGGAGGGTTTAACGTGTTGGCCACATCGACGGGGTTCACTGCAGGCGCAAATGGTAACGTCGACGGCGACGTAGCCTGCGATCACTGGTTCATCAATGACCAGCGCAACCTGCAGAATCCCAACAACGACGTATCGTTGGCTAACTAATTCTTCCGGAGAGATTGTGCAGATCTGAAAGGGAGGGAGGCTATTGAGCTTCCCTCCCTTGCTGTTTCAGATAGGTCATTCGGTGATCAATCAACAGACGCAAGTTAATCCACCTCATCCAATAATTCAGGGAGAGAATCTTCAGACCATAAAACCTGACCAACACTCGAGGCAACGGGTGGGCTGGATGGCGTGGAACATGGCAAGGTGGGAAATGGCCGGGTTCTGTCATGCTATTGGATTTCTCATCCTGTTCTCGCCCTTGATTGACGGAGGCACGACACAGCTTCCCGTACTCGTCGTTAGGCTAACGCTTCTCGCAAGTATAGCCCTGTGGCTCATGGAAGGCATGAAGAGAGGAGCCCTCCGGCTACCATGGGATTACCTTGTTCTTGTCGTATTTCTCTTCAGCAGTTTTGCTGCACTATCTCTTGCATGGGCTCCGTACAAGAATGCCGCTGTACAGATGGTCTTGAGTATTCTGTCATACGCACTCCTCTTCTTCATCATTGTACAGCGCATCAATACCAAGACGCAGATTGTGATGCATCTACGATTAGTCCTCGGCATGGGTATCTTCCAGGGAATAGTGGGCATTTTCCAATACGTGTGGCTTGGAGAGGGAAGAGCGAGAGGCACATTCTTCAATCCGAATTTTTTTGCCGCGTATGAAGCCGCTGTCCTCATTGTGGCCCTTGGGTTAGTGCTATTTCTTCGACAGAAGGAAAGATCGTTGCCGGAACGAGTGTTCATCGTAGGCACTATTGCCATTACGTCTATCGGGTTCGTCATGGCGCAGTCTCGTGGAGCCTTATTGGCACTAATCGGAGGGATCTCCATTCTCGGGTTCAGCCGTTTCGGAAAAAGATTTGTGGCGATTGCCATAGTATGCCTTGCCGTCGGAATCCTTGTTCCGAATCCTCTTTCGCATCGAATCGTCAATGCAGGAGCACAAGATCCGTATGCGTACACAAGACTCGACATCTGGAAGAGTTCGCTAAATCGTCTGGTCGATACGCCGTTAGGAATCGGAGCAGGCATGTACAAACAGGGATCCTTTCATGATCGGTTCCCGATCGAGGGCAGCATCATACGGTATTGGAAACGACCCGAGTCGGCACACAACGAGTACCTGCAGATGGGAGTAGAGCTCGGGATCCCTGGGCTTGTCATCTTTCTGATCGGCGTTGGGACCTGGATGTGGAACACGCGGCAACTTTGGATTGAGCAGCAAGAAGGAGGGGATTGGGGACTCGTCAGCGGACTAACAGGAGCAACATGCGCTCTCTTGCTGCATGCGCTTGTCGATTCAACATTTCACGAACCTGCCCTGGTCATCCTACTCGTACTCTGTGCCGGATTCATCTACAACATACGCTACATTACAACGCCTGAGGCATTCACATGGAGACAGGTGTCATTTCGCTATCACCCTGGACGATCAGCAGGTATTGTCCTGGGAAGTCTCGTCTTGACAGCTGTATGTATGCAATCCGCCGCTGGCTGGTATGTCTATGAACAGGGAAATCTAGAAGCCCGCATGGGACGACCAAAGCAGGCCATCGAATGGTATCTTCGCGCCACGCTGATCGATCCAGGAACCTCAGGCTATCACGATGCAGCGGCTCGGACCGCCACCCAACTCTTTCACGAATCTGGCAGTGCCGAATGGTTGGTCCAGGCGGTAAGCGAGGAAAGTATTGCGCTGAGGTTGAACCGGCTAGATGGGCGATTCGCATACCGGTTAGGAACACTCTACCAACTGATGGCCAATCAGCCCATCTCAACGCAACAACGCGACGAATTTCTAGAGCAAGCTGCACGGTATTACCAAGAATCCATTCGGCTAGACCCGTTCTCTCCTTTCAGCTACTTCGAGCTCGCCCAATTGCATCGTACCAACGGACGATTAGAAGACGCCATTTCTTTACTGAACATTGCCAAAACTTACGAACCGCATTTTCTGCCGGGCCGTGCGCTACTGGCTGAGTTATCGGTACAAGCGGGACTTCCAGGCGACTATGACACTGAATTAGCCTCAATAAAGGCAGCCCTTTCTCTCTACGGCATGGGAGCGCGGAATGAGACTGAACGGCAATTCATGTCTGTCGATCTCACTTCGCTGGAAAAGACGTTGGCTGTGGAGTTGACCCAATGAAATCTTTCCGAAAGCACATGGCCTTCTGGCCACTGAGCCTTCTTATTTTCGGAATGCTTCTGGGACTTCAGGTCTATCTCAAACCTTGGCAACAGTCTGAAAAGAAGTTGGAGCAGATGCGATATCTTCCTAACGGGGAATATTTGAGAGTCGCCTCGTTAGGCTACCGTGAACTTCTTGCTGATATGCTCTGGATCCAGGCGATACAGGTAATGGGGGAAAGAAAGATTTCCGACTCAAGTGGACAATGGCTATTTAGAGCACTTGATAGTATTACTACCATCGATCCGCACTTTGTACGTGCGTATGAAGCAGGTGGGCTCGCACTCACTACCCTTGTCGTCCTTCCGGAAGAGAGCAACCAGCTACTGAAGAAAGGCATCTTGAATAATCCAACGGAGTGGAAACTCCCGTTTCTTCTCGGCATCAATTACTATTACGAGTTGTACGATGATGCAACCGCCGCCAGGTACATGGTACATGCCTCTCAAATCAATGGGGCACCGGCGATGCTGGGGACATTGGCGGCGAATCTGTTTCTTTCAGCTCGTTCTCCCCAGCAGGCTGCTGACATTCTTGCAGCAATGTACAGAAACACAACAGATGAGAGCGCAAAGAAGCTGCTGGAAGTACGACTCAGACTTGTGCTCACCGAGCGGGATCTCCAATCACTCGAACAAGTGATCGCTCAATACCAGAAACAGACGGGGCACTTTCCTGCAAGTCTCGACGACCTGGTGGGATCCCATTTGCTCACAAGCCTACCGGATGAACCTTCAGGGGGCCGGTATATATACGAGGCACGTACGGGAGCCGTCTCCAGCAGCACGATGACTGAGCGACTCACGCTTACTGGAAGAAGAAGGGGGAAGTAATTGAGCAGACGGTGACGATCGACGTTCCACCTGTCACATACTCGATACCAATATTCCTGTGCCGACTCTTACCGTGATCAGTTCTTGCATGAACACGCGTACAAATCGCCAGAATGCTTGATGATCCCCAGTGTCCTGCTATGATCGGTGATGATCTGTAGGGGTACGAGAATGGGGCCGAATCCTTTGCATCTTATCGGCAAATAGATGCGAAAGTGGCGATCCCTGGTGGATGAGACGTCAAATGGATGCCATCGTCATAGACAAGTTGAGCAAAACTCATCGGCCAGCCTGGCCATGGCAACAGGCTGTTACGACTCTTCACGAGGTCTCTCTCTCCGTCGGTTACGGAGAAATCTTTGGGTTTCTTGGTCCGAATGGAGCAGGCAAAACGACCACGATGAAAATCGTGCTTGGTTTGATGCGGGCGACGACCGGAACAGTTGAACTGTTGGGACGGCCGGCACTGGATGTCGATGTGCATAAGAGTATCGGCTATCTTCCGGAATCCCCGTACTTCTATGATTACCTCACGGCCGAGGAGTTTCTGTGGTTCTACGGCCGGCTGGGGCAAGTAAATCCATCGGATCTACAGCAACGTATCCCTACACTATTAGCGCAAGTGGGTTTGACTGAGGCTCGCTACCGTCCGTTAAGAAAATTTTCTAAGGGGATGTTGCAACGAATTGGTCTGGCGCAAGCACTGATCCACGATCCACAACTGGTCATGTTAGATGAACCGATGTCCGGCTTGGACCCTGTGGGGCGGAAAGATGTTCGCGACATCATTTTGGGGCTTCGAGATCAAGGCAAGACCATATTTTTCAGCACACACATCATTTCCGATGTCGAGATGATATGCGACCGAGTCGGGATTCTTGCAAAAGGCAGGATGGTGACAGTGGGTTCCATGGACGAGCTCGTCAACCGAAACGTTGCCCAATCAGTGGAAGTTATCTGCGAAGGTATCGATGGCGAAAGCATTCCTTTGGTCAAGGAAGTGGCAATGCGTGTGTTACAGCGAGGAAATCGTTGTTGGATGGCACTTCCAGGGCAACAACGATTAGAGGAAGTGCTGGCTGCCGTTCGACAGGCAGGAGGCAGACTCGTGTCTATTATCCCTCACAAAGGCTCTCTTGAGGAAATCTTCTTGGAACGAACAAGTCAACGGACGTGACATGCATAGCCTCCTGGTCGTCGCGCAAAATACGTTTCGGGAAACTCTTCGAGATAAGATTCTCTACAATCTCGTGTTTTTCGCTCTATTACTGATCGGTGCTTCCGTCCTACTAGGCACTCTGACTATTGGAGAACAGGCCAGAGTCGTCAATGATGTTGGTCTGGCAGCGATCAATCTAGTCGGGGTGATTATCGCCATATTCGTCGGAATCGGACTTGTAACAAAAGAGATCGATCGTCGAACCATCTACACCATATTGGCCCGCCCGATCACTCGGACTCAGTTTGTCATGGGGAAGTATTGCGGCCTTATCTTTATCGGCGGCCTGAATATCAGCATCATGTTCAGTATGTTTCTTGTCACCGTGTGGTTGAGCGGGAGCACAATTCAGGGCTCGCTGTTTCAGGCGGTTGAACTCATGCTGGTTGAGGTACTGGTGATGACAGCCATAGCCATGTTCTTCTCCACATTCAGCTCTCCTACGCTGAGCGCCATCATGACCTTGGGCTTCTATGTTATTGGCCATCTGACCGGCGACCTGAAGCGTATCGCGGAGAAAAGCAAAGATCCCATCGCCGAAGGCATTACGACAGCGTTGTACTACATCTGTCCCAACCTGGAGTTATTCAACATTAAGGGACAAGCTGCTAGCGGTATCGTCGTGAGCGTTGATTATCAACTAGCAACTACTTTCTACGGATTACTTTATGCCGCATTACTTTTGGTCGCAGCCTGCCGAATCTTCGAACGTCGTGACTTCTAAGGAGCCTGTCAGGCCCTCTGAACATGAACGTACTTGCCGTACTCCCACCTGATCGATGGATGGAGATCAATCTCCTTGAAACCTTTCGCCAATATTATTGCGATCGGTTGGAAATAGTCACCTATCCAGGTGGAATGGGTCGTTTGGGGTCGAGGTCTTGGCGAAATGAGCGCGATGACCTCAACGAACGACTCATTGCCCTTGCGCGAAGTCTGAAAGCGTCTCGCCGTCTCGATCTCATGTTTTTTGTTGTCTATGATGATTTTCTCAGGGTGGAAACGGCACAGCAGTTACGCGACCTAAATGTTCCCATGGTCAATTATCATGTTGACATGGCGTTCCAATGGTACCGAGTCATTCGCACCGCTCCATACTTTGATGTGCTGGCTGTCGCCCAAATGGCGAATGCAGAGCATCTCAAGCCCTATTGCCAGAACATTCATTGGATGCCGATGGCAGCAAACCCTGACTGGTATGCTTCACGTTCCGGTATGGAGCTGGGTGCGTTGAGAGACGTATGTTTTGTTGGAAGTTTTAACCCGTACCGCCGAGCATTGCTCGCCACATGTGTGGACCATGGCTTCAAACCAACTGTGTACGGGCGAGGATGGAAGCATGAAACACCGACCCCGTATCAATTTGAGTGGGATATGTACAAGGTCTGGCACGACCTTCGGTACTACGGGATTCCACGCTTGAAAGCGGAAGGGAGCGATGGGTTGATCGGGCCAATCAGAAAGAAAGTTTCAAGGACGCACATCTTTGAGGAGCTGCAGGGGCCAGACTATTGTCCTCCGTGCTCCGATGAGGCGCTTCCAGCAATTTTTCGATCAAGCCTTGTGAACCTTGGATTCTCCGACACCGGATGGCATGGAGAAACACAAGTCATTGCCTCGAAACAGTTACAAAGCCGACTACGAGACTTTGAGGTGCCTATGTCGGGAGGGTTTTACCTGACGCAAGAAGCACCTGATCATGCGTACTACTATAAGATCGGTGAAGAGATCGAAACCTGGAATAATCCCGCCGAGCTCATCGACAAACTGTCTTTTTACTCGAAGAACATTGCAGCTGCGTTGAAAATTCGCGATCGTGGAAGGAAGCGGGCGTTGCAATCTCATACGTGGCAGCATCGGTTTGACCGACTGTTCGAGCGCCTCCGCTCCATGAATAGACTACCGTGAGGAGGGCTGTGAGGACCCGCATGCCAATCAGTGAAGAACAGGCGATGTATGAACCGGAGCAACGGATCAAACTCGGATTTGTCCGCTGCTGGATTGAGATGATTACCGGTATCGTGCAATCTCGAGAGCTTATTATTCAGTTGTTCCACCGAGACATGCTGGCTGCCTCCAAGCAATCCTTACTCGGAATTGCTTGGACCTGGGTATCTCCATTGATCGGCATTGCGTCCTGGTTATTCTTGAAGCATGTGGGTGTCTTGATACCTGGGAAGTCAGATGTGCCGTATCCGTTGTTCGTATTGTTAGGGACGACCATCTGGGGCGTCTTCATGACAGTGTTCGCGTCAGCGGCATCCAGTTTGACTGCCAATGGCAACTTGATCATGCACGCTAAGTTTTCGCATCAGGTGCTCGTCGCACAGCAGGTATCCCAAGCCAGTCTTTCTGTGGCAGCCAATATCCTCTTGCTGGCCGCGGCTTTTGCATTCTTCGGCGTGAGTCCTCAATGGACGGCGCTATTCTTCCCATTGACCCTTGTGCCGCTACTCTTACTAGGAGCGGGAATCGGGATGATCGTGTCGGTGTTATCGGTCCTGGTGCGTGACATGACGAAAGTCATGACGACCTTGCTCGGGGTGCTCATGTTTTTCACACCGGTCATTTATGCGCCTGATGCTGGAAACGACGTGTTGCATCAATTGATCCGCTGGAAACCATTGACCTACTTGATCGGAGGAGCCCGCGATTTGCTGATCTCCGGGACGATCCGAGATCCCCAGACTTATGCGGGTGCCGTGTCCTTCGCCATGACCGTATTTCTCCTGTCGTGGAGGATCTTTTTCATCAGCGAACAAAAGGTGGCGGAGAAAGCCTGATGGGTGATTCCTGCGTCCTCACTGTGGCCGGTGTCAGTAAGAAGTTTTGCGCCACACAACCACACAGTATGTATTATGGAGTACGCGACGTCTGTTGCAACATCCTCGGAATGACGGCGGATACAAATCGCCTGCGGCCTCATGAGTTCTGGGCTGTTGATGAAGTGACGTTCACCCTCAAACAAGGAGAACGGCTCGGACTTCTCGGGGGGAATGGATCTGGGAAATCGACCCTCTTGCGCCTTCTTGCTGGAATCTACCAGCCCGATAAGGGACGGATCCAGGTTCGAGGACGAGTCGGAGCCTTGATTGCATTGGGCGCCGGGTTCCACCCGCTTTTGACCGGCAGGGAAAACATTTTCCTTAATGGCTCGCTGCTTGGAATGACGACCCGTGAAATCGAGCAGTGTTTTGACCAAATCGTAGACTTTGCCGCCATCGGTACGTTTCTCGATGCTCCAGTGAAAACCTACAGCTCTGGCATGTATGTCCGATTGGGATTTGCTGTGGCCATTCACTCGCGACCCGATCTGTTACTCATCGATGAAGTATTGGCGGTGGGCGACAGTGCGTTTCAGAATAAATGCATCGGGAAGGTTCTCGAACTCAATCGCAACGGTACGGCAATCATTTTCGTTTCCCATGCGATTCAGGCCATTGAACGGTTATGCCGTTCCGGATTGCTCCTGCAGCAAGGGACGCCGGTATTCCAGGGCGAAATCAGGGATTGTATCCAGCGCTACAGCAATCAGCTTGCGCAAGAGAATCTTCTCGACGCACCTCAGCCGGCGCCGTTTGGCCTCGGCGCCGTCGACATCTCGAATGCGGATGTATTCGAGGAGGGCAGCCCGTCGAAGAACCGATCCATCCCGTTTGGGAAGAATTTCGTCATCCGCTTTGATTACGATTTTCTCCAAGACTCATCACATAACACGCAAGTACGTGTGTGGATTCGGACACAGGACGGCAGAGACGTTCAACGGCTGACATTTCAAGAGTCTCCGTTCAACGGCGAACAACGGTATGGGAACGTCAAAGTGCACCGTATGCAACGATCCGGCACGGTTCAAATTACGGTGCTGAGCCCCCGGCTCTTTCCTCAGTCGTTTCGGATAGATGTTGCCATCGTCCCGATGGATCGGAGTATCCACTTGGGAGGTCTCGCCAATGCTGCAGTCTTCAACATCGTGCCTCCACCTGCAGACGACCGGTACTTCGAGTACGGGAATACGACCGTCACGGACTTTGATTATGTGGTTGCGGTTGATTGAGAAAGTTCTTCGCCGGCTTCTAGGGAAGCACCTATTTATCCTACCTAAGGATTACACCGGTGTGCTCCGCGACAAAACCTTTGCTCCGGTTGACTTCAGCGATCATCAAGTTGTCGATAAGAAACGGCATCTGATCGTTGAGAAAGGAAAGTATAAGTTTGTCCCCCGACCTGCGTGGATCACAACACACGGAATCGACACGTCGGTCCAAGTGATCGTCGATAACGCGTTGGAATCATTCGACGAGTACTGGGCCAACGAGGGACTCGTTTCGGAATACCTCGTTGCAGCGAGAAAAGAGTTCTACTACGAAGTGTTGAGTGCTTGTGAGCCCTATTTATGCGGTAACACCGTCGATGTCGGATGCGGACCCGGATTTGTTTCACAAATTCTTTCATCGTCCCAGAACATCAAGACGGTCTACGGCATCGATTTCTCTTTAACGTCCATCAAGCGTTGTCGTCAGGACGTTCCGGCCGGGCATTTCTTTGTCGGCGACATTTACCGCATGTCCTGCCAAGACGGAGCGTTTGACTCCGTGATGTGCATGGAAACGCTGGAGCATCTCGAGCAACCGGCTCGTGCCCTTGCTGAACTCTTCAGAGTGTGCAAAGTCGGAGGTCATGTCGTCATTACAATTCCAAACGGGGCGATCGACGAATATGTCGGCCATATCAATTTCTGGACCGAACAAGAGTTTCGGGCACTACTTTCCGGAGAGCGCATCACCAAATTTCAGTATTGTGCAGAGGGAAGAGCGATGTTGTTCATCGCGAAAAAACTCGGTGTTAGGCACATTCATGCAATGTCTCACAGTGACTGAAGCACGGGGCATATGCAGACTTTGGAAGAATCGGCGGTTTCTAGATCGTGTGTATACGTTGTCATTCCTGTCTTCAACCGCTTGCATCACACCATGACCTGTCTTGATAATCTCCTCGCACAAACCTATCACCCTCTTCATATCCTCGTGATTGACGGAGGCTCCACAGACGGCACTCCTGACAAGATTCGCGCCAAGTATCCGTTCGTCGAAGTCCTTCAGAACGATCGGGAGTTGTGGTGGGGAGAGGCAACGCAACTGGGAATCGAACGCAGTCTCCAGCATAGCCGCCGTGAAGACGACTTCATCCTCATGATGAACAACGACACGCTCGTTGGTCCAGACTACGTCGCCACATTGGTCCGCGTGTCTTGTGAACGACACGTCGCTGTCTGCGGTATGGTAGTCGACAGTCGAGATTCATCGCGTATCCTAGATGCGGGGGAGTTTATCGATTGGCATACTTACAGCTTTCCCGTAAAGACCATGAGAAATGTTGGGGAGAACTTTGTAGGGGGAGTTGACCTCCTTTCAGGTCGCGGCACGCTCATCCCTCTCCACATGATACGGCACGCAGGCAATGTGAACGGATCCAGATTTCCTCACTACATCGCCGATTGTGAATTCTTCGCGAGATTGAGACGGGCCGGATTCCAATTGGGTGTGTCGTGCGAAGCCGTGATTCGTTCGCATGCCGACGAAATGGGGCTTTCCACGCAACATGGTGGTTCACTCACGTTTGGACAGGCATGGCGCGCATTATTTTCGAGGCGCTCAGTCGACAATGCAAGAAATCATTGGAGATTTATCCATGACTGCGCGCCTGCTTCGATCCGACGGCAAGTCAAATGGCGATTGATTCGACGCTGTGCATACTTGGTCGTAAGTCGGACTGCGGTCAGGCATATAATGCTCCCGCTTCTATGGTTTCTATCGGGGACCTACTACGTGACGGCTAAGGACTGTGCATCCTGTGGTTGTGAGGTTGATACTCTAATCCGTGACGGCCTACTGAAGTCATGGCGTAGAGACGGGTGGTACCTCCTAGAGGAAGGGTTTGTTGACAAAATGGGCAGAGATCCCAAACTGCACCGCCTCTACCGCATAGCCTGGAATCCTTGTACAAAGATCACACGTTGGTTCAGGACCAGGAGTGTCAGGTTGTCTCCTGACTCTCTACAGTAAAGCGGCCTTACGAGGAGAAGGTAGTCGCACGTGGAAAACAAGACAGAGAGAAATCTATCTGCCCTGCGGAGAGGACTCCGGTCTATTTCCGATATGTTTCTCTCGCCCTCGCGCCATGAGCTGCGACGACAGGTCTTGAAAGGTGAAGCCGACGTCTCACAACCATTGAATGTCATCTTGGGCGCCGGACCGGTCGCGATGCCTGGCTGGCTCCCGACCGATGCAGACATACTTGATGTGAGATCCCTCGACCATTGGGAAGGCCTTTTTCATACAGGCTCGATCGATCGACTCATGGCAGAGCATCTGTTTGAACATCTCACACATGAAGAATGTGCGACGGCATTCAGGTTGTGCTTTCAGTTCCTTAAATCAGGGGGGCTACTCCGGCTGGCTGTTCCAGATGGACATCGAAAGGATGCAGCCTATGTTGTAGAGGTCACACCTCCGAAAGACGGCCATCGGGTGCTTTTCACTGTCGAGGACTTGAGTCAATGTTTGGCACAGACCGGGTTCGTTGTGACTCCCCTGGAATACTTTGATGCGGATGAACAGTTCCACTGCGCTCAGTGGGATGAAACAGACGGTCTAATCCGAAGATCTGCACGTTACGACAAACAAGAACAGTTTAGGCGAGGCTTGCTCTATTACACATCCCTCATTGTAGATGCGAGAAAGCCGAAGACATGAGAGTGTTGCAGCAGAAGACTCGTCGTGGGTGGGGTTAGAAAGTAAGGCTGATGAAATGTGTGGCATAGCAGGCGCAATCACAACCGGAACTCTCACCCCTGAAGTGCGTCGACAGGTCCGGACAATGAATAACCGCCTGGTTCATCGTGGCCCTGACGGAGAGGGAGCGTTTCAAGAAGGCCCTGTCTCGTTAGCGATGCGCCGGTTGAGCGTGATCGATTTAGTTGGAGGTCAACAACCGCTCTACAACGAAGACAACTCGCTGGTCCTTATTGCGAACGGAGAAATTTATAACCACATTGAGTTGAGATCCGTACTGACTTCGAGCGGACATTACCTGAAGACCGGCAGCGATTGCGAAGTCATTCTCCATTTGTATGAAGAATACGGCCTGAATTGCATCAAGCATTTACGAGGCATGTTTGCGTTTGCCCTGTGGGACTCTCGCCACAGACGTCTCCTGTTAGCGCGCGACCGTATGGGTGAAAAACCGCTCTATCTCTACCAAGGAAGGGGCGTTCTGTATTTCGCTTCTGAATTGAAGGCGATGCTGGCGGCAGGCCTGGTGCCATTTGCATTGGATCCAGTCGCCGTTGATCTCTATTTCCATTACAACTACGTCCCTGAGCCATGGTCGCCGATTCGGGGAATACGTAAACTGCCCGCAGCACATACTCTCGTCTTTGATGCAAGGACCGGGAAACAGGACGAGCAATGCTATTGGCGTATGGAGGATGCTTCACTTTTGACCGGAGATCCCGTAGAACGCCTCAGGGCTGAATTGGACACGGTCAGCGAACTCATCGTTCGCTCAGATATTCCCATCGGAATCTCACTCAGCGGCGGTCTTGATTCGAGTGCGATTGCGGCTATGGCGTCGAAAAAATATCCAGGCAGACTGGAGGCATTCACAGTCGGATATGCAGGAAGGTGCCGACATGATGAACGGGACGATGCCAGAGCCATGGCGCAGTATCTCGGCATGCCCATTCATGAGATCGAATTGCATCCGGGTGAGGTGGCTTCCTTCTTCCCTGATCTGATGTATTGGCTCGATGATCCCATTGCCGACATCTCAGCATCTGGCTACTACGCGGTAATGAAGGCGGCAAAGACACAAGGGATCTCCGTCATACTGCAAGGACATGGTGGGGATGAACTCTTTTGGGGGTACCCATGGGTACGCCAGGCGGCGGCGCAGACCAAGCGCAAAGCAGACGGATGGCAGAAGGGTGGTCCACGCTTTGCGAATTATTTCTCCATGACCTTGCCGTCGTATTGGAATCTATGGGGTATGAAGGAGTGGATCAAATCAGGAGCCGGCCTCCTGGAGTCCCTGGCCGTCTATAGAAGAGACCGGTGCAGTCCGAAAGAGCAGGCCGTATTCTATGATCTCGTCCCTGATTTCCGACTCGCGCAGAACGGGTTACAACCCTTGTACGCACATCGGTTCCATGCAGAGCTGCAGGAATCCCAGGCATACCGTATCTTCACCGTTCCGGAACCCTGGCCTCAGATCGACGTGCTGCTCACACGTCTCATATGTCAAACCTACTTGCAGGAAAACGGAATTGCTCTCGGTGACCGTCTGAGCATGGCATCATCAGTCGAATTGCGACTACCGTTCATCGACTATCGTTTGATAGAGACCGTCATTGGACTGAGAAAGGCGACACCGGATCACACCTTTCCTGCAAAAGTCTGGCTGCGCGAGGCGCTCAAGACCATGGTGCCTGACTGGGTCATGAACAGGCCGAAGCGTGGCTTTACTCCTCCTCTTCACGAGTGGCATAACGCGATCTTTGCGGCCCACGGATCAAAGCTCGAAGCTGGGTATCTGGTTTCGTCCGAAATTCTTCGTCCAGAAAGCGGAGTGGGCCTATCAAAAGGGACGTATCCGCCTGAAGCCGGCGCCCCAATGTCGTTCAAAGCGCTGACGTTGGAATTATGGTGCCAGGCTATGAGCGAGACCTACGGATCTCCGATCAAAGCATGTGAAGACTTCACGGATCCGAATACTCTTGTCACGTCAGGGTCACCTGCGCCCGGTCCTATACATCCCGGTTCCACATAGATAGGACGATATGGCCATTGCACCGATCGCCCTCTTTGTCTATAACCGGCCTGACCACCTCCGGCAAAGCATCACGGCATTGCGGGACGATGCTCTTGCATCGAGAAGTTCCCTCTACATGTTTTGTGATGCTGCAAAAACAGCTCAGGACCTTGCAGCAGTCAATGAGGTTCGGACGATCGCCAGGAGCGTTTCCGGATTTGCAAAAGTCGAAGTGCGGTTGCAGAGAGTAAATCTAGGTTTGGCACAATCCGTAATCGCCGGCGTGTCCGAACTGACTGCGAAATATGGATCGGCGATCGTCCTTGAAGATGACTTAGTCGTAGCACCGGGGTTCCTGACCTACATGAATCAGGCACTCGAACGCTATCGCCATGAACATCGTGTAATGCAAGTTTCCGGATATATGTTCCCGGTCAAGGGGCCACAACCATACGGGGCGACATTTTTATGCCGTGTGCCGACCAGCTGGGGATGGGGAACATGGGCGAGGGCATGGCAACAATTCAACCCGGACTGTTCTGGATTGTTGGAATACTTGCGAGAGTCAGGTCAGCAACATGCCTTCAATGTAAACGGGGCCTATCCCTATTTCGAGCACTTGCGTCTCCACGTTGAAGGAAAATTGGACGTATGGGGAGTGCGTTGGTATGCCAGCATGTTTGCAGCAGGAGGCCTGTGCCTCTACCCTAACCAGTCACTCGTTCGCAATATCGGAATGGACGGCAGCGGGGTACATTGCGGAGTATCATCGGATTTTGACGTTGAACTGAGCACATCAAGTTCCTGGACCTTTCCTGATCATATTGCAGAATCCGCACCGGCCCTAGAGGCGATCCAGTCGTTTCTTGAAAGCTTGCGATCACCACAAAAGGGCAGCGTGATTCCGGAATTGTTTTCTCGACTTAGGGCCACGGCAGGTAGAATAAGACGAGGCCTAACCTAAGAAAGAGGGGAGCAATGCAAGCGAGAGGACCATGCCGACGCTAGAATGGCTCAAACAGGAGTTCAGTTACGGGTATGACAGCGGGAATGTCCTATCATGGATTCCTAGTCGCGTGAGACGATCCGAAGAGCGAAGGAGCGGCGGGTCGTACCGACGAGTGTTCAGGCAAGGCCTCTTACCATACTTATCTGCTCGGGCAAAGGTTCTAGAGTTGGGACCGGGAAAAGGCTCCTGGTCTCGCGCGATTCTTCAGCATATTCCTGACGGAGAGCTTCATACGGTTGATTTTCAAGATGTCAGTGTCTGGTTGAGGCCAGACGCATACCAGGGCCGGTTGATCTGCCATCGTGTTCAGGACAACAGTTTCAATGGTGTCCCTGACGCATATTTTGACGTATTTTGGTCGTTTGGGGTCCTCTGTCATAACGACGCTTCGTCGATTCTGGATATCCTTCGTAGCGCGAGGTGCAAGATGAAGCCCGGAGGGATAGCGATTCATCAAATCGGTGATTGGGACAAGCTCGAGGCATTTGGCTGGAATCGCGGGGGTGTCCCGACAGTTTTCAAGACGCAACCGGATCAGGCGATCTGGTGGCCGCGTAATGATCAGCGCATGATGGCCAAACTCGCTGAGGATTCTGGTTGGAAAGTGCTTAACACGGATTTGGGGCTACTCCAGAGAGATGCCCTCGTGCTTCTGCGCAACCCTGGATGATGCGTTTCTGCGACGGCAAGGAGTCTCGGTGCTGACCAAACTTTTGGGCCCTATCGTCAGTCTAAGGAAACGGCTAGGCCTGTTGCAATTGGGCACAAGCTCGACGGGGTCCGGCCTTGTGCCTTCCTCTGACGTTAGGGAAGACGACGAGATTGTCCAGCTAGTCAAGGACTATACGATGACCTCTCCAGAACGGATTCGCGCCCTCTGTTCGGCAGTCCGGTACATCGAAGAAGCCAAGATTGAAGGTGCAATTGTCGAATGTGGTGTCTGGCGTGGCGGCAGTATGATGGCCGTGGCCAAAACGTTACTGAATCGTGGAACAACAGATCGTGAGCTCTTTCTTTTTGATACGTTTGAGGGGATGACGGATCCTGGTCCCTACGATGTGGCGGTGACAGGTGAATCTGCTGCGAATTTATTGCGAGATTCCCCTCGCACCGAAGAAGACAGAATGTGGTGCTATGCCCCAATGGAAAAGGTCGCCCAAGCGCTCGTTCGTACAGGGTATCCAGAGGCGCGGACGCATTTAATTGCTGGACGAGTTGAAACCACGCTCCAGAGCCAGGCTCCGGAAACAATCGCGCTCCTTCGGCTAGACACAGACTGGTATGACTCCACAAAGTATGAGATGGAGGTCCTGTTTCCTCGACTCCGCCAAGGCGGCGTAGTGATCCTCGATGATTACGGTCATTGGCAAGGGGCGCGCCGAGCAATCGATGAATATGTGCACAGCCATCGCGTGAAGTTGTTTCTTCACCCCATCGACTACACCGGCCGAATTGGGGTGAAAGCGTTCCAATCGTGAAGGAGCGATCAACCCCGTGTCCCAAGTCTTGGTCAATATCGGATGTGGGGCGACATGGCATTCCGACTGGATCAATCTCGACCTATGTCCGACCGATCCGCAGGTTACAGAGTGGAATGCGAGCAAAGGGCTCCCCTTCGGGAATGAATTGGTCGATGCTTGTTACGCGTCACATGTGCTTGAGCATGTCACTCCACATCAGGCGCGTGCACTACTGGGAGAGTGTTATCGAGTCCTTCGATACGGTGGAATTGTTCGATTGGCCGTGCCGGATCTTGAAGGGATTGTCCGCGAATACTTGCGCACGCTTGAGCGTGCTGAGGCTGGCGATCGAGCTGCGGCCGCGCAGCATCAGTGGATGACGATTGAACTCCTGGACCAGTTGGTTCGCGATCGCTCAGGCGGGGAGATGGAGCGGTATCTGCGTACTCAAGCTCACAACAACTCCGAGTATGTCATCGGAAGGATCGGGCCAGGAGCCACGACCTACCTGGAACCGGAAGGTCACTCATCTACTAGCTCGGCACCCAGTCGTCGCGGCAGCATCTCAATCATATCGAAGATAGCTCGGACCATGCGATCTCTTGTGCCAGAAATGAAAGGACACTTGGTCAACGGTGATCGCGAGGCCTTGCGTATCGGACGTTTTCGACTATCCGGGGAATGCCATCAGTGGATGTATGATCGCGTGTCTCTGAAAAAACTCCTCGAAGAGACCGGCTTCTCAGATAGCAGAGTCTGTTCCGCATTTGAGAGTCAGATCAGTGGCTTCGCGATGTTTGGCTTAGATGTCGTGAACGGGGCGGTGAGAAAGCCGGACTCGCTATTCATGGAAGCCGTCAAGGAGTCATGATGAGTCAACGGATTGCCGAAGGCAGAGACTTGGTCAGCGCTCACTATGACAACAACTACTTCATCTGGCAAGCACCGCTTGGAGAATTTGGCGGATGGGCCAATCAAAGTAAATTCGAGGAGTATATCACTCCAGACAGTGTGGTACTGGACTTCGGCTGCGGAGGAGGATTTCTTCTCAAGAACCTTGTCTGTCGAAAACGCATCGGCGTCGAAGTCAATCCCCTGGCGGCGGAAACGGCTAGAAAGAATGGTATCGACGTGTATGGCAGCGTCGATGAGGTCCCTGATGCATCTATTGATGTCATTATTTCGAATAGTGCGCTGGAACATGCACTCCGGCCGCTGGAGGAACTCACCGCACTCCACAGGAAACTCAAACGTGGAAGGAACATTGTATTCGTCGTTCCCTGCGAGTCTATCGGGTATGCGTATATGCCAAACGACAGGAACCATCATCTTTATAGCTGGAGCCCCATGTGTATCGGTAACCTCTTCACAGAGGCGGGTTTTGTCGTGCTTGAATCAAAGCCCTACATCCATAAATGGCCTCCAGGGTATAGAGTGATTGCGAAGCTCGGTGGAAGATGGTTGTTTAATCTGGTGTGTCGAATCTATGGACGGATCGAGCGGAGTTGGTTTCAGGTTCGAGTGGTTGCACTGAAACAATAGAGTAGTCCATGCCTGTGCAGGAAAGTCGAACGCGTATATGAAAACTCTCGTCAAGCACCTGATGTGGCTCCTGGGATTTGAGATCCGTCGACGAAGTATGGGAAGCCATGAATGCACCGGGCCTGATCGAGGGTCGATCGAGGGTAGTTTGAGGCAGGTCTGTAATCAAGGATTCATGCCCGAGACAGTGATCGATGTTGGCGCGGCCCTCGGAACCTTCTCCTTAGCCTGCCATACAGTGTTCCCCAATGCCCAGTATGTGCTGGTCGAACCTCTTGAGGAATACATCCCCTCCTTGAGGAAAGTCACACATGCCATAGCCCGGGCATCCTACGATATTGCCGTTGCTTCGACGACAGGTGGCACAGCGTCTCTGAACGTACATCACGATCTTGTGGGGTCTTCCCTCTTTCAAGAAATGGAAGAGGGGACCGAGGTGAATGGGGTGCAACGCGAAGTGCCTTCAGTGACGCTCGACCATTTAGTCGTCAAAAAAAAGGCGCGTCCTCCCTATCTGTTGAAGATCGATGTCCAAGGAGCAGAACTCGACGTTCTACTCGGCGGAAAGACGACATTGAAAGGGACTGAGTATGTGGTCCTAGAGGTGTCGTGTTTCGAATTCTTTCAACATGGACCGCAGTTCGGAGAGGTCGTCGCGTTTATGGAGTCAAACGGCTTTGTCCCCTATGACATTTTTGGATTGCAGTATCGTCCCCTGGACAACGCCTTATCTCAAGTGGACGTCGTCTTTGTAAAGAAAACCGGCCGCTTCCGGAAATACCATTACTACGCAACTCCTGCGCAGCGGCAAGAACAGAACCACAAATTTCGATCTCACCTCAATAAAGTGTTGTCGCGCAATCAAGCCGCGTGAGTTCACCTTTGCTAAAGATATCCATCGTTACGCCGTCGTTTAATCAAGCTTCGTTTCTAGAAGAAACAATCGACTCGGTGCTGTCTCAACGGGATCCCAATCTCGAATATGTCATCATGGACGGCGGTTCGAGTGATAACAGTGTTGAAGTAATCAAACGGAAGACATCTCGATTGGCGTATTGGACAAGTGAGCCGGACAAGGGACAGTATGACGCCATCAACAAAGGATTTGCAAAGACCACTGGCGACATCATGGCGTGGATCAACAGCGACGACAAGTACACCCCATGGGCATTCTCAATTGTTCGCGATCTCTTCACGAAATATCCCCAGATCGAGTGGCTCACGACTGTTCAGCCACTCAGTTGGAATGCTCGAGGGCAGTTGACGTCCATTAATTTCAGCGGCGGATTCAATCGGGCATCGTTTCTGAAGGGCGGCAATCTTCCGACGGCAGGATCCTACGGCAGACGGTTCATCCAACAAGAGTCAACATTCTGGAGACGCTCGCTGTGGGACCGTACGGGGGGAAGGCTTGACACATCGTTGCAACTGGCGGCGGACTTCGAATTGTGGGCCCGATTCTATCGCCACGCCGACCTCTACGGTGTCATGACACCATTGGCGGGATTCCGAGCCCACGGAAATCAAAAATCTGTCCTCCAGGCTGCTCTGTATATGGAGGAAGCCCAGCGGGTACTGGTTCAATACGGCGGCAGACCCTGCCGAGGATGCGAGGCCCTGGTAAGAGGGCTGGCGTGGAAAGTTGGCCGACATCTGTCGCTCGCCACGTTGCCGCGATGGATTCGAGCTGCCGGCCGGTATTCCGGACTCACATTCCCCACGCAAGTGGTCATCTGGGACGGGTCGGAATGGAGCATCATCCCAGGCTTTGTGATCTGACGCTGGGAGCGTACCCGCATGCGAATCCTCCAGATCAGTACCTATGATAAGGGAGGAGGCGCCGAGGCGATTGCTTGGCAACTCTTCGACCAGTACCGCCGCCGAGGCCATCACTCGCTGTTGGCCGTCGGTGAGAAGCTCGGCGATGACCCTCAGGTGATTCGCTTGTCTGATGTAGAAACAGGGAAGGCCCTAGACTCATCGCTGACCAACCTGGGGAACTGGCTTGCCCCGTATGAAGGGCGCATTCGCGGAGTGTGGCGCATGCGGCGTTGGCTGCAGACCTATGTTGCCCGGCCCCACAATTGGTGGCAGACCAGAATGGGAAGGGAAAGCTTTAACTTTCCGGAGTCCTGGAGGATCCTCGACCTCATCCCAGACCGCCCGGATATCATTCACTGTCACAACCTGCACGGCGGCTGGTTGCCACGTGGAGGCTATTTCGATCTCAATGCCTTGCCCTGGTTGAGTCGGAAGATCCCTACGATGATGACCCTGCATGATACCTGGATGTTAAGCGGGCATTGCGCGTACACGTTGGGCTGTGATCGATGGAAGACTGGTTGTGGGCATTGTCCGGACCTTTCGATCTATCCGGCCATTGCGCGTGATGCGACTACCACGAATTGGAGACACAAACGTGATATCTACGCCGATAGCCGTGTCTATCTCGCCACACCTTCCCGATGGCTGATGCGGCAGGTCGAACAATCGATGTTGGCGCCGGCGATCGTCGAGGGCCGAGTCATCCCAAACGGTGTGGACTCAACCGTCTACAAACCTGGATCAAAACAGCAGGCGAGGGAGGCGTTGGGGCTGTCTCAACAAGATATGGTGTTGCTCTTTGTGGCCAATGCCGCCAAGAGCAATGTGTTCAAGGACTATCGGACAATCGAGCAATGTGCCCTGCAGGTGGCCACACGATACTCGAGCAGGCGTATTACGGTGATTGTCTTGGGGGACTGTGGCGACCCGATCCCATACAAAAATGGTGAGATTCGGTTCGTGCCATTCCAGCGAGACAAGCAAATCACCGCCCAGTACTACCAATCAACGGATGTCTATATGCATGCGGCCAAATCCGATACGTTCCCCAACACCGTGCTGGAAGCGTTGGCCTGCGGATGTCCGGTTGTCGCGACGGCAATTGACGGCATACCAGAACAGATCGAAGAAGGCCGTTCAGGTTTTCTCGTGCCTGCTGGCGATGCCGAAGCCATGGCCGGTCGTGTGCTCCAACTTCTTTCAAACGAACGGTTGCGAGCGACCATGGGGACAACGGCAGCGGAGATCGCATCACGTTCGTTCAGTATGCAACGGCAAGTGCAGACATATTTGGATTGGTACGAGCAGATTCTCTCCTCATCACAACTGACCGGTAGACACGTGCATGCCTGCTAAGGTGCTGCTCTTAGCCGTCGGACTTGGAGTTGGAGGAACAGAAACCCATATTGTGGAATTGGCCTCGCGACTTGATCGCGCCCGGTTTTCGGCGACGGTCTGCACCCTCAAACCGGGCGGCCCACTCGCTCAAGAGCTTCAAGCGATGGGAGTCAGGGTGGTCTCGTTGGATGGCGCTGGGAAACTCGATATTCGTGTCTTTTTTAGACTGCTCAAGCTGCTTCGAGACGAACAGCCTGATGTGGTGCAAGCGTTCCTCTTCTGGGCCAATCTCGCTGCCCGTGCTTGCGGACGAATTTTGCGGGCATTTTCAGTTATTTCGTCATATCATGATGAAATCGTCACTGAAGGATGGCTCATGCGCTTGGTTGATCGCTTCACATTGAATTGGACAGACCGTATCGTCTGCTGCTCTGATGCAGTCCACCGATCACTAATCTCTCGGGTTGGTGGAACAGTCGAGGACTGCACCGTCATTCCTTTTGGTGTGGACATCGATCAATTTACGTCTCCTGCAGCGGCAACCCGGGGCGAACTCGGTCTACAGGACGGCGGAAAAGTCATCGGCACAGTCTGCCGGCTCGTCGAACCTAAGAAGGGACTGAGGATCCTCCTACTGGCAATGGCAGAATTGGCTCGAAGGCGCGGGCGTCCTCCCTGCCAATTGGTGATCGTTGGGGATGGGCCATCACGTCGCGAGTTGGAATCACTGGCAGAACACTTGAAACTTTCCTCCTGGATCGTCTTTGCCGGATCCAGACGCGATATCCCTCGTGTGCTGCATGCGTTGGATGCCTTCGTGCTTCCCTCACTGTACGAAGGTTTTGGCATCGCAATTCTTGAAGCGATGGCTGCAGGGAAGCCGATAATCGCCACCCAAGTGGGAGGGATACCTGAGTTTGTGCTGTCCGGTCAAACAGGAATATTAGTCGAGCCAGGAAATGTTCAAGCTTTGGCTGATGCGATCGACCGCCTCCTGATTCATCCAGAGGAGGCGAAGACAATGGGGGCCAAGGGGAGAGCTCAAGCACGGGAGAGCTATCACATCTCAGAAATCGTGCGACAACATGAGCAGGTCTATACTGCCTGCCTGGCGCATAGCGCATCCGACAGACCATGACCTTTGAGTATCCTCTCCCATGACAATGCAAAGACAATAACTTCATGTACTTATTGAGCTTAACATTCTTTCTTGCGCTCCTCCTGTCGCTATATGGCGTTCCCATTGCGCGACAGGCTGCGTTGAAGTACGGCATTGTCGATGCCCCTGACGGACGTCTTAAACATCAAATGGAACCAGTCCCATACTTCGGAGGGCTCGCGATCTACCTCGCTTTTTTGATGAGTCTCGCATTCACGTTTGAATTCCGGCAGGACGTTCTCGGCATCATTCTTGGGGCGACGATTGTGGTCATGTTGGGACTCATTGATGATTTTGGGGTACTTTCACCCACGACGAAATTGATCGGTCAGCTTCTCGCCGTGTTCGTACTGATCAAGAGCGGTATCCGCATTCAGATCGCGGCGCTCCCGGAATGGATCGATCTCGCATTAACGGTATTTTGGATGGTCGGACTGATCAATGCCTTCAATCTTTTGGATATCATGGACGGTCTTTCCGCCGGAGTTGGTGCCATCAGCGCCGCTTGCTTACTCCTGGCCGCATTACTTCAAGGTGATCAAGTCGTCGCCTTCATGCTGGCTGCGTTGATCGGAAGCCTTGTTGGCTTTCTGAGATATAATTGGCAACCGGCGCGGATTTATATGGGTGACACAGGCGCTATGTTCATCGGTTTATTGCTGGGCGCCATGGCGATGATCGGGCAATTTCCCAGCACCCACCCACTTTCGCTCCTCACGCCCGTATTCATCTTAGGCACTCCAATCTTCGATACCCTCTTCGTCATGTATATCCGCTATCAACGAGGTCTCCCGGTATTCCTTGGCAGCCCTGACCATATCGCCATCCGACTCAGGCATTGGGGAATGTCCACCAAACACATCGTGATCGTCAGCTACGTTTCCACCGCTGTGCTTGGGGCCGTCGGTCTCATGCTCATGATGGTTACGTATGAGGTCGCATGGGGCCTTTGTCTCGGTACCGTGACAATACTCCTCGCCCTGACGTTGACGTTGAAACGAATCGAGATCAAGAGAACGAGGGCATTGGAAGTCGAGGGGTCGCCAGAAGAAAGAAGGCGGGCGGCATGATCGTGATCGTCGGCGCTGGCCTGGCTGGGTTGAGCACCGCATACCATCTGACCGGAATGCCCTATCGACTCTATGAACGCGAGTCAGAGGTAGGAGGGCTGTGCCGGTCGTATCGCAAAGACGGGTTTACCTTCGACTATACAGGGCACCTCTTACATTTTCGTCAACCTGCGATCAAAGCATTAGTTGAGCAGTTACTTGCAGATAAACTTCAGCGTCACTATCGCAAATCGTTCATCTACTCACACCAAACCTACACAGAATATCCCTTTCAAGTGAACGTCCACGGCCTTCCGCCCGAGGTCGTGCGGGAATGTCTGCTGGGATTCATCACGACACTCTTGCATCCAGCCTCTAGCAATAATCCAAAAGATCTGTGTTTCAAGCAATGGATCTTGGACAACCTTGGGGAAGGGATGGCCAAGCACTTCATGATTCCATTCAACGAAAAGCTATGGAAGGTGTCGCTGGATGAGCTTACCTCCGATTGGGTATCGTGGCTGGTGCCGAAGCCGGAATTGAAAGACGTAATCAATGGTGCGTTAGGCATCAAGGACAAGGCGTTCGGTTACAATCCTTCATTCCTCTATCCTGCATCGGGTGGTATCAACGTTCTCCCTCAGTCCTTCCTGCCTGGTATCTCAAGCATCGAGACCAATGTCGAACTTCTGGAGGTGGATACGAAACGCCGACGAGCCCGTTTCTATGATCGGCTCAGCGATACGACAAGAACTGAGCACTATGAGTCATTAATTTCGACGATTCCGGTTCCGGAACTTGTGCGCCGATGCCTCGATTTGCCTGCACCTCTCAAAGAAGCCGCTGAGGGACTGCGGTGGGTATCGGTCTATAACCTCAACCTGGCCGTGGCACGGGAGCAGGTGTCGGACAAACATTGGCTGTATTTCCCTGAACCGGAATTTCCATTTTATCGAGTCGGATTTCCCATGAATTTCTCCTCGGCGTTAGGCCAACCAGGCTGTAGTTCGATGTATGTTGAGATCTCGCACCGACCGATGGAGCATCAACCGGTTGACCAGCTTGTCGCTCAAGCCAGGACTGGATTAGAGCGGGCCGGAATCCTACGTCCCGGTGACGATATGGTCGTCTCCGACGTGAAGGATTTGCACTACGCCTATGTCTACTTCGATCGCCATCGCGCAACTGCGATTCCCGCCATCCTCTCGGAGCTCGAGCGAAGAGGCATCCATTCCATCGGCCGATACGGCCGTTGGGAACATACCTCTATGGAGGATGCCATCGGACAGGGGAAGCAGTTGGCGGAACGACTCCGAATGGACCAAAATCAAGCCCTCTCTGCATAGCGGCAGGTGTCGTGCACACGATTTGCCATATCATCACCAAACTTGAACTGGGGGGAGCGCAAGAAGTGGCGCTCCATGTTGTGTCACATCTCGATCCTACACGGTATCGAGTCTTTTTAATTACTGGACCTGGAGGAATCCTCACAGAGGAGGCCCAGCGCCTACCTCACGTCGAAGTGAAACTGCTTCCTGAGTTAGGCAGGGAGATCCATCCGTTAGATGATCTGGTGGCTCTCGTTCAATTGACCAAACTGCTTCGCCGTCTTCGTCCATCGATCGTCCATACGCACAGTTCAAAAGCCGGGATTCTTGGGCGATGGGCCGCATGGTTCGTCGGTGTTCCAGTCATCATCCATACGATCCATGGGTATGGCATTACCCCCGTACAGTCTCCCTGGCTGAAATACCTCTTTGTCATGGTGGAACGGATCACCGGATGGATCACCACCCAGTGGGTGGCTGTCTCTCAGAGCGATATCAAAAAGGGGTTGGCTTGGCGTCTATTCAAGAACAACGTCCTATTGGTACGGCCAGGCATTGATCCAAAACCGTTTCAGCAAGGGCTGTTACATGCGGACCGCGAACGGCTGAGGAGGGAATTGGGCGCAGAGCCAGGAACTAGCCTGGTCGGAACCGTGGCATGTCTCAAACCGCAGAAAGCTCCGGAGGATTTTATCGAGGTGGCTAAACTGGTCACCCAATCACTCCCCAACGTCCGGCTCGTCCTCGTCGGAGACGGAGAATTACGCGCAAAGATCGAATCGATGATCGAACGCCATCAGCTTCACGATTATGTGCATTTAAGCGGATGGAGACGTGACATTCCGGCGGTGATGCACGCATTCGATATTTTCCTCTTAACATCTCATTGGGAAGGGCTACCTCGAGTATTACTTGAAGCACGAGTTGCAGGTCTACCCATCGTCGCCACACAGGTCGGAGGGGCGGATGAAGTCGTGGTGGGGGGGGCGATCGGAGAGCTCTGTCAAGCGGGCGACATCAACGGATTGGCCAATGCCATCATCCGCATATTGTCATCTCCGGTGAAACCATCGGAAACTCGTCGAGCAGACCCATCTCTGCTCCCGTGCGAGTTTCACATCAGTGAAACGGTTCTGCAATACGAACGATTATATGATCGTTTACTGAATCCCGATCATGATGGAATGACTCAGAGACTAGCCGCCTGAGCACAATTCAGCGAACAACAACTTGAATGGACCTCCTCACGCACGTCACACCTCAACGCCATTGAATCATGACGTTTGTCCCATTTGAGATCCTTCAGAATCTGCTTCTTGGATTGAAGCTAATTTCCCAATTGATCCAGCGATACCACCTGACAGGAATCAACTCGGATTCAGGAAAGGTAGACGAAGTGTTCAAGATGTATAGCCGATTTGATCCGCCTCTTGGAAAGGAGGTATTGGAGATTGGGCCGGGACAGACCCTGGATGTCTTGGAAAGAGCACTCACGGCAGGGGCGGCCGATTGTACGGCTGTGGATGTTTTGAGGTACGTTCCTGATGTGCTGGCGAAGAGAAAACGGATTCGTTATATCATCTATGATGGCCGGCGGCTCCCATTCGATTCTTGCCGATTCGACTGCATCTGGTCCCATACCGCTTTTGAGCATGTGCGCAACCCAACTATGACCGTCGCAGAATGCTTTCGGGTTCTGCGCACCGGCGGTCACCTCGTTGCTCTGATTGATCTCGGCGACCATTCGTACTACGGATTGCACCCCCCACAACCACTCAAGCTATTCGATTGCCTCCGATATCCTCAGTGGTTGTGGAATCTGATGAAATGGAATCGTAGCTCGTACACCAATCGACTGAGGAAGTCCGACTGGATAAAGTTATTTACTGAGGTAGGGTTCATGATCGAGCATCAAGAATCCACGGTCAGCAACGTTATTGCCGAAGCGCTTCCTTCACTCCCATACCTGCACCGATATACACATGAGGATGCCGTAACCAGTGTCATTACACTTTGGCTGAGAAAACCACAGACTTGAACCTTCCCCGGCACTTAACTCGTAACGGCACCTTCCGAGGCGGACGAGACATGCCTGGCATACTTCCCCATCACACCGGAGGTGTACCGCGGAGTCGGTCGTTTGACCTTCTTCATTCGAGCGGCGATCTCTTTTTTCGAGAGACTCACATCAAGGCGCCGCTTGGGAATATCGAAAGTAATGATGTCGCCGTTCCTGACCGCCGCGATGGGTCCGCCCTTCACCGCTTCAGGTGCCACATGGCCGGCCATTAGTCCATGCGTTGCCCCGGAGAAACGTCCGTCGGTGAGCAAGGCAACGGAATCACCCAGCCCAGCACCGACGATCGCCGCGGTCACACCTAACATCTCACGCATCCCAGGCCCACCGGCCGGCCCCTCATATCGAATGACGACGACGTCACCTGCCTTGATCTGCCCGGCCTTGACCGCGATAAAGGCTTCTTCTTCCTGATCGTACACCTTGGCCGGTCCTTGAAACTTCGTCATTGAATGGCCTGCGACCTTCACCACACAGCCCTCCGGAGCCAAATTTCCTTTCAAAATAACAAGACCGCCGGTTGGCTTGATTGGGTGGGCGAGGGGACGCAGCACTTGCTGCCCAGATGCTTCGCGAGCCTTCGACGCCTCTTCACCGATCGTGCGACCGGTCACCGTCGGCTGATCTTTGTGGAGCAACCCGGCATCGAGCAATCGTTTGGCGACCAAGGTCGTACCCCCAGCCGCATAGAGATCCGCCGCAGCAAAGCGACCGCCCGGCTTCAGATCAGCCAGTAAAGGAACCTTGCGATTGATTCTGTCAAAATCATCAATGCTCAGTTTGATCCCAGATTCACGGGCAATGGCCAGTAGATGCAGCACGGCGTTCGTCGATCCCCCCGTCGTCGCAACAGCGGCAATGGCATTCTCCAGTGACTTGCGAGTGATGAGCTGACGAGGGCGAAGATCCTGCTTCACGAGCTCCATCACCATCTTGCCGCACTCAAACGCCACGTCATCCTTCCGTCCATCCATGGCAGGCACTCCATTGCGCCCCATGGGTGAAATCCCCAGAAACTCGAAGGCAATGGCCATGGTATTCGCCGTAAACTGGCCGCCACAGGCTCCGGGCCCTGGACAAGCATGGTCCTCCAGGTCTTTCAACTCAGCATCAGTCATTCTTCCTGAGGCATGTTTACCGACGGCTTCAAAGACATCTTGAATGGTCACATCATGTCCCTGAAACTGCCCTGGCATAATTGACCCGCCGTATAGCATGAGCGAGGGCAAATTCAATCGGGCAAGAGCCATCACCGTTCCAGGAATCGTCTTATCACAACCGGAGAGAGCCACGACCGCATCAAACAAATGTCCACGTGCCACGAGTTCAATCGAATCAGCGATGACCTCTCGACTGATGAGCGAGGCCTTCATACCTTCGGTCCCCATAGAAATGCCATCAGACACCGCGATGGTGTTGTACTCGATTGGGGTCCCACCGGCAGCTCGAATGCCGGCCTTCACACGCTCGGAAAGCCGGCGCAAATGGAAATTACATGGCATGACCTCAATCCACGTGTTGGCGACACCGACAATCGGCTTCGACAAATCGTCGTCTGTGAAGCCGACCGCTTTCAGCATCGCCCGAGCCGGCGCACGACCGGCTCCCACCAGGAGGTCATGACTTTGAAGCTTGACTTGTTTTTTCATTGTCGTCGAGGTCCTCTTCCCGCATAACGTGGCAGGTTGTTGAAAACTAGGCTTGAGGTCCTTCAAGCCGCAATATTGTGGATATCACAGATTGATGCAGAAGAGCCAGTAGGGCAGTACAAGAATCGTCTACCAGAAACCCCAGCGAGCTCAGAGGCTCTCCACATTGAGGACCGTCATGGCGAGCTTCTGAGCGACCTGAGAACAACGCTGGCAATCGATTTCACCATCTATCCTGCTAGTTGCCTGGTGATGGCGGAGGTGCCACTTCGTGGGGGTTCTTGCCGTGAGGGTTGCTCCCACCGTGGGGATAGGCACCATGCGGTGTCGTACCGTGAGGATTGACGCCATAGGGCATGGCCCCACCATGATGCATCCCTGAGCCTTTGTGTTGCTCCATTACTTTCTCATGCTCGGACTTTTCCTTCGCACGCTGTTCCGGGGTCAGCACCGCCATCACGTCTCGGCGAGCCTTGATGGCCGCCATGCGTAATCCAACTTGGAGGTCTTCGCTTTGTCTCAGCTTTGCTTCGATCGCCCCAAGATCGGATTTCTCCTCGTCGGTTAGCGCTTTCACCTCACGTTCAGCAATTTGAATATCCGCTTCGGCCTTGATTCTGACACGATCAAGATTCAATTGCAGCTCCTTGAGCTTCGTGACCTGATCCGCACTCAGCCCGATATCCTTTTCATGCTTGAGCAAGTGGCGGATCAAATGCCCGGTCCCGGTATGCATCATCCCTTTCCCATACCCATGACTTCCACCCGCACCATGTCCGCTGGCCGCATGGCCATAACTTGGATCATTCGCCCACAAGCTGGGTACACCCAACACCAACAGACAGGCCGACAGAACCGCAACCGTTGCCGTCTTCGTGACTAACTTCATGCATTTCCTCCTTGGTTTGGAAGCCCCTCGTCCGAAGCTTGCCATAGCAAGCGCCGCAACGCAAGCGAGCCGTTCGAGTTCGCTATGATGATTCAACCAGCTGCTTGGTCGACTCAATGTCGTTGAGCCTGATGGAGGAGTTCTGCTCGAGGATCGGGATGTCGTTGTTTGCTCAACCGTTCGTAGAGGATCCGCTCCTCTTCCGTAGCCATCGTCGGCATCACAATCTGCAACGTCAGGAAAAGGTCTCCCGCTCCACCGGTGGCTGAGGGGAGTCCCTTTCCCTTGAGTCGAAGTTTCGCATCGGCTTTACTCCCAGGGGGCACTTTGACCTTCACCGGTTCGGTCAATGTGGGAGCCGTCACGTCCGCTCCAAGAATTGCTTCCCACGGATAGATAGGGAGGGTGACATGAAGATCCGACCCCTGCCGACGGAAAATTGGGTCCGCAGAGATGCTCACGAGCAGATATAAATCACCACGTTTTCCACCGTCGCTCCCGAGTTGACCTTTTCCCGCCACCCGAACTCGAGTTCCGTCCTGGACGCCGGCCGGAATTCTCACTTCAATGGTCTTGTGGCCGATCGTCCGTCCTGTTCCCTGACAGGCCCCACAGGAGCGTCCTCGTACCATACCGTGCCCGTGACAAGTCGAACACGTTTGTGGTTCCCGTAGATTTACCCGCTTCACGACACCGGTCAGGACTTCCCGCAGGGTCAACTGCACTTCTGTCTCTAAATCCTGTCCAGCCCGTCCGCTCTCACTACGTCCTCCTGTCCCTTGTTTACGATTACCAAACAGACTCTCGAAAAAATCGGAAAAGTTCTCTCCAGTCCCGCCGCGGTTACCGGCATCTTGGTCAAAATCCCACGGACTGGTCGCACCTCTGGTCCAAGCTTGCTGACGAGCCTTTTCGAAGGCTTGAGCCTGGTCCCAATCACTCCCGTACTGATCATACTTCTTGCGTTTCTCGGGATCAGTGAGAACCTCCTGAGCTTCATTCAACTCTTTAAATTTCTTTTCCATCTCGGCCTTCTTGGACCCAGAATGAAGGTCGGGATGGTATTGGCGAGCTAGCCGACGAAAGGCTTTCTTGATCTCTTCGGCCGAAGCCGTTCGAGAAACACCGAGTGTCTGATAGTAATCTTGCGGAGCCGTCCCCATACAACGTCCGTTCGTGGAGGTTCAACAGAAGCCGTTCCTAGTCAGCTTACGGAGTGCCTACCAGGTTTGCAAGGGCCGAATGGGTCAGCGAGCCGGTGCTGCCTTGGCCCGTGCCATCAGCTTACAATAGGAGCAGGTTTCGCCGGTGGTGGGTTGCCCGCAAGTGGGGCAGGGATGGAGCGAGGCTTGGTCTTTCTCTGTCATGGTCGGTTCGGTCGATGGTTTCTTGCGCTGCTTCTCTAAGAATCCCCAATAGAAATATTGTTTCGTCCCTGGCGATTCTGTTTCGAGTCGGTTGAGCACTTCCTTATAAAGTAGCGTGCGCGCACCCTGCGCCATCGGACATTCATCCACGATGTAATCAATCCCGTTCAGCACACAGTAGGCGGCAAGTTCTCGTTCAGTCAATCGATAGAGCGGCTTTACCTTTTTTGCAAAACCTTCGATCGACGCAGGAAGGTTGGGACTCTGCTTCTCGAGATACTCTTCTTGCCAATGGAGCACGTTGCCGAGCAGCCGGGCAGCCTCATCATCGAGATTGTGGCCGGTCGCCATCACGTCATAATCCTGTTCGATCGCGACACGATTAAATTGATAGCGTTTGATGGTGCCACAGGTGCTACAGGTGGGACGGTGCACGAGCTGCGCCAGTTCTTTCATCCCGGCGCCTTCGGTTTGTTCAACGGTGTGGAGGTGCAGTGTGGCGCCATAGGGTACGGCGACCGTTTCGGCATAACGCTGAACTTTGTCTTTCGAGCGATCCGAATAGCCCGGTATACCGAGATTCACATAGAGCGCGTCAGCCTTATAGCCCAGCTTCAAGAGAAGATCCCACAAGGCCAGACTATCCTTTCCTCCAGATACGGCCACAAGAATGCGGTCATTCTTCTTAAACATCTCCTGTGACTTGATCGCCCGCACGACTTGATCGTGGGCGAAGGAGTTAAAACAGCCCTTGCAGAATGCCGCGTTGTGACGCGGCAATTTCAGTACAGCTTTGGTCTTACATTTCGTGCAATTCATCGCGCGGTGATCATACGGACGAACTCCGCTGATTGCAAATTGCGACGGAGGTGTTTCTAAGAGGCTGCAGGGAACGCTCTTCCTGCT
>JAEURV010000106.1 GCA_016788465.1 Nitrospira sp. | reverse complement strand
TGGGTTGCTCTATGTCTTGCATGAAGAGGAAGCGGAAGTTCGAAAGAATCGCGCGAAGCAGTTTCCGTTGGTCATTCGCGGCAATGTGCAGGACTGTATCGACGTGGTCTATAAGAGTGAGTTGAAAGATGACACGCGGCAAGGGTTCTCCAGCAAGACGAACCTGCATCCGCACATGTTTCAGTTCGATACACAAGCGTCCGATGGACCCATCATCGGGTTCTCCTATGAGATGTCGCTCCGTCCGTTCACGATCTTGAAGGACGAGCACCCGGGCAAAGGTATGCCGGTCCCGATGAACACCACGATCGAGGCCGATGCCGCCAAGGGGGCGACCAGCATCAAGGTCAAGGATGCATCCAAGTTCCACGTCAAGACAGAGCTGGGCGTGGGGATGGATGAAGTGAATGGATTCGAGTCGGCTCGTATCAGCAAGATCGACGGCAATACGATCACCTTTGAGCGGCCGTTGCTGCATGCTCATAAGAAGGGTGAGATCGCCTCGGTCGAGTGGATCCGCGAGCGCTGGTATGTGGACGCCGATTTTGGCACCACGTTCTGGCATGACCATGTGTATGGACTCGATTCGTGGGGGCACGGGCAGTATGCCTCATTCATCACAGAGCCGCCGCGATCGACTTATCATGATCCGGTGACGGGTAAGGAGATCAGGAGCGGTCCTGTCGCGGACATTCACACGACCGAACCGGTGTCCGCCCATATCAAGGGTTCATTCCGTGAGATCGTGACCCATGTCATGGATTCCAACCCTCGGACGGCGGAATTGATTACAGCCGACAATCCACAGGCGCGGGTCGGTGCGATCTCTGTGGATGGGACTCCGTCGGCGGTCTATCCGGCCAAGCTCAATCTGTCGCCGATGAAGTTCCTAAACGGCGGCGAAGCCACGACCGGTGGCGGGTACAACATGCGGATCGAGCCGTTGTCTGTCCGCTTGGCAAACAATCCCGATCCATCGCAGTTGTTCAGCAGCCGGATTCACGGAGATCCGGATACGCTGACGCTACGGGCCTATCTGGGTGATCCGGTGGTGGTCAGATTGCTGGAAACGTCAGCCAACGAAGTGCATTCCTGGCACATCAGCGGTCACTGGTTCCCGATGGAACGGTACAGCAAGAACTCCATCCCGCGCAGCTCGCTGCACGTGGTGATCGGGGAGCGGTACGACGCGGCCATTCCGGCCGCCGGCGGACCGCAACAGATGGCGGGCGACTACCTGTACTATAGTGGTCGTGCGTCGCACTTCGTCGAAGGCAGCTGGGGAATTGTCCGAGTTCTGGACAAGGCGGATGCGACACTCAAGCCGCTTCCAGGGCGCAGCGAGATTCCGCAGTCGGCCAAATCGGTCTGTCCGGCTGACGCACCGGTGAAGAGCTTCAACGTCTCGGCCATCGATAAGGCGATCCGCTACAACAAGGGGACGCCTGGGACGATGGAAGTCGACCTGGAGCGTAAAATGGTGCTGGGGAACGAAAGCGGGAAGATGTATGTGCTCGAAGGCGAGAAGACCAAAGTCGCGTCGGGCAACCTTGAGCCAAGTCCATTGACGCTCCATGTGAACGTCGGGGATTGCATCAAGGTCAATCTGAAGAATGAGATGGCCAAGGACCGCGCCGGGTTCCACGTGGATAATCTCGCGTATGACCCGAAGGAGTCCATGGGCATCAATGCCGGTAACAATCCCGGCGATCAGACGGTCGCGCCGGGCCAGAGTAAGACCTATACGTTCTACGCCCATCCGGAATTCGGGGAGAATTCGGCTCTGATTCAGGACTGGGGGAACGTGATCGAGAATCCGCGGAACGGGCTCTTTGGTGCCGTCATCATCGGTCCGAAGGGATCGCAGTATCGTGATCCGGTGACCGGCGAGGATTTGGCCCAGAAGAGCTCGTGGAGGGCGGATGTGATCATCGATCGGACTGTGTCAGGAAACGAAAAGCGGCAGAACTACCGCTCCTTCGCCCTCCTGTTCCAGGACGAGGACAATATCATCGGGACCAGCTTCATGCCGTACATCCAAAAGGTGGCCGGTGTGACGGCGGTGAACTATCGGTCGGAGCCGACCGATTACCGCACCGAGAAGGGCTGTGCATACAGCGAAGTGTTAGCCTGTGTGAAGACAGGTGACCAGCCGGTGACGCCGACGATTGCGGCGCACGTCGGAGATCCGGTCGTCATTCATGTGCTCGGCGCATTCAGTGAACAGGTACAGCTGTTCAGCGTGTCCGGCCATGAGTGGAAACACGAGCCGTACATCAGCGGGGCAGACCTTGTGAGCACCATGGAGTTTGGTGGGTCCGAGGTCTTCAATGCCTGGCTACATGGCGGAGCCGGTGGACCGAACGGGATTCCCGGAGACTATCTCTGGCTGAACCAGCGTCCGGGCTATCTTGATGCCGGACATTGGGGGACATTAAAAGTATTGGACCGTGACAGTCGTGCGATCCTTCCTCTGAGCGGGAAGGCCCCGGCTACACAACATGCCGAGGGTAAGTCCTCAGGAAAATCTCTCCCGGTGGCCATGAAGGCGAAAGCCAAGTAGGCGAATCAGGAGATCGAAGCAGCGGGGGAATCCGGCTCGTGAGAGCTGGGTTCCCCCGTTCGTTTGCCGACGATAAACGATCTCTTGAATGCAGTTCACCCATGCGGTACAAGAACTGATGGACGTGCGAACACGACCTGTCTCGATCGGTTTGTTCTTGGCCTGGCTGCTGTCGATGTCCGTCGGGAGTCTGCCGGAGTCGGCCACGGCGCTTGATTTTTCCGGAGATCGGATCGTCAAGCGAGGGAAGTCCGTGGTGACGGCGCATGTCAATGCCAAGGACGACCGCTGGCGATTCGAGTTCCCAATCCCTCAGCGAGGGGCCAGCGTGATCATCGTTCGAGTGGATCGCGGCACGGCCTGGTTGATCTTGTCCAAGCGGAGGCTGTACCTGGAGGAGCCGATCGCGAATGAGTATCGATTAGAGGTGGGAGAGAAAATGTCAGGCGAAATCTCGCGCGAGTTCGTGGGAGACGAAATGCTCAATGGGTATCCGACGGAGCTGTTCGAGGTCACAGTTGCAGAAGAAGGGGAAACTCGGCAATACTATCGGTGGGTGACTAAGGTTCAGCGGTTTCCGATGAAGACTGTGAGCAAGCAGGGGGAATGGTCGGAGGAGTTTCGGCGGTTGGTCTTTACCGAACAGTCTCGATTCTTATTCGAGCTGCCGCACAGATTGGATCCAGCCAATGCACCCGCAAATATGCAACCAACAGCGAATAATTAGTGAAGTTAGGAGGGAGTGTGATGAAACGAATCATCCTGGCCGGACTCTACCTCGGGATCTGTGGGTGCCTGATCATTTCAAGTGCTCTCCAAACGGATGCCTCGGCATATGAGTCAGGCACCGTAATAAATGGGGCGACCGTGCAAGGCAAAATCACGTTTACGGGAAACGTGCCGGAGCCGAAAACTTTCGAGCTGCGTCGCTACTATGACCGCGAGTATTGCGCGACTCTTTCAGACGGAAAAGGACATCGCCTTCTGAAGGAAGTCAATGTCGGCCAGGATGGTGGCCTCAAGGATGTGGTGGTCGTCATTGAGGGTGTCGAGAAAGGCAAGCCCTTTACCTTTGCTGATGCTGAGGTTGAAGCGAGTCTCTGCCAGTTCCTACCCTTCGTGACCGTCGTCAGCGACAAGCGCCGTGTCACGGTCTTCAATAGAGATCCGGTGTCACACGACATTCAAGGCTATGCCTACGACCAGGCCGGCGTCGACATTGTTCTCCATCGGCCCGCGCTGCATGTGAGCGGGACGACCGACATGGTCCAGCTGGTCAAGGGAAGAAAAGTGTTCACCATGCAGTGCGGCATGCACCCCTACATGCAGAATTGGGGATACGCCATTGATAATCCCTACTATGCCGTGACTGGTCCCAATGGGGCGTTTACGATCGGCGATCTTCCAGTCGGGACCTATCGCATCAAGGCTTGGCATCCCACGCTTGGGACCCAAGAGCGTGAGATCACGGTAAAACCCAATGAGGCTTTTTCCGTCGATTTTCTGTTCGAAGCGGGCCAAACGGTCAAGTGATGTCGAACAGTCTAGCACGGTTGACGCTGGTCGCGGTTGGAGCCCTCGTCTGCGGGATCTCGATGGGGTATGGAGACACCGCTGAGGCAGCGTCTATAAGGGAAATCCAAGACCAAGGTAAGGCCATGGTCAGGGATGCGGAAGAAATGGTCATGCATGGTGGCATGGGAGACGGGCATGCGATCCTCCATCACTGTGCCGAAGTAGCGAAACAGGCTCAGGCAATTCTCAAGGTTCTGCCGGCGAGAGATGAACACGGCAAGGAAGCTGTGCCGCACTTGCAGGATGCGATAAAACATTGCAACCGAGTAGCGGAACTGGGAGACAAGGTTGATCCAGGCGCCAGTTTGAACCCTGCCGTAAAGGCCAGGGCTGCGGTCAAGGAGGCGATGAAACATCTGTTGGCCATGAAGGACGGAGGCGCGTAGCCGGCGTTGAAAAAGCGCCGCGAGCTGCGTTCTAGCCTCGAATGCATCCTCAACGTAGCTCTGAAGCTACGCCTCCGGTGCTTTCATCGGCTGCGGCCTTGCTGGCGACGTTTTTGAATGCCTGCCTGACGGAACTGCCCTATTCGAGTTACTGTTTGGGCACCAAGGGACTCACCGCATTTTGATCTCGTCCAGGCTGGTACGTCTCCAGCATTTTTCTAATTGTCGACATGACCTGCTCTTCAGCTGAACGAGGAACTTTGACTCGTATTCCTCGTCCTTCGTTTCGACCCAACGAAAAGATGTGGTGTTCGATGATCTCTCCCTGTTTGTCGTCCGTATAGGTGAAGATGAGTTCCTTTCCTGGAAATCCTGCGAGAGATCGCTCCTGATCCGATTTCCATCGAAGTGTAATCTGTTTCTTGCTGTAGAGATCTGTGATAATGCGATGGTGGGCTGAGGCGAATTCCTCAAGTGTCTGCCTGCCCTCCGGGGTGTTCCCGGTGACCACATTCATATGGCCGGACACCGCCACGAGACTCTGTTCAATAGGAGGGTACAGGATTACGCCGACTCCGTCGGGCATAGGATTGCCGAGACGCCAATCATCCGGATAGTGGATGGAGAAACCAAATCGAGCGTTGGTGTAGAGCTTCCAGCCTGCTTCATTGGTATTGTCCGTTGCATCGGTATGCGTTGGCGAAAGAGTTTGAACAAGACACAGCGCAAGCACTGATAACACAACATAGCGTCGAATTATGCATATCCTCATGAGGCGGTCCTTTTCTGCTTCACTCTCGTATTGATTTGGCACAACGAAATCCGATGGTCGCCGCACGTTGTTCAGGTGACGCACCGCTTCTCGTTGCAGTTCGCAGCAACGTCGGAGCACTCTTCCAGGACCCTCCCCGGACAACTTTGTAGCGGCCCTGCTTCACCCCATGAGGGTTACGATCGGGCATGGTGGCATAGTAGTCGATCCCGAACCAATCGTCGACCCACTCGGCGGCATTACCTGCCATATGATGTAGGCCATAGGGACTTCGTCCCTCCTCACCGTTCTCCACTGATGTGACGATGGGAATCTCATGCACATGGTACTGTCCAAACATGGCCAAGCCCGCGACGGGAGGCCTGTGGCCCCAAGGAAAGAGATTGCCCTTGTCCCCGCGGGCTGCCTTTTCCCATTCGGCCTCGCTTGGAAGGCGTTTCCCATACGTGCGGCAAAAATCAGACGCCTCAGCCCACGTAACGTAGAGAGCGGGCCAGCGGGTCAGCGTCTCCGGCTGTACTGCATGGACGGTAATCATGTGGTCAATCAACTTGCGCAAGTCGTGAGAAACGGGGCGGTGTGTTCGGTGAAGCCAGCCTAGGAATTCACCAAGACTGACCTCATCGCGATCAATTGCAAACTGGTCAAGCCAAACCTGGCGCTGCGGTTGTTCGGTGTCATCGTAGGGGAGATCCAGGCTGAAGAGGTCTTGGCCTGCCTTGGCCGTTCCCATGAAGAATCGACCTTCCGGAATGGTGATCATCGGGGAGTCCCTGGCTAGCCATGCGATGCGTTCGTAGGATGATGGCTCTTTTGTCCTTCCGCTTGTGGGCAATACCATCAGAACAAGAAGTATTGGGATCGTGAGGCAATGGGACAGGGAGGTTGTTTTTATCATGGTGTCCTGTACCGAGAGCCATAGGCAGGAGTCAATGGTTTGAGGAGGATCGTTGCCTATGTTTGACTAGGGTATTCGGCGGGACAATTCACAGACCTTGATGGGAAAGGGAGCTGAGCTCCCTTGATC
>JAEURV010000058.1 GCA_016788465.1 Nitrospira sp. | reverse complement strand
CGATCGAGGATTATCTTCACAAGGCGATCGAACGGACGGGACTTCCTATCACCTTGAGGGTTAAAGATGTTCCCAGTTCGATCCCACTCGATTGGTCCATCTGTCTCTTCCGTGTCCTCCAGGAGAGCCTTCAGAATGTCGCGAAACATGCGGGGGCTACCAAGGTGCAGGTGAGACTGAGCGGGTCATCAAAAGGGATCGGTCTTTCGGTGATCGACAACGGCAAGGGATTCGATGCAGGCAGCAAGGACGGTCACCAGAAGGGGTTAGGGGTGACCAGTATGCAGGAGCGGTTACGGTTGCTGAACGGATTTCTCAATATCCATTCCAGACCTGTGGAGGGGACCAAAATCTGCGCCTGGATTCCCTTCCAGGAGAAGACACTGTGATACGTCCTCGCATTCTCATGGCTGATGACCATTCGCTTGTCTTGGCCGGCCTCCGACGACTAGTGGAAGAGCTGGGGGAGGTGGTCGGCACGGTCCAAGACGGTCGGACCTTGCTTGAGGACGCGCAACGACTTCGGCCGGACCTCATTCTTTTGGACATTTCCATGCCACTGCTCAATGGATTGGATGCAGCGAGACAGCTTGTGAAGCTGGTGCCGGAGAGTAAGTTGATTTTCTTGACCATGCATACCTCCCCCACCTATGTGAGCGAGGCCTTTAAGGTCGGGGCCTCAGGCTATTTGATCAAACAGTCCGCAGAGGCAGAGCTCAAGCAAGCCATTCAGACGGTGATGAAAGGGCAGCACTATATGACGCCATCGGTCACGAAGGACGTGATGGGGACGAAGCTCCAGTCCACCGAGGGGTCCGTGTGTAAGCGGCCCGTGACTGCGCTCACACCGCGACAGCGGGAAGTACTGCAGCTCATCGCGGAGGGGAAAGGTACGAGGACCATCGCCTCCATGTTGCACCTCTCCATCAAGACGGTGGAATTCCATAGAACCCGCCTGATGGAGGAGCTCGGTCTCCATTCAACCGCCGACCTCGTCAGGTATGCCGTCAGCGAAGGCTTAGTGAGTCTCTGAGTATCCGTATCGTTCGCTACCAGTATAGTTCGGCAGACATATTACAGTAATATTCCCTCCCGCCACTAGGCTTTACCTAGTGCCCCTTCGGCGATTCTTCTGCGTACAATACGTCGCATGGAACATAGGCTTCATACCCAATAAGGTCTCCCATGGTATTTGCGGCGATCATTGTGCGGGTGCATCGTGCATTGGAGCAGCTCGGCACCGACTGTTCCATGGAAGAGCTGGTGGACCTTTGTCCGGAGCTCACGTGGAACCAAGTGTTCCTCGCGATCGATTACTTGAGCCGGGAGGGGCAGATTCGCGTGATGCTGGATGGCGATAGGACCTATCGAGTGCAGGCTCATCACCTCGGCGGCCTTACAACTTCCCCTGCGACACAGGCTCTCTTGTAAACAGTCTGTAAATTTCCCTCCGGACTAGGGAATCCCTAGGTGTGCAATTGGAGTCATGGTGCTAGGGTGCTTCGCACCTAGTCTTATGAGATGTCTGGCCGGAGGATCTCAATGGACCTATCACAACAGGTGCCACGAAACGACTCTTCAACACGTGAAGATGCGGAGGTGTCTATGGAACCTCAGGTGATTCCGGAAACCAGGCTGACCCCCAGCGGCCCTGCCTTCAACACTTGCTGCACACATCAACGAGTGATTGATGACGTCCTGACCAGAGCTGGCAAGCGGACCGGCAAGGTTCGATGTCTTGAGTGTGGGACCATCTTTGCTGATCCCTATCAGGGTTCGAAGTGATGTGATCTGCTGCGTGAGGGGGTATGGCCTCGCTCGTGTGGTGCCTCTTTTCAGGGGGGTGGTTGTGCCCTACGGCCACATGCTGACCTGTCTTGGGCTGTGCGGTATTCAGCCACACACATTTCTATCGTATTGCCGCAAAATACCTCACGTCCTGACAGGGAATTCCATCTGATCGATTGCTCATCTTCGCTATCCACATCACAACAGGATCATTTTAAGGAGCTTGGTGTTGTTCTATCGGTGGCTCCGAGTGGCATTCAACATGCACAAGGAGCTTCACCATAACAAGCCCAAAGGGGCGCACCTCAACCGGAAAGGAGAGAACACCATAGAAGTCATGATTCGTTCCCCAGGCAGTCAACTCGAGGAAGTGGTGTTTGAGTGTTCAGGTCTCACCTGGAAACAGTTGTTTTGTGAGTTGAACCGCCTGAGTCGAGGGGGCACGTCCGACTCACGATGAAAGGTTCTGGCCTCCATGCGATGCCGAACCTCCCCTCGTGCAACCATCCGGCGTGAGAGACGAGAAGGAGGGAGTGGGCCATGCAATCACAGGCAACGAAAGAACCCCGTCAGCGGGAGGGCATCCAATCGATCCAGAAACAGGAGACCGCTGCCTCTGAGAAGGAGCCGGTCCACTGCCAGCCGGTTTCTCCCTGCGACGATCTCCAAGCCCGCATCACCAATCGAGCTTATGAGCTGTATATGGACCACGGGTATCGGCAGGGCCGTGCGCTCGACGACTGGTTGGAGGCGGAGCGGGAGATCCTGGGCCGAGAGTGCAGTGCGTAAAAAGTTTGGTATGTCATGCCGTTTGGATCACCATAACAAGGAGGTACCCATGAGACAGCAATCATGCACAGCGTTTGCTCTGACTGCGTTGCTGGTAGCAGGAGTCTTGGCTGTCGGCGGAATAGCCTCCGCTGATGAAAGAGAGAAGAACGGCAAGGCGGAGATGGCCGCCGCTGCCAAAGTGACAATCGACCAGGCAGTCAAGACCGCGTCGGAGAAAGTGCCGGGCACCATCATCGAAGCTGAGCTGGAGAAGAAGCATCACAAGCTCGTGTGGGAGGTTGAGGTCGTGACAGCAGACAAGAAGGTGATGGAAGTGCACATCGATGCCGACACAGGGGCCGTGATCGACGTGGAGGAAGAACAGGTGAAGCCGACAAAGATGCGCAAGCAAGAACAAAAGCGGGAACATAAGGACTAATAGGATGGGGAAAAAGCCCGCAGGGTGATCGCACCGTGGGCTGGCTGAGTGGGGTTGGGGTCGAGCACCAGCCACTCCAAGCCAAAACAGGAGCCCCGGGTATCTATATTGATAGAAGGAGATTTTATGACCGACCGCACCGCCGCGCGGTCCACCCTCACGATCGCCATACTAAGCAGTCACTGTCTTGTGCGGCTGGGTTTGCAGAAGATTCTGGAGAGCAGCACGACTCTTCCGATGGCCGTGCATCCGTATTCCGGGAGGGCAAGTGGTTTGCTTTGCGCCGAGCGCTGTCCCGACTTGTTCATCCTGGACCTCGAGGCCGAGCGCGATACCCTCGGCGCCATCACACAGATTCGGGAGGCCGTCCCGACCAGTAAGATCGTACTACTGTGCGGACTTGAGGTCGTCGACCGCGCCGGCGAGGCGTTTGCCGCCGGCGTCGACGGCATCATCCTCAAGGTGCAACCACCCATTGTCGTGCTCACCGTGATCGAGGCACTGTATGCTCCTGCGGCATCGTCCGTTCGGATGGAACGAGCCAGTCAGGGGGAGATCGGTCTCGGGGCGCCCCTTAAAACAAGAGGTGAGTCGGCTGCACCGCTGCCGGCATGGTCTGAGTTGTTGACCGAGCGGGAACAAGAGGTTGTCCGCCTAGTGAGGCAGGGGCTCTCGAACAAAGACATCGCCGACGAGCTATCGATCAGCGACAAGACGGTCCGTCATCACATGACTAATATTTTCGACAAGGTCGGTGTGCCCAATCGGCAGAAGCTTCTGCTCCACACGCATCATGTCTGCCCCACGTCGGTCTAAGTGCCAAGGACCTCAGAGCCTTCTTTGCCTCGCCCCCCCATGTCGGGACAGAGCCTGGGACTGAGAACACGAACAACCTCATCAGGACATAAGTATGCCGCACGTTGCCGATCATCCCTTGCCGCACAGCATGCCCCTCGGTGAAGTCACGACGCTGCCAGAATTATTCCGGTTGCGGTGTCAATCTTCGCCGGAGCGTGAGGCCTACCGGCAATATGAAGCTGGGGTCTGGCGCAGGTATTCATGGAGAGAAGTGGAAGGGCTTGTCGCGCGCTGGCAGGCGGCGCTTGCCGGAGAACGTCTAGTTCCTGGAGACCGTGTCGCAGTGCTGCTCAGGAACTGCGTGGAGTGGGTTTGCTTTGATCTGGCGGCCCAGTCGTTGGGACTGGTCGTGGTACCGCTGTATACGGCCGACCATGCAGAGAATACTGCTAATATTCTCGCTGATTCGGGAGCGCGCTTCTTGCTGGTCGGGCACCTTGATCAGTGGAATGCAGTAGCCGGGTTACGCACAGGACTCCCGCACCTGTCTCATGTGCTGTGTGTGGAGATGCCGTTGACCTTGGTTCCTGATCCCAGAGTTCGGGTCAGCTTCGTTGCGCAGTGGTTGCCGCCCGAGGCTCCTCTCCAGATCAATGCGGCCAAGGATCCGCATGCGTTGGCCACGCTCGTCTACACCTCGGGCACCACGGGCCACCCGAAAGGTGTCATGCTGTCGCATGCCAATATTCTTTCAAATATACAAGCCGTCGTCAGGCACGTGCCGATTGATCAGGGCGATCTCTTTCTGTCGTTTCTCCCACTGTCCCACGCATTCGAGCGCACTGCCGGGTGCTATCTCCCGATCCTGACGGGCAGTTGCGTGGTCTATGCACGCGAGATCAGCACATTGGCCGAAGATCTCGCGATGGCGCGTCCGACCATTCTCGTATCCGTGCCACGCATCTATGAACGTATCTACGAGCGTATGCAACAACAACTGGCGGAACGGGGCGCCCTGCCGCGCGCGCTGGTCCGCTGGACGCAGGAGCTTGGTTGGAAGCAGTTCCAAGCAAGCCAGCATCGTGGCGCTGCCCTGGGAAGGTGGGATCGCCTGCGGCTGTTTCTACTCCAGTATCTGGTTGCCCGTCCATTTCTTGCCCATTTCGGTGGTCGACTACGCCTGGCGGTGTCCGGCGGGGCGGCCTTGTCGGTTCCGCTTGCTCGGTCCTTGGTCGGCTTGGGGTTACCTGTGATGCAGGGGTATGGCCTGACCGAAGCGGCGCCGGTCGTTTCCGTCAACCAGGCGGACGACAATGTGCCGGAATCGGTTGGCCTCCCACTCCCAGGGATTGAAGTCAGACTCGGTGAGCAGAATGAATTGCTCGTGCGTGGTCCGAACGTCATGATGGGCTACTGGAACCGGCCTGAGGAGACGGCGAAGGCGATCGATGCCGAGGGCTGGTTGCACACGGGCGACCAAGGCCGTATCGAAAACAGTCATCTGTTCATCGTTGGGCGCCTCAAGGAGATCGTCGTCCTGTCCACCGGCGAGAAAATCACACCCGATGCTGTGGAGATGGCGCTCATCGAGGATCCGCTGATCGACCAGGCGATGGTGGTCGGGGAGGGAAAACCGTATCTGGGCGCGCTCTTGGTGCTGAACGCCCGGGCCTGGGGTGCACTCGCCAAGCAATGGTCGTTGCCGGCGGGGAATTCCGCCTCGCTGGCCGATGACCGACTCCAGCAGCATCTCAAGAACCTCTGCCGCCGATCCCTGGCACGCTTCCCTGAGTATGCCCAGGTCCGTCGCTGCTGGGTGACGCTCGAACCGTGGACCATTGCCAACGGCTTGCTCACGCCCACGCTCAAACTCAAGCGTCCGGCGATCGAGCATCGTTTCGCGGAACACATTCTCACGCTATACGTCGGGCATCTGTCCCCGGTGTGACGCGGGTCAGAGTCCGTTCATCCGGAGAGCAGTCGTGAAGGCAGCGCATGGGCAGACCGAAACCACACCGGTTCCAGAACTAGCTTCGGAATTGCTCGACATCGTTCGCACCCTATTCGCTGAGCTCCACCGGCAAACCGGTCAGGCTCGGCCCATTAGATTGGACAGCTCGTTGGATCACGAGCTGGGGTTCGATAGCTTGGCGCGGGTCGAACTGCTCTTGCGGATCCAACGGGCCTTCGGGATTGACCTGCCGCAGGACACGCTGTCTCGCGCCGAAACACCCCGCGACCTGCTTGAGGCCATCCAGAAGGGGATCGGCAGATCGGCACGTCAGGCGCCGAGACCGTCTGTCACACCATTGGAATCGGCGAGAGAGGAAGCAGCCGAGGCCACCACCTTACTCGAAGTCATCGACTGGCACGTGCGCCGGCAACCGGACCGCATCCAGATCATGCATCTCAGTGAACAGGGTGAACAGCCTATCACCGGTCGCAATCTTACAGAGGCATCTGAACGGGTCGCCGCAGGTCTCCAACAGCGTGGGCTTGAAGCAGGACAATCAGTGGCCATCATGTTGCCGACCTGTCCGGAGTATTTCCCTGTCTATGTGGGCATCCTGCTGGCCGGCGGTATCCCTGTGCCCATTTATCCACCGGCCCACTTGGCCCAGGTGGAAGAACATGTCCGCCGCCATGTCGGTATCTTGCGTAATGCGCAAGCCGTCCTGCTTGTCACGATACCGGAAGCACGAGCCGTGGCGTGGCTGCTGCGGGTTCATGTGCCTTCACTGGGTACGGTCGTGAGCACGCAGGAACTGCTGCAGTCGCGAGACGCCTTCACCCCGGTGTCGATGGCGGCACAGGATATAGCCTTTATTCAGTACACCTCCGGCAGCACGGGTGATCCCAAGGGTGTGGTACTCACCCATGCCAACCTGCTGGCCAACATCCGGGCTATGGGGCAGGCGATCGGCCTTCGTCCTGATGATGTCTTTGTGAGCTGGTTGCCTCTCTACCACGATATGGGATTAATCGGCGCGTGGCTGGGTACTCTCTACTTCGGCATTCCACTGGTCGTCATGTCGCCTCTTGCCTTCCTCGCCAAGCCCGTCCGCTGGCTGCAGGCTATCCAAACCTATCGCGGGACACTCTCATCGGCACCGAATTTTGCCTATGAACTCTGTGTCAAGAAGATTGGTGACGAGGAGCTGGTCGGACTTGATCTCAATTCGTGGCGACTCGCATTCAATGGCGCAGAAGCGGTCTTGCCGGAGACTCTGACGCGTTTCGGCAGGCGGTTCGCCCCGTACGGCTTCCACTCCGAGGCGCTCACGCCGGTTTACGGGCTGGCCGAGTGTTCCGTCGGACTGGCCTTTCCACCCTCCGGCCGCGGTCCCCTCGTCGATCGTGTCCAGCGAGCCTCGTTCACCTATACCGGCTGCGCGGTTCCCGCCGCTTCCAACGAAACCTCTGCACTGTCGTTTGCTTCTTGTGGAAGGCCGTTGCCCGGTCACGAATTGCGGATCGTGGATGCATCCGGCCATGAGGTGGGTGAGCGGCAAGAGGGGCGACTGGAGTTCAGAGGAGCGTCGGCCACGCGCGGCTATTTCAACAATCCCCAAGCCACGTCACAGTTGTTCAGGGAAGGATGGCTTGATAGTGGAGACAGGGGCTACATCGCCGGCGGCGAAGTGTTTCTCACGGGGCGGGTCAAGGACATCATCATTCGGGGCGGGCGCAACATCTACCCCCACGAAGTGGAGGAGGCGGTGAGCGAGATCCCGGGGGTGAGAAAGGGCTGCGTGGTCCTCTTCGGCAGCCCCGACCCGACCACGGGCACGGAGCAGCTGGTGGTTCTCGCCGAAACCCGTGAGTGCGGTCAACGTGAGCGACAGCAGCTGCGTGAGGCGATCACCACCGCGATCGTCAAGGTACTGGGCGAGCCTGCCGACCAAGTGGTGCTAGTGCCTCCCCGCACCATCCTCAAGACCTCCAGCGGCAAGTTACGGCGTGCCGCGACGCGAACCCTGTTTGAGTCCGGATTGGCCGGCGAGCAAAGACGTGCCGGCTGGTGGCAGGTCGCCAGTCTCGCCGCTGGTGGAGTGATTCCCCAGTTGCAACGGTGGGCGACAAGGGCAGCGGATTGGGGGTTTGCGGCCTGGGCCTTGTTGGTCTTTTGCCTGGTGGTACCAGTCGTTTGGCTGACGACCTTCTTCACTCCGCGCCCCTCCTGGGCCTGGGCCGTCAGCCGGGTTGGCGCGCGGATATTACTGTGGTTGACCGGAACGCCATTCACCGTGAGCGGACTGGAGCAGGTGCCGCGCGGCACGTCTTATGTGTTAGTGGCCAATCACGCCAGCTACCTCGATGGTCTGGTCCTGGTCGCAGCGCTGCCCGATCCGCTTCGCTTCGTCGCCAAGCGCGAGTTGCTTGAGCAGTTCATTCCGCGCGTCTATCTCCGACGCTTAGGCACGGAGTTCGTGGAACGCTTTGCCGCCCACGAGAGTGTGCAGGATGCTCGGAGGCTGGAGGCCGCACTGCGTACCGGACGTGCGTTGGTATTCTTCCCCGAGGGCACATTTACCCGTGTGCCCGGGTTGCTCCCATTCCGGATGGGGGCCTTTCTTGTGGCAGCGAACACGGGCGTCCCGGTCTTGCCTGTGGCGATCTGCGGGACCCGTTCCATTCTGCGTGACGGTCAATGGTGGCCCAATCGCGGCGCAATCACGATCACGTTTGGTACTCCTCTGCTGCCTATGACCGACGCACGCGATGCCTTTGACGCCGCAGTCAGACTGCGCGATGCCGCCCGCACTCATATTGTGCGCCACTGTGGCGAGCCGGACAGCCAATGAGACCCACGTCAGGTATTCCGCTCGGGTCCATAGCAGTGGATATCGAAGGTCGTTGAGCAGCCGGAATGTGCACCTTGCATGGGCCGCCCTGGGTAAGAATCTACCAATGGCTTGTCGGTAAAGGGTGTAACGCGCTGCCAATGAGTTCGTGGCGTCCACACGCTCGCCCTCCGACCATACACTTCGACCTGTCGTTCGGCCCCGTTCAGCAGTGGCGCGAACGATCATGTATTGATTGCCTATGTATGGCACGCCAGGATACGCAGGGTATCCCAGCTGCTGACTATCGATAGACATCACATGAATGGTCTGCACGTTTTCCTATCCCACGAACCTACCGTGATCGGCGGATCTCTTCGTAATGCGTGGACACGGTCTGATCGAGTGCCGCTCTGAGTTCCTCTCCTTGATAGTGACGGTTCGCCACCTTTTGGAGACGTGAGGCGAGCCCTGCATCGCCGAGTGTTGACTCCGCCCATTTCACGAAATCTGCTCGACGATCGTGATATTCCAAACTCTCCAAGGGAAGCGTCGGAATCAGCCGGCACAGTTCATACAAGCTGGCGGCTTCGATACCCACGTACCCTTTCTCGGTCCAAAACACGAATCGCTTGCCTGGTGGGAGCGGGATATCGAGATACTTATAGAGGTGACGTACGTGGGGGACCCGGCGAATCGCCGGGCGCATCCGGACGATGTCGCCTCCGCAGAGCAAGGCGCTGCCCATCGGAATCTGATCGAGATTCGCGCCTAACAAGTTGCACGAGGCGCAATGGGTCCGCAGGCAATCCCAGATTGCGTGGTCCGTAATTCGGGTCAAGAGGAGATGGTTCAGTGATTTAAGGATTGAGCCACTGAGACGATCGGGACGGTACGACACAAAGGCCCAGCCTCCCGTGTTCAGAACGGGGTGGAGCAACGTGGAGACTTCGCTGCCTTCAAACAGGAATTCCTGCGCTTCATCCAGGACGATCCAATGGGGGCGAAACTTTTGCTCTCGGACTGGTCGTAGGGCGCGTAGCAGTTCTGCAACATAGTGACTGCGTGCAGTGATCGGATATCGGCTTAGATCGAGGACCAACGATACGCCTCCGTCCTCGATGAGCGCCACGACGGCGGAAGGTGGGGGAAGTGAAGCGCGGTCGCCCGTGATCGACACGAAGCGAGGGAGTACTTTCAGCCCGCGGAAGTCTCCCTCGGGGTCGATGAGGAGAACTTGATAGTCTTCATGATGGAGTCCTTCTGCGATCAACCCGACCATCCATGACTTGCCGGTGGCTGAATTGCCGAATACTCCCAGATTTCGTCCAGCCAACCTGGCTGCCGGTACGCTGATAGGCGTACCCATTTCTGTTTGCCCGAGAAGAAGAGGTCTCTCACGTTTGAGAGGGATGTCGAGGAATTTCCCGCTCAATGGATATTCTCTGAGGATCTCAAGGACGCCTTGAGGCCCTGGCGCTGTGGCCAGCACATCCGCTGTTTCGATGACGGCAGGGACGGCATCACTGACTGCGACCGACACTTCGGCTAGTGTCAGCATCGAGAGATCGTTTTCTGCGTCACCGAAAGCCGCAACGTTTCTAGGAGAGAGACTGCAGAGGGCCAAGAGTCGTTCGAGGCCCGATCCCTTGGTTGCTCCGGGAGGCAACACCATCACGGCACCTTTGTTGTACTCGATCGAGGTGGTACTGCCGTGAGTACTGAGAATTCGCCAGAGGGCTTGATCGTGGGGTGTCCAAGTCGCTGCGATCGCCAGGCCCCGCTCAAAGGGGATTCTCGCGTCTTCCATGGCCTTGAGTAAATGTGGATCTAGTTGCCCGAATGGGAGATATGTCTCTCCGCTTGCCGTATGGGAGAGCACGGCCCCATTTTCCCACACGATGCCGCTGAAGAGTTCACCGAGATGGCCCAGGGTGATGGTCTCGAAGCGGCGGCCGGTCACGAGGAAGAGCACGTGCCCGTTTGCGCGGCATTGCTCCAAGGCGGTCTCCACTTCCGGAGACACATTCCCGTTGACGGCCAGGGTGCCGTCAAAGTCGAAGGCCAAGATACGACGATACATACAGCCTCCCGCGAGTTGTGAGCTGAGAGTTCTGAGTGATGTGAGTCGTGCGTTCGTAACTCAGTACTCACAACTCAGCACCTGTTCACATGCCGACGAGGATACGGTGTGCCTTGTGGATCAACGTACCGAAACGGTCGGTCAAGACGTCATTCACAAGTGTGAGAAATCCCTGGCAAAAATGGGGCCATCAGAGACGGGCCTTACGACCAGCGCAACTACTTGATATTGCCAGGTGTCGACGAAACAGTCTGCCGTGAAGAGGAAACTCCTGTGAGGAGATCCGCTACAACGGACAACTTCAGGATGTTGCCAAAGGGCACAGGAATTCCTGTGCCTGAGGGGTTTTGACCAGGCTCTTTATAGGTTGGATGGTCCAACAGTCATCCGATGTCGGCGAGTTTACTCTGTAAACACTCGGTTGGCCTCACTCATCAGGTAGTCGGAATAGCACGGGCACTTCAATTGCTTCTTGAGTCGTAGTGAATGATTTCCCTGCATGAACGGTTCGGTTCCTCAACGTGCCGTGACGACGGAGAGAAGGAGGTCCCATGACGATGTCTCGCCATGTAGAAGAAGCAGCTGAAAGGTTGAAAATAGCTGCTCGGCAGATTGCGTTGGCGCGGGAAGGCCCCGATAACGTTCAGAACCAGCGGGCATGGCTGGAAGCGCTCACGGTTTACTGCGAAGCCCTCGCTGATATCCATACCTATAATAGCGAATCCATTCATGAGAAGTTGCATGCATTGGCTGGGCGTGTTGGATTGCGCAAGTTTCCATCCACTCCATAGGCGCTGGACGCACCATACTGACGTGCAGCGATGAAGATTGCCTTGACCGGTGATGTGATGCTCGGACGACTGGTGGATCAATATGTCATACAGAACCGATCTGTGCGTCCTGAAGCGCTTTGGGGGGATGTATTACCGGTGCTGTTGGATGCCGACATCCGATTGATCAACTTGGAATGCGTCATCAGCCGTCAAGGAGAAGAATGGTATCCGGTCACAAAGACCTTTCACTTTCGTGCCAGGCCTCGCGCCATGGAGTTTCTCTCAGCGGCCAAGATCAATGGTGTGACCTTGGCAAACAATCATGTGCTGGATTACGGCCCTGCAGCCTTGCTGGATTGTTTCACGTTGCTCGACCAAGCCGGCATCAAGCGAACCGGTGCCGGAGCGACAATCGAGGAAGCCCTTGCTCCTTTTGTGCTGGACATGCCGGAGAACCGCGTAGCCGTCTTGGCCCTGACGGATAATGAGCCGGAATGGGAAGCGACAAGGACGAAGCCGGGCGTGAACTATGTCAGGTACAGCGACAGCGGGTTGAAAGAGCCGTACCGGTCGAGAATGACACAAACGTTGCTGTCGATGAGACAGCAAGCTGGCCTCGCGATCGTCAGTGCCCACGTCGGTCCGAACTGGGGGGCACCGTCAAAGGCCATCCAGGCGGTTGCGCACGATCTCCTCGACATGGGCGCCGACCTCTACTGGGGCCACTCCAACCATACACCTCAAGGTATCGAACTCTACAAAGGGAAAGCCATTCTCTATTCGACGGGGGATTTTGTCGATGACTATATGATTGATCAGGAAGAGCGAAACAACCTCTCGTTCCTGTTCATGCTCGAAGTGGAGCAGGGTCGTATTGTGCGTATCAGACTCCTTCCGACCTGCATTGAGGATCTTGGCGTTCGCTCAGCGAACGAACGAGAGCGGCAGTTCCTATTTAGAACCATGGAGGGAAAATGCAAGGCCTTGGGTACGGCGATGGGCGTAGCGGGACAGGTAGGAACGATCTATCTGAAGTGAGAGCTATTGCACCTGAAAGATCCATGATCATGCAGACCCCTCGTTCTGAGACAGTACAAGGAAGTTGGGAACATTTCCCGCATCAGGCCGATATCGGTGTGCGAGGGATTGGTCCAACGAAGGGAGCGGCCTTTGAACAAGCAGGGTTGGCCTTGACCGCCGTGATCACCGAGCCGGCATCGGTTGCTCCGATGGAAGCTGTGTCAATGACTTGTGAAGCGCCTGACGATGAGTTGCTGTTGGTCGATTGGCTGAATGCTCTTGTCTATGAAATGGCGACGCGAAGAATGTTGTTCAGTCGGTTCACTATTCGCTTCAGCGACCATTCTCTGCATGCGACGGCATGGGGAGAGCCCATCGAGATCACGCGACATCAACCGGCTGTTGAGGTGAAAGGTGCAACCTACACCGAACTGTCGGTGAAGCAAGATGGGCAGGGTCGATGGATAGCGCAGTGCGTGGTTGATGTATAGCAGGCTGCTGAAAAAACCCGCCGGCTTTGTTCTCGCGTCACTTAGGGGCTCGACGGACGGCCAAAAGTACGACTTGCCTCTTCGCTCGCTGCGGCCTTGCTGGACGGGTTTTTTCAACAGCCTGCCGGAAAAAGATGACATTTTAGATATGAGGGTGTGATGGATCTCAATCTGTTGAAACGACGCGGACCCGATGAATGGCACATTGCTCCTCGCGGAAAGATGCGGGTGCCCGGGGTAATCTATGCCACCGAAGACTTGATTCATGACATGGACGAGAAAGTCTACGAGCAAGTAACCAACGTCGCAACGTTACCCGGCATTGTCCAGGCCTCCTATGCGATGCCCGATGCCCATTGGGGCTATGGGTTTCCAATCGGGGGAGTCGCCGCGTTCGATCCCGATCTCGGTGGCGTGGTGTCAGCCGGGGGAGTGGGATTCGACATTTCTTGCGGAGTCCGCCTGCTTCGTACAGGACTCACGGTCGAGGATCTTCAACTGGTGAAAGAATTGCTGGCCGAGGCTTTATTCCATCGCATACCAGCCGGCGTGGGGAGCACCGGGAAGGTGCACTTGGATCGGTACGAGATGCAGGCCATGCTTGCCGGAGGGGCGCGATGGGCTGTGGGGAAGGGCTATGGGACGCATGAAGATTTGGAGTTCATCGAAGAGCATGGCTGTATGGATGATGCCAAACCGGAGCATGTCTCGGATTTCGCCAAGAAGCGTCAGCAAGATGAGATGGGGACACTCGGCTCAGGGAATCACTACCTCGAAGTGCAGCAGGTCGTCAGGCTGTTCGATGTGGAGACGGCGTCGGTCTTCGGTCTCCGAGCAGGGGACGTCGTGGTGAGCATTCATTGCGGGTCACGAGGGCTCGGTCATCAGATCGGGACCGAGTTTCTGAAGAGCATGGTCACAACGGCGGCGCGACACCACATCGAACTGCCGGATCGTGAACTGGCCTGCGCCCCCATCAATTCGGAAGTCGGGCAGGAGTATCTCGGTGCGATGCGGGCAGCGATTAATTGTGCGCTCGCCAATCGGCAGATCGTCACACATCTCGTCAGACAGGTATTCGCCGACATCGTGCCACAGGCCAGCCTCTCGCTGCTCTATGATGTCTCGCACAACACCTGCAAGGTCGAGGAGCATGTGATGGATGGGATCCCGACCCGTCTCTTCGTCCATCGAAAGGGGGCCACGAGGGCGTTCGGTCCTGGCCATCCCGATCTTCCTCCGTCGCTACGATCGGTGGGGCAGCCGGTCCTGATCGGCGGAACGATGGGCACGGCGTCGTATGTTCTTGTCGGCACAAAGGAGAGCATGGCACTGGCCTATGGGTCTGCCTGCCATGGGGCGGGGCGCAGCATGAGCCGGCACCAAGCATTGCGGCAGTGGCATGGCCGCGATGTGGTGAAGGAGTTGGCGACGCGGGGGATTCTGATTCGGAGTCCCTCCATGCGAGGAATCGCGGAGGAAGCGCCGGGCGCTTACAAGGATGTCAGCGAGGTGGTCGACGCCGCGGATGATGCGAGCCTGGCGCGAAAGGTAGCCAGACTGGAACCGCTCGTGTGCGTCAAGGGATAACAGCGAAGGGACGGTGTAACGCGTTATGAATCAAGAATCCTATCCTATATCTGATGAGTTTCGGAAGCGCGCCCATGTCACCGAACAAGGGTATCGCGACATGTACCAACGTTCGGTCGACGACCCCCAAGGTTTCTGGAGTGAACAGGCGGATCGGTTTGTGAGTTGGTCCGTGCATTGGCAGAAGGTGCTCGATTGGGATTTCGCGAAAGGATATGTCCGCTGGTTTGAGGGTGGGAAGCTGAACGGCTGTTTCAACTGTGTCGACCGCCATCTGCCGACACGAGGGGAACAGGCGGCGATCATCTGGGAGGGTAACGAGCCGGACCAGAGTCGCACCATCACCTATCGTGAATTGCACCAACAGGTCTGTCGCTTGGCGAACGCGCTCACACACTGCGGTATCGGTAAAGGCGACCGGGTCTGCCTCTACCTGCCGATGATTCCCGAGGCTGTCGTGGCCATGCTCGCCTGCGCCCGCATCGGCGCCATCCATTCAGTGGTATTCGCCGGGTTTTCTTCCGAGGCCTTCAAACATCGCGTTCGGGACAGTGCGTGTCGCTTGGTGATCACCGTCGACGGGTATCGACACGGGAACAAGACGATCGGTCAGAAGGAAAAGACGGACCAGGGGCTCAGCGATTGTCCCAGCGTCAAGACGGTGCTTGTCGTCAAACATCTTGGTCTGGATATTCCATGGGACAGTGGACGGGACGTTTGGTATCACGAGGCTGTGGCCGACCGTTCGTCCGAATGTCCGGTGGCGGAGATGGATGCCGAAGACCCGCTGTTCATCCTGTACACGTCCGGCTCCACCGGCAAACCGAAGGGCGTCGTGCACACGACGGGCGGGTATCTGCTGTTTGCGGCCATGTCGCATCGGTATGCCTTTGATTACCATGATGGCGAGGTCTATTGGTGCACGGCGGATATCGGCTGGATTACCGGCCACACCTACAGCGTCTATGGTCCGTTGGCCAACGGGGCCACCACACTGCTGTTCGGGGGCGTCCCCAATTATCCCGATTACTCCCGACTGTGGCAGCTCGTGGACAAACACCGGGTCAATATTTTCTATACCGCGCCTACCGCGATCCGCTCCCTGATGGCGCAAGGCGATGAACCGGTGAGGAAAAGCAGCCGTCGGAGCCTGCGCATGTTGGGGAGCGTCGGGGAGCCCATCGATCCCAAGTCGTGGGAATGGTTCTACCGTGTCGTCGGAGAGCAACGCTGCCCCATTGCGGACACCTGGTGGCAGACGGAAACAGGCGGATTGCTCCTGACGCCGTTGCCAGGCGCGATGGCATTGAAGCCCGGGTCCGTCGCGATGCCGTTCTTTGGGGTGGTCCCGGCCATCGTGGATGAGAAAGGAAATATCCTCGAAGGGGAAGCCCAGGGCCGCCTGGTCATCACGAAGCCATGGCCCGCACTGGCGCGCACGATTCATGGAAGCCATGAACGATATCTCAAGACCTACTTCAGCCGATTCCCCGGCCTCTACGATACGGAGGACGGTGCCCGGCGTGATGCCGATGGGTATTACTGGATCACGGGTCGGATCGATGATGTGTTGAACGTGTCCGGGCATCGTCTGGGGACGGCTGAGTTGGAGGGTGCGTTGGCGAAGCATCCGGACGTGGCCGAAGCCTCGGTCGTCGGGTTTCCACACGAGATCAAAGGCCAGGGGATCTATGCCTATGTCGTGCCGAAGCAAGGTATTGTTGCATCAGAGGCACTCTGTGCTGCATTGATCGCCCAGGTGCGAAAGGAAATTGGCCCGATCGCCACGCCCGATCATATTCAATGGGCCGAGGCCCTTCCCAAGACTCGCTCGGGCAAGGTCATGCGCCGCATCCTACGCAAGATCGCAGTCAGCGAATTGGCTGATCTGGGTGATACCTCGACACTCGCCGATCCTTCGGTGGTCGATGCGCTGATCGCGGGGCGCCGGAGAACCTGAGAAGGGATTGGGCGGGATATCGAGGATGCCGGGGAACTCCCGGCGTTGTCGTGAGGCCTGCTGCGTCGTGATGACGGAGTGATGGAGAGGGTTGCGTTGTGCCTTGCGCCGGAAGCGCGGAGTTCGTACTATGACATGGCCCTCCCTCAGTCAATCAGCGGGGTTTTGTGGCTGACGACAATCTCAGAATCCTTCCGGCAGCCCATCTCCAACGACTGCTGGATACGTTATGCGTAAGGGGCTATCGGACTGTCGCTCCCACTGCGCGTGATGGGGCGGTCGTGTGGGAGACGATCCGATCTGTCGCAGATCTCCCGATCGGTTGGCGTGATCGTCAGGAACCGGGATGCTATCGGCTTGAGCAGACCGGTGCTCAGGAAATTTTTGGCATCGTTCATGGGCCACAGTCACTGAAGCCTTTCGTGTTTGCTCCGCGTGAACCACTCTTGCAGATTGAGCGGAGCAAAGACGGATTCACCGCAAGGTCTACAGTTCCCCCATCGGAGAAGGTGGCGGTCATCGGCACTCGGGCATGTGATCTTGCCGGGCTAGTCATTCAAGATCGGATTTTCCTGAAAGAGACCTACCAGGATTCGTATTACGCGGCCCGCCGTGAAGGGCTCTTCGTGGTCGCAGTGAACTGCACAAGAGCGTTAGCGACTTGCTTTTGCTCGTCAATGGATACCGGTCCTCGTGCCCACAACAGTTTCGATCTCGCTTTGACCGAAGTCGACGACCAGCTGCTGGTCGAAGCGGGAAGCATAGCAGGCCAGGAGGTGCTCTCTGACCTCTTCTTGCCTCCCGCGCCGGAATCACTGGTCGCAGAAGCAGCGAAGCGGATCGACGCCTGTGCCAGGAGTCAGGTCAGACGGCTTGAGCGGTCTCGTTTGCCGAGCGCCCTCTACGATGCCCATGCACATCCGCGATGGGATACTGTCGCAGGACGTTGCCTCGCCTGCACGAATTGCACGATGGTCTGTCCAACCTGCTTCTGTCATGCGGTCGAAGAAACGCCGGATCTCTCACAGCAACAGACTACCCACGTCAGACTATGGGATTCCTGTTTTACTCAGGAGCACGGATACATCCACGGGAAGAATATTCGCCCGACGATCAAAGATCGGTACCGCATGTGGCTGACACATAAGCTCGCCTCCTGGATCGACCAATTTGGCATTTCCGGCTGCGTCGGTTGTGGCCGATGCATCACGTGGTGCCCGGTCGGGATCGATTTGACGGAGGAGTTGCCGGCCTTGCTGACCCCAAGTGAACAGCAGTCCGTCATCAACCGTCAGCAAGAGGCGTCCGGCGGATAGCTTTGCAGGAAGCACATGGTCAATCCCTATCTCATCCATCCGGCCACGATCGTCGAGAAGATCCGGGAGTCGGACGATATCAACACCTATCGCTTGCAGCTCGTGGATGAGCAGGTGCGGGCGCGGTTTCGTTTCGCTGCCGGCCAATTCAATATGGTCTATCTGTTCGGCGTCGGCGAAGTGGCGATTTCCATCGTCTCAGACCCGGATGAGCCGGCGTTTCTGGACCATACGATCCGCATTGTGGGGCGAGTCACCAAGGGGATCGCTGAGCTAAAGTCAGGTGATGTCCTGGGCATCCGCGGCCCGTTCGGACAGGGGTGGCCGCTGGACGAGGCGCGTGGACGCCCCGTGGTGATCGTCACAGGCGGTCTGGGCTGTGCGCCGGTGGTCGGAGCGATCGAGTCTATCTTCCGGCGGCGAACACACTATGGGCCAGTCAAGATCCTTCACGGTGTCAAGACGCCGCACGATCTCCTCTATCGCGAGCGGTTCGATGCCTGGCGACATGTTCCCGATACGGAGGTGTTGTTGACCAGCGATCAACCGGACAAGGCCTGGCACCATCATGTCGGGGTGGTGACGGAACTGTTCGAGCAGGTCTCGATCGATCCGGCCACAAGCATCGTGTTGATGTGCGGTCCTGAGATCATGATGCGTCTGGGTGTGCCGATTTTGATGAGACGCGGCATCCCGGCGACAGCCATTTATGTCTCGCTTGAGCGGCACATGGAATGCGGGATCGGTCTCTGCGGTCATTGCCAGATGGGTCCGTATTTTCTCTGCAAAGACGGTCCCGTCATGCGATATGACCGTGTGGCTCAATGGCTGGGAAGGGTGGGAGTGTAACGCGTGAAGCGTCGCTCGTATCTCGTGAAACGTGAACCATCTGGAGGGTGTAGGAGTTTCTTGTTTCGAGTGTCATGTTTCAAATGATTGAGACGGATACACGAAACCTGAAACACGAAACTCGCAACACGACACTTGTGGGCGAAGTGCAGGGGGAGGAGCAGGTTGCCGACACATGACGCGGAGAAAACTCGGCCCAAGATGGCTGTCTTCAAATTCGCTTCTTGCGACGGGTGCCAACTCAGCATTCTGAATCTTGAAGAGGACCTCCTCGCCTTGGGTCAGGCGCTGGACATTGTCTATTTTCCTGAAGCGTCCAGCGCCATGCGACCGGGACCTTATGATATCGCGCTCGTCGAAGGCTCTATCACGACAGCGGAGGATGCCCGTCGCATTCTCACTGTACGACAGCAGACGAAGCGGTTGATCACAATCGGAGCCTGTGCCACCGCCGGTGGCATTCAAGCCTTGCGGAACTGGGCCGATGTCGAATCGTTCAAGCAAGTGGTCTACCCCAGTCCTGAATTTATTCAGAGCCTGAGTACCTCCACGCCCATTTCCGAACATGTTCATGTGGACTTTGAACTCTGGGGCTGTCCGATCGATAAGACCCAACTGCTGCGCGTCCTCACCGATCTGGTGAGCGGAGTCCAGCTTCGGTTGCCCGGCGACAGTGTTTGTTTGGAGTGCAAGCGGCGGGGGAATGTCTGTGTACTGGTCGCGAAGGGGTTACCTTGTCTCGGTCCGGTGACGAGGACCGGCTGTGGCGCAATCTGTCCCAGCATGGGCCGGGACTGCTATGGCTGTTTCGGTCCCACCGAGGGCGGCCGAAAAGGACCGGGCTTTCCACCGAATACGGATTCCCTTGCAGTGCGCTTCCATGACGACCTGCAACTGATCCCGATCGAAGTCCTGCGGCGCTTTCGTGGCATCAACGGGTATGCGGATGCCTTCAAGCAGGAAGGCGAGAAGTGGGAACGCAAGAAGTAAAAGGTGAAAAGTGAGAAGTCAGGGGCGAGGAGGCGTCTGACGTGAAACGTGGTATTGAGCTGGCAGCTGTCAGCTGATGGCCTGGCCCTGGAGCCTATCGGAATACAACCGGCAAGATTATCGAGTGACAAGTGGCTGAAGACACATCAAAAGCACGAACCATTTCGGTGGGCACGATCGCGCGAGTCGAGGGTGAGGGTGCGCTTCGCGTCACGGTAAAGGATGGCGCCGTCCAGGATGTGGAACTGAAGATCTTCGAACCGCCGCGGTTCTTCGAGGCCTTCCTGCAGGGGCGGCATTACGAGGAAGTGCCGGACATTGTTGCGCGGATCTGCGGTATCTGTCCCGTGGCCTATCAGATGAGCGCGGTTCACGCGATCGAACAGGTATTCGGCCTGCAGGTCGATGGCGCACTGCGTGATCTGCGGAGGCTGCTCTATTGTGGAGAATGGATCGAGAGCCATGCGCTGCACGTCTATCTGCTTCACGCGCCGGATTTTCTCGGTTATGACAGCGGCATTGCGATGGCGAAGGATCATGCAGCGATCGTAAGCCGAGGGTTACGACTCAAGAAGGCCGGCAACGCGATGATGACGTTGCTCGGCGGCCGTTCGGTACATCCAGTTTCTGTGAAGGTGGGTGGATTCTCGCGGGTGCCAAGTCGGCGTGAGTTGGAATCGTTGAGAGGTGAGCTCCTATGGGCGCGCGATGCGGCGGTGGAGACTGTGCGATGGGTTGCCGGGTTCGACTATCCTGATTTTTTGTCGGACTACAATTATGTCGCGCTGGCTCATCCCGATGAGTACCCCTTCAATGAAGGGGACGTCGTGGCCTCCAGCGGCCTTCGGATTTCGGTAAACGAGTTTGAACAACACTTCACCGAACATCAGGTCGGTTATTCCACTGCCCTGCACTGTACGTTGCATGGTGCGTCCTATCTGGTCGGCCCGCTGGCTCGACTAAATCTGAACCGGGAGCATTTGACGCCGCTGGCGAGGCAAGTGCTGGTCGACACAGGGATCGCGTTGCCTCTGCAGAATCCGTTTCATGGGATCATCGCACGGTCGGTCGAAATCTTGTTCGCACTGGAAGAGTCTTTGCGCCTCATCGAGCGGTACGAGTCTCCACCTGCGCCGGCATTGCCGATTGTCGTGCGGCCAGGTATCGGAATGGCTTGTACAGAAGCGCCCAGAGGCATCCTTTACCATCGGTATGAGGTGGATGCCGATGGTGTGATCCGGATGGTCAAGATCGTTCCACCTACCTCACAGAATCAAAGCCGCATCGAGCAGGACCTCCGGCTGTTTTTACCTCGGGTGTTGGATCGTTCCAACGAAGAGGCGTCGCTGGCATGCGAGCGGGTGATCCGTTGTTATGACCCCTGTATTTCCTGCGCGACCCATTTTCTGAATTTGGAGATCAGGCGTGACCAGTGACGGCGCAGGGGGCGAGTCTCGCGCGTCCCGCAAGTCTCGCTCAGTCTCTATTCGAATCATCGGGCTCGGCAATGAGCTGAGGGGAGATGACGCGGTCGGAATTTTGATGGCTCGCCGACTTCGACAAGAGATCGGTGATCGAGTCGAGGTGGTCGAGGCGGAGATGGCGGGGGTAGACCTTGTGGAATTGATGAACGGAGCAGACGTGGCGATCCTCATCGATGCTGCGCGTAGTGGGCAGGCCCCGGGCACGATCCATCGGCTCGATGCTTCAGCTGACTCGATCAGTGGTCCGGTCTTTCCTCATTCCAGCCATGCCATTGGCACGGCAGATGCGCTGGAGTTGGCCCGAGCGATGGGGGTACTTCCTGCGACCGTGATCGTGTACGGAGTTGAGGCGGAGAACACAGAAGCAGGTCAAAGGTTGTCTCCTCCGGTGGCCAAGGCATTGAACCAGGTCGTCGCTCGGATCGTCCAGGATTGTGAGGCCTGCTGTGCATGAACTCCATCTCATGAGGCAGATAGTCAAGGCCGTGGAAACCAGCTTGAGCGAAACGGGAGACACTCAACTATCTGTCGTGCGACTGAAAGTCAGCGCGATCTCCCATCTGCTCACTCATGATCACGCCACACTCCAAGCCGCATTCCAATTGGCTGCCCGAGGTACGAAGGCTGAAGATGCGAGGGTAGAGGTCATCCCTGTTCCTGCTGATGTCTGGTGCCCGCGATGCCAGCGAGATGTTTCTGTCACACCAGCGCATGAGGTTTGTCCCGTATGTGGAGAACCGGTGGTAGCCTGGTCAACGGAGCCGGAAGTGGTACTCCACGAGTTAGTGGTGCAGGGGTGAGAAAGACTCTCACGCAGCGTGTCCAGGTCAATGTGCAGGGAACGGTGCAGGGGGTAGGGTTCCGCCCGTTTGTCTACCGACTGGCACATGAGCTGGAGTTGAGCGGCTGGGTTCGCAATACCAGGAACGGTGTCGTGATTGAGGTGGAAGGGACCGAGGAGGCGATAGAGACATTCCTTGATCGGCTGCGAGCCGATGCGCCGGCCTCGGCTTGCATGGAGGCGATACACATCAACATCATTCCGGCACGTGGCGATGCGAGCTTTGCAATCATCACGAGTGCTGAATCCGGTGAACGAACCCTGGTCATTCCACCGGATCTTGCGACCTGCGAAGACTGTCGGAGCGAACTCGGCAATCCACACGACCGTCGCTTCCGATATCCATTCCTCACCTGCACACAATGTGGTCCGCGCTATAGCCTG
>JAEURV010000046.1 GCA_016788465.1 Nitrospira sp. | reverse complement strand
CCTTTCTGATTGGCAACCGCTATGACTCTTCCCACTAGAGAACTCCTAAGACAGATTATGTTCCACGTGGAACAGTAAGAGAGAGCCCACCGCTGTGATGTGAGAGTACTGAAATTGTTCTGGATCCATGGGAATATGGCAGTTCAAATGTGTAATCACTCACCAGATCCCAATTCTTGTCATGCGAGGTACTATCAAGTGGCTTGGCTGAATAAATGATCACTTTGCCGTATTTACCCAGAAAATTGTGTGCTTTCTGAAAAATGAGAGACGGATTTAGTGCGCGGGTGGTGAGGTAGTCGTACAAGGTTGCAGGCCGATGTTTGTCTTTAAACAGTTCGAGCGTTCCCTGAAAGATATTAACATTCCTCAATTGCAAAAGACCGACAATGAAATGCAAAAAGGCTGATTTCTTATGAGCTGGCTCGACCAGTGTCATGCAAAGATCTGGTCGTACAATCTTTAACGGAATCCCTGGAAAGCCAGCTCCAGACCCAATATCAAGGACGTGAGATCCAGGTTCTATAGATACTGCTCGGAACGCTGCTATCGAATCTATGAAATGTTTGATAATAATTTCATTATCTTTGGTGATGGCTGTGAGATTGAAGGATTGATTCCAGGCCTTAAGTTGCTCCAAGTACACAAGAAATAATCGATTTTGGTCTTGTCCAATTGGGACACCAATTGCTTTTGAGCTTTCCTGGAGGAGATGATCGAGTGCCCCACGTTGTTCCACGTGGAACACTTACGCCGATACCTAGAGGAGGTCAATAGAAAATATGGCTATCGAGGATTTTCAGAAAGTTCGGTATGAAAATGATGAGACTGTCGCCTGCCCTTTTCAATCGAGACAAGCAACAAGGAAATCGCAGCTGGGGTGACTCCAGAAATACGGGAGGCCTGGCCGATAGTCTCTGGCCTTACTCGATTGAGCTTCTCACGAACTTCACGTGAAAAGCCTGAGACCATGTTGTAATCAAATGAACTTGGTATTGATTTTCGCTCAAGCTTTTTGAACTTTTCAACCTGGCGCATCTGCCGCTGTATGTATCCCTCATACTTTATTTGAAGCTCCACTTCCTCAGCGATATCTTCGTCAACTGGCGGCATTTCAAAAATATTTATAAGCTCTTGATAACGAGCTTCTTGCCTCCGAAGTAATTGGGCCATCGATTGGACAGAGGATGAGTTTTCCAAGTAGGTTCCCCGTGTCCGCAGGCTGACCTCTTCGGTATATTGTGGCCTTGAGCCATGGAGGTTTGCAATTTCTGATTCGATTAGGTGCCGTTTACGAACCAATTTCTCATACTCACTTGGCGGGATAAGCCCAAAACCGTACCCGATCTCCATGAGGCGAAGATCAGCGTTTCCATGACGGAGCAGTAATCGGTATTCAGCTCTTGATGTGAACATACGGTACGGTTCATAGGCATCCTTGGTAATGAGATCGTCTATCAGTACACCGATGTAGGCTTGAGAGCGATCCAAAATAAATGGTGGGCGCTCCTTAATCTTCAAAACTGCATTTATTCCAGCCACCAAACCCTGTGCGGCCGCTTCTTCATATCCCGATGTACCATTTATCTGCCCTGCGTGATAAAGCCCTGTCACCAATTTTGTTTCGAGCGTTCGATAGAGTTGTCGCGGCGGAAAGTAATCATACTCAATAGCATAACCAGGCTTCAGTATTTTTGCGTGCTCTAATCCCGGGATAGTCTTAAGCATTGCGGCTTGGACATCGACGGGCAGGCTTGTGGAGATACCGTTTGGGTAGAACTCGTGAGAGTCTAGGCCTTCCGGTTCGACGAAAATCTGGTGACGCTGCTTATCGGCAAAACGTATCACCTTGTCTTCAATAGATGGACAATAGCGTGGTCCAGTCGATTCAATCACTCCGCTATACAGTGGAGATCGATCTAAGTTCTTTTGAATCAATTCATGCGTTGCCTGGCCCGTATACGTTAAGTGGCAAAGAATCTGCCTGGTGGCGATGGTCCGCGTACGATAGGAGAACGGGGGAGGTGGAGTATCGCCAGGCTGGGGAATCATTGCTGAAAAATCGATGGTCCCCTTTTCCAATCGGGGAGGTGTTCCCGTCTTCAGCCGGCCAACCTCAAAACCTAGGTCTCGCATACAATCCGACAGGTGTTCGGCTGAGGCTTCACCGGCACGCCCAGCCGGGAAGTGCTGTAAACCTATGTGGATAAGTCCCTTAAGGAAAGTGCCTGATGTCAGAATGACCGCTTTAGCCTCGATTCGGTTGCCGGACCCTGTGATGATTCCGGTCACGCTTCCACTGTGCACCAGCAACCGGTCCACGACTCCCTCGATCATCGTGAGCAAGGGTTCTGCTTTTAGTGTGGCTTGCATCGCCCGTCTATACAATGATTTATCACACTGGGCCCGTAAGGCACGGACCGCAGGACCTTTGCTTGTATTGATAAATCTAAACTGAATGCCAGATTGGTCGGTATTCCGGCCCATCTCACCGCCGAGTGCGTCGATTTCTTTAACGAGGTGACCTTTGGCGATCCCACCGATGGCTGGATTGCACGACATCTGAGCGATACGGTCGAGGGCCATCGTCAATAGTAAGGTAGTTGCACCCATCCGTGCTGAGGCGAGAGCTGCCTCGCAGCCTGCATGCCCGCCTCCTACCACGATCACGTCGTAGCTCTGTGCCACATCCTCTCCTTACTTGCCGATACAAAACTCTGAAAAAATCCGTTCCAATATATCGTCAGATGTGATGCTTCCGACAATTTCACCTAAGGCATCAGCGGCTTCATGGAGATCAACGGATACTAGTTCAGCCAGCGTCCCTCCCTCAATGGAGGACAAAGCCTGCATGATAGCAGTGAACGCCCTTTGCAGTGCCACACGATGACGTACATTGGTGACCACCACACCTTCATTGGCTTCAAAGGAGAGAGTGAGAAATCGAGACGTGATGGCCACTTTGAGCTCCTCAAGCCCCTCACCGGTTAGAGTGGAAACAGGCAGAATGCGTTGCTGTAATCGTCCTTCTAGCATCTCAAAAAAAGGCCTCCTGGTGAACGGAGCCAGCAGATCGACCTTGTTGAGAACGACGAGATACTTTGTGCCAGGTATCGGGACGGGGAACGTAGGAGCCTCGGTCTTCTGAACTTCAACAGCATCAACCACATGGACAATCAAATCCCCCAGCGCCTGAGCATCCTTAGATCGCCTGATCCCCTCCTGCTCAACCACATCTGTCGTATCGCGTAGACCAGCCGTATCTACCAAAGTAATGGGGAGTCCATTCCAGACAACTGCTTCTTCAATGAGATCGCGCGTTGTGCCCGGTACATCAGTAACAATTGCACGATCGTCATGAATGAGGCTATTGAGCAAACTTGATTTCCCAACATTTGGCTGGCCTGCCAGTACCACTCGTATCCCGTCTCGCAAAGCCCGACCAGTTTGGGCCGTGTCCAACAACTTCTGTATCCGATGGACGGTATTCCTGAGCCCAGATATGAGGTCCCCTTGAGAAACAAAAGAAATATCTTCCTCGGAAAAATCAATTCCAGCCTCGACTCGTGACAGGAGCGCCACAATCACAGACCGCAATTCCTGTACATAACGTCCCAACTCCCCCCGCAGTTGCCGTTGGGCGATGGTAAGAGCAAACTCCGATTTGGCCTTGATGGTGTCCAATACCGCTTCAGCCTGGGATAGATCCAATCGACCATTCAGGAATGCACGCTTCGTGAATTCTCCAGGCTGTGCCAATCGAGCACCGGCAGCGACGCAGGACTCACATACGCGTTGGAGCACTGTCATGCTTCCGTGGCAATGGAATTCCACCACATCCTCTGCAGTAAACGAGTGTGGTCCCTTCATGTAGACCACCAACCCCTCATCGATAATGCGTTCCTGTGTCACCGCGGACGAAGAATGATCGGCTGGTTCGGGATGAGAAGTTGAAACAATATCGGCGAGATGTAATGTGTGTGAGGGGAGGGTGCCGAGACGCCTGTTGGTGCGTAGCCTCACGATTTTAGCGGCAATGTCGGTTGCGTTCGGACCGCTAATGCGAACAATTCCAATTCCCCCTTCGCCCGTCGGGGTGGCAATGGCACAAATTGTATCCTCAGGTGCTCCATCGATAGGCACAATTCACCATTGGTCGTGAAGCCTAATCGTACAAGACAGGATCTGCGAGCCTCATTTTTGATTGTTCGGCTCAGCTGTACTGACATCCAGCGAGCGATTCTTAAAGAAAAACCGATCCGTGACAAACTGCTGAGCGATGGACAATACATTGTTCGTCAGCCAGTACAAGACTAAGCCAGCAGGAAAGTTAATGAACAGGAAAGTCATGACGACGGGCAGCATCAACATCATCTTTGCCTGTGCTGGATCCATCGTGGTGGGCTGAATTTTCTGCATCACCATCATGCTGACTCCCATGATAATGGGCAGAATATAATAAGGATCCTGAACGGACAGATCGGTAATCCAGAGACCTAAGGGCGCTTGGCGAAGGTCGATCGTCATATAGAGAATATTGAATAGGGACACGAATACCGGCATTTGAAGGACCATCGGCAGACAGCCTCCAACGGGATTGACCTTATGATCGCGATATAGTTTGATCAATTCCCTGTTCAACCGATCTCGATCATCCTTGAACTTCTCCTGGAGGGCAGCCACCTTGGGCTGGATAGTCTGCATCTGCTTCATCGACGAGTAGCTCTTGTACTGCAAAGGGACAAATAACAGCTTGATCGCGACGGTCAGCAGGATAATGGTGACACCGTAATTGTGGGTATAGTCATTGATGGAACGCAGTACGGAGAAGATCGGCTTGGCAACGGCCCTCACGATGTCCCAACTGCCGAACAGAAACCATCCAAAATCGATCGTATCTTCCAGTCGAATACGCAGGTTTTGAAGCGTATCAAACTCCTTTGGACCTGCAAACAGCTGTAATGAAAGCGGTGCAGCAGATGGATCTGTAGCAAGGCGCACGGCGGTTGAGACGAGTTTTTCACCCTGTTTCCTTGGCCAAGCTGAAGCACTCCCTTTTGGGATAAGAGCCGACATGAAATACTTGTCCTGCAAGGCGGTCCAGGCCAACGCGCCTTTCCGTTCCGTGTCAGTCTCGGGGGCGTCGGTCTCAATCTTGTCGTCGATCAACGACACAGTTCCAACAGAACCGATAAACCCCTCGCCCCACTCCACCACACCAAAATTGGTGCCTAGTTCCACTTTCAGAGGACTCAGCAGTCCTACCGGTGTCAAGGTGATGTCAACAATATAACTATTGAAATGAAGGGTAAGTTGTTTCTCGAGCCGCACGCCAGAACCAGGGTTATTATAGGAAAAGGTAACGTGACCGGTCGGGTGCTCCTGGTCCAAAGTCGTAAAATCTTTTGCGATCTTGTAGAGGCCTTCTCTTAATTCCTTTGCCAGTGCTGCATCATCTGTTGTGACGGTGAGTGGCTCAGCAAACTTACCTCCTTGCCGAACCAATTGGACAAGGGATTTCCCATCGCCGCTACTGCGATATCGCTTAAGTTCCCAGCTTGTGAGAACGGCACCTTGAGAGCTGAACTTAGCACGATAGAGTTCGGTCTCTATCTCCACCGTTTCCGCGGCGACGGGTTCCATGCGGGTTGATTGTGACTTCAAGCCATCGCTATGAGGGATGCCATGCGAATCCGGAGTTTTGGAAGCCGCAGGAGTGGATGGTTGGCTTCCGGAGCTGTTCCCTGAAGGCGCGAGCGCTCCATCAGGACCTGATTCCGTAGGATTTGAAACGGTTGGGGGCGGAAGCAGGCCCAATCCTTTGAGTGCATACTCATATCCAAAGACGATCGCGGCCGAGAGTATCAAGAAGAGAACGAGGCGCTTTTCCATGTGAAGATCAAACTTTCGTTAAAAAATGAAACTTGTATCACTACCTGACTGGATCTTCTCCCCCTGGATGGAAAGGATGACACTTCAACAGTCGGACAAGGGCAAGCCAGAATCCATGCCATACGCCGTACTTGGCGATCGCATCCGAGGCATACCGTGAGCAGGATGGATAAAACCGACAGGTCGGACCATACATCGGTGAGATCACCAGTCGATAGCCTTGCAGAACCCATAGTAAAACTTGTTTCATGCGAGTCTCAATCGGGACGAAGCAGACGCATGCGTTTTAGTGAAAGTATCCAGGTTTGAACCAGCTCGTTTCGGGACAACAAAAAGATATCCTTTTTGGGGAAAACCAGAATTCCACGTCCGGAAGTCAACTCAGAATAGGAATCCCTTACCAACTCGCGGAACATGCGCTTGGCACGATTCCGTCTTACTGCATTCCCAAACCGTCTCCCAACGATAATTCCCACTCGAGTCGGCGCATCACCGACTTCACAGGCCAAAAGGTTGAAGTGCGCTGTCGAGATTCGCCGGCCATGCTGTTTAACAGCTTGAATATCCCGGTGACTCTTTAAAAAAATATCAGCCCGCTTATGTGTCTTGGGTGTGACCGGATAAGGGGGTGTGCCTTCGTCGTATCCCATCCGTTCATGACCCCGGAGAAGACCGCAACTGTTAGGTGGGCGTACGCTCAATAAGAATGCTAGAGATTGGGGAGCGACACGAAGAACACCTGCATAACCCGTGACAATCTGTCTAAACAGTCAACCGAGCTCGTCCTTTCGCTCGTCGACGGGCTAAGACCTTACGGCCGTTTTTTGTGCTCATGCGCTTTCGAAACCCATGTTCACGTTTTTTCTTCAAGTTTGACGGCTGTTGAAATGTAAACGACATAGTTGCCCTTTCCCTCCCAAAAACCTTCGAAATCTGGATTAAATGAACGGTGGATTATAGGGGAGCCAAAGGAGTCTGTCAATTTCAAGGGACTGTGGCTCGTGATGACTGCTAAAGACTCCACACTGATCATCCCTAGATGTGGCTTGGGTTGGGGCGGTTTTGCGCTCGGCCACCAGAATGCCACAAAGTCCAACCTGTCGCGATCGTCCTATGCCCAGTATAAGTCTATGAAATAGCATGGGTCATGACTTAGTACCTGTTGCAATCAGTGGCATTGGGCTTGCTGGTTCTTTTAGGTGTGTTAGTATGCCTAAAGCTTGAAGAGGTGATGCTCTTAGTCTCTACATAATATTCAGACTAATTCAGAAGGAATACTCACGAGTGCTCAGGTCACCAGAAATGCAATCAAATGGAGGATCCACGGTATGGCAAGAAGAGTAACCATTGTATCGATCGCACTCACTCTGGCACTGACAGCGGGGTGTGCGGATCCCCCGAACCAACAGATCCAAGAAGCCGAAAAGGCTTTGAAGGAAGCACAAGAAAGCGGGGCGGCCACGTATTCTGCAGAGGAATACGCCAAGCTTGAGGGAACGCTGGCAGCAATGAGGAAAGAGGTTTCAGATCAAGAAGGAAAGTTCGGATTATTTCGAGACTATGGCAAGGCGCAGCAGCTCTCCGCTTCAGCCAAGGCGGAAAGTGACCGAATAAAAACCGCCACTGTTCAAAAGAAAGAAGAGGCCAAAGCCGCTGCTTTACAGGCGCAACAGGTGGCGGAAGAGGCGGTGAGGGCGACGCAGGATCTTGTTGCCAAGGCTCCGGTTGGGAAGGATCGCGCAGCAGTGGAAGCCATCAGGAACGATGTGGAGGGTTTGAAGTCGCTGCTCAAACAGGTTCAGGCCTCGATCGACAAAGAAGATTTTCCTGCTGCTCAAACGCAGGCTAAGGCGATTCACGACATGAGCCAAGCCGTGTCAACCGAAATACAAAATGCCCTCGCCAAAGTCGGGAAAGGCAAATCTGGGCGGAGAAAATAATTACGGCATGATGGGGGAGAACGGTACATATAACGCATTTGGGGTACTGACTGTAGTGTCTTGTGCGATTTGCTTGGTTGGTTGTGTGCAAGCGGTCCCTCCCGATCTTGTTGCCGCAGTTGAAGCCATTGATCAAGATCTCATCGCCCTTCGAGCTCCAGAGACTGCTCCTGAAGAGTACGGCCAGTTCGTTCGACAATGGGCCCTGCTAAAAGCACGCACCCAACTCGACGACGAACTAATCCGTTGGCCCTGGGAGTCAAGCGACCTTGAAAGTGATCTTCGCTGGCTCTACGTCATGGGTGAACGTACTGTGTCGCAACTTCATGATCGGCAGGTCTCACAACAGCGCGCAATACAAGCGAGGGTGATTCGCCTGGAAGAACAGCTTCGCAGTGTCGCAGCCAGGATTGAGGCGATTGATGGGCGTATTTTGCTTGGAGAGAAGGGCCTGCAGACGGACCTCCTCGTCAAACAGGCACGATCGTTTCTTGAGCAAAAAGACTATCCGCGGGCCATGCAGGCTGCGGAGAAAGCCGATCACGCTCTCAAGGTTCAAACATCTTTACTTAGTCAAGAATTGGGGCGCTATGCCGAAGAAAGTCGGATCACCTACTGGCAGACCTTGGCTAAACAGACGATTGATTGGTCACGCATGCATCAGGCTACCGCGATTGTGGTGGACAAGGCCGAGCGGGAACTCACTCTCTACAAGAGTGGTCGGAAGGTGTTATCTTACCCAGTTCGACTGGGCTTCAACGGTATGCTGGAGAAGCAGTTCCAGGGGGACGGTGCGACCCCAGAAGGGCGCTATCATGTCACCGACAGGCGAGGCCAAGGCCAGACCCAATTCTATCGCGCGTTGGCCCTGGACTATCCCAATGTTGAGGATCGACGACGTTTCCAGCTTGCAAAGAGGTCAGGGAAAATTCCTTCATCCAAAGGCATTGGCGGCCAAATCGAAATTCATGGCGCAGACAATGAACAGCTGGCGCAAACGCTTGGGTGCATCATGCTCGATAATCCGAACATGGCGGCACTCTATGAGCGTGTTCCTGTCGGGACACCGGTTACCATCGTTGGTGCATTAACCAAGAAAAATGCTGTGGCCTCAACATTGGCGCAACTCGATCGTGGGAAAGAAGAAATCTGAACGTGCACCAATAGCGCGAATCGTTCTTGCGGCATTCGCAGCTCTTCTTATCATCGTCCTGGTGACGAATGCGCCGACGAGTACTCCCACCACGCCCATTGTAAGTCAAGAGGGCCAATCTCCTGTTGTTGAGAACAAGGCCTCCCTCCGGACGCTGCAGGCCAGATATAAGGTACTTTCCACCCAGCTTGCCCAGGTCATGCCTAACCAACCGTATATTTTAGTGGACACAGCTCGGAATCGTCTTTATGTGAAGCGTCAGGATGAAATCGTTCTGGACGCTATTGCATCGACTGGGAGCGGCACAATTCTCGATAAACCTGGTGAAGAGAACAATCAATGGGTGTTTGATACGCCACGAGGGGAATTCCTTGTCAGATCCAAATTGACCAATCCAACATGGATCAAGCCCGATTGGGCATTCGTAGAAGAGGGTCTCGCAGTACCACAAAATGCGTCGGACCGGGCCGAGCAGGGAGTTCTCGGTGATTATGCCTTGGGTTTCGGCAAGGGGTATTTCATTCATGGAACGCTCTATACCCGATTGTTGGGGAAGAACGTGACACATGGCTGCATTCGGCTCAACGATAACGATCTGAAAGGTGTCTACAAACTCGCGCGAGTGGGGACGCCGATCATGATCTTTTAACTCACCAGGAACGCGCAGATATCGCCAATGAACCTCTGCGCCATTCTACTCCTACTTACATTCACCACACCGGGGTGGGGAAGGGAGCTCGACCCCTTTCCCGATCTGAATCCGAATAACCTGCACGAACTCAAAGAAGCGACGCGTGTTTTGGAAGAGGAGCTCAAACTGGCGGTCCGTCCGCAGACGTATCTTCTGATCGATCTGGGCACAGGGATGATTCACATTAAAGGTCGCGGGATCGGGCTCCATCAGATTCCCATTGTGACATGGTCGGCAGGTCCACGAGAGGCTCTCAAAGGCATCCATCGGTTGGTGGCACGACCACCCGTCGTCAGGAGAAAAATCGAACCCGGCGCAGCTGCAGAACAAGAACCAATATCTGTCGCAGACATGCCGACGGACTATGTGCTTTCCTTTACCCCACCACTGAATGTAACCGTGGTTCCCTCCGTTGCAAACGACGGCATTTTCAGGGGGGCAGTCCTACTTGGAAAAGTTGGATGGCACAAAGTGAAGGATTGGGCGGCTCACCTGTTTACTGACCAACCTGCCGTATCCTCGTCCTATCTAGAGCTGACTCTCACAGCCGATCATGCGCAATCATTGGCATGGTCTCTCGTCGATGGAATGGCAGTTGTCATTCGTCGTACGTCAGATAAATAGGAATGAAGAGTAATGTGTTCGTGTTGCCTTTTCCCTGGCTAGTCAATAAGATACGAAACACGAGCCCCTACGATCTCAGCAACATCCCGTTGAACCAGGAGGTCGATGTCTATGCGTCCGAGTGACAAGCTGCCACCACTGTTCTGTGCAACCATTCAGCCAACGCTTGAAGCACTGAATCGGGATCAAGTGATTGAGCGGCTCTGGTCAAAAGATTATCGGCTTTGGAAAACAGACCCTAAAGAAATTACCGATCGGTTGGGGTGGTTGACGGTACAGGACCTCATGCGTCACGAGCTAGACCACATACAGCGTTGCGTAGCTGATGCCAAGCAATCGGCTGTCAAAGATGTCGTGTTGCTGGGGATGGGAGGGAGCAGTCTTGGGCCTGAAGTCTTTCGTACGGTGTTTGGACCTCAGAAAGGAGCTCCGCGTCTATGGGTTCTTGATTCCACGATTCCGGGATGGGTACGGCAAGTCACCAAAGCTATTTCGCCGGCACGCACTCTCTTTCTCGTGGCGAGTAAGTCTGGGGGAACCATCGAAGTGATGTCACTGTTCGCGCACTTTTGGAAACTCGTGACGAACACGAAGGGGAATCGCGGAGGAAAGCAGTTTGTCGCGATTACCGACCCAGGCACCGGTTTGGAAAAGCTGGCCAAAGACTATGGATTTAGTGAGATTTTCTCCAACCCTGCGGACATTGGCGGGCGCTATTCCGTCTTGTCTCTCTTCGGCTTAGTTCCCGCGGCCCTCCTTGGCGTGAACATTCCCAAGCTCCTAGACCGGGCTGCCGGTATGGCTGAGGGATGCCGCCTGCAAAAAGACGGACAGGCTAATCCCGGCGCCTATCTGGGTGCAGCGATGGGCAGTTTGGCCAAGGCTGGTCGTGATAAGGTGACGGTCATTGCCTCACCCTCGCTTACGACGTTCGGACTGTGGGTCGAGCAGTTGCTCGCAGAAAGCACGGGCAAGGAAGGGACTGGTGTCATTCCTATTGCACAAGAACCGGTTCTAAAACCGAGTGCGTATGGAACCGATCGATTCTTCATCTATCTCAAACTGAAGAGAGAGAAGAACACGGCACTTGATCGAGCCGTACAGAGACTCATTAAGGCAGGTCAGCCGGTTCTTCAGTTTGACCTCCGTGATCACTATGATCTGGGCGCGGAGTTTTTCCGATGGCAGTTTGCCACAGCCGTTGCCGGCCATGTTCTCGGCATTCACCCGTTTGACCAGCCGAATGTACAGGAAAGCAAGGACAACACGAATCGAGTCCTAGATACGTACCAATCGACGGGGCGTCTGCCAGCTCAACAGAGTCACCGACCTACAGCCGTCGCGAAAGAATTATCTCACCTACTTCAACCGGGAACATACCTGTCCGTGCTCGGATACACGACTCCCTCCCGCCCTCTCGAAGCAGCCGTCGGTCGGCTCCGCCGAGCCCTCATGTCCACATACCGTGTGGCCACGACGTTTGGCTATGGGCCACGTTATCTGCACTCAACAGGACAACTTCATAAAGGAGGACCAAATACCGGTGTGTTCTTGGAATTAGTTGACCGTATGGCCTCCGACACCCCTATTCCTGGAAGGCCATTTTCATTCGGGACCTTAGCGAATGCACAGGCGAGCGGTGATCTCGAATCGCTCCGTACGCACCATCGGCATGCCATTCGTGTCCAATTGGGTCCAAATCCCGTCGCCGTCGTGAAGGCCCTCGCAGCAGCGGTGGCAGGGACAGCGTCGCCTGGTCGGCGTTCAGCAACAGGGAAACGTCTCGAGCGGATGCGTCGTTGATATGCCAGTCGTTCCGGACATCCGTATTGCCGGATCAATTCACGAATGGGCGCACGACGCTGCAGCGCTTATTGCGTCGGCCAGTGAACGAGCGATTCGTTCCCATGGTCGATTCACAATAGCCCTTTCCGGAGGATCGACACCCAAGACACTCTATCAGGCCCTTGCATCACCTACGTGGAGCAGAGGTCTCGATTGGACGAGGGTCTACTTCCTGTTTGGTGATGAGCGCTGTGTTCCACCAGATCATCCGGACAGCAATTTTGGTATGGTTCGCGCTTCGCTCTTTTACCCCCTCACCATCCAGTCGGATCATATTTCGCGAATCAGCGGCGAGGCTGAAGACCCATCAGCTGTTGCCCAGCAGTACGAGGAGACCATCCGTCAAGTTACTCAGGCCAAACCGAATACAGTCCCGTGCATAGATCTCGTTCTACTAGGGCTCGGAGATGATGGGCATACGGCATCGCTCTTTCCTGGGACGTTAGCGTTGCAGGAAACAACGAAACTCGTCACCGTCGGCCAGGCCCCCACAGGGATACGTTCTAGGCTCACAATGACCCTAGGTGTCTTGAATCGGGCAGCTATGGTACTGTTCCTCGTGATGGGAAAAGGAAAAGCCGATATGGTCCGTCGGGTTCTCGAGCCGGGATCAGAAACAGATCGTTGCTTGCCTGCGGCTAGGGTTGCACCCGAATCGGGTCAGCTTGTCTGGATGCTGGACCAAGCGGCTGCGGAAGGGCTAACAAGGCGGGTTCCCCCTAAAGGAGACGCATGATTCTTGCGGGAGATATCGGAGGAACAAAAACCAATCTGGCACTCTATGACTGGGCGAACGAGCGTGTGGATCCGCTCCGCTTAGAGAGTTTTCACAGTGCCGATTACACCTCCCTGGAAGACATCTTGTTGGAGTTTCTTGTGCCGGGCAATCCACCAGTCGGAATAGAATCTCATGAATCCTCCAGTGCTATTCCTATGCCAGGTATGCCGCCTACTTCGGAGACAAAGCTCACGGCAGCGTGCTTCGGAATTGCAGGGCCCGTCATCGACAACCATTGCGAGACGACCAACCTTCCCTGGGTGGTGGATGGACCGACGATCGCCAGGCGATTTGCGATTCCTCGCGCGCAGTTGCTCAACGACTTGGAAGCCACGGCGTATGGTATTTTGTCACTGCGGCCAGACGAGCTGGAAGTATTGAATGTGGGGAATCCTCCAAGAAAACGGCAAGCGCTTGCCCTCATCGCAGCCGGGACGGGATTGGGAGAGAGCATTTTGTTTTGGGACGGGAAATCGTATAGGCCTATGCCATCGGAAGGAGGGCATGCGGATTTCGCGCCGAACAATGATCAGGAAATCGATCTCCTTCGTTACCTGCGGAGCCAGTATCTTCATGTAAGCTATGAGCGGATTCTGTCCGGTCCAGGGCTTCATGCGATCTATGAGTTCCTACGTGATACCAAGAAGAATGAGCCAACCTGGCTGGCAGAAAGGATCAAGGCCGGCAATCCAGCGGCGGAAATTGCGCAAGCCGGCCTTCAGGGCCAAGCTGAAATTGCCACACAGGCTCTGGAACTCTTTGCGTCCATTTATGGGGCAGAAGCGGGAAATCTTGCATTGAAGGCGCTCTCACTGGATGGAGTGTATGTGGGCGGGGGCATTGCACCAAAGCTCATCACAAAGCTTCAAGATGGAACATTCATGAAAGGTTTTGCCAATAAGGGACGATATAAGCGACTGATGAGTCAAATACCCGTCAAAGTCATTATGAATCAGCACACCGCCCTGCTTGGAGCAGCGTCAGTGGCGAGTGCGCTCTCTCTTCATACAGCCTTATGACCGCCTACGATCTTGACCAGCTCAAAAAAGCCGCAGCCTGTGAGGCCGCACAATTTGTTCGCCACGGAATGATCGTCGGACTTGGGACTGGTTCTACTGCCAAGCATATGATCCGCGCCTTAGGCGAGAAAGTTCGTGCAGGCATGAACCTTCGAGGGGTTCCGACATCACAAGAAACCGCGTCCCTCGCTAAACAAGCCGGAATTCCTCTGCTCGATGCCGACAATCGTTGGGAGATCGATGTTGCTATTGATGGGGCGGATCAGGTCGATCCCCAATTCAATCTCATTAAGGGTGGTGGCGGAGCTCTCTTAAAAGAGAAAATCGTGGCGACTTCTGCCAAACAGTTCATTGTGGTCGTGGATCACACGAAGCAAGTCTCAATCCTGGGTGGGGCTTTCCCCCTTCCCATCGAGGTTATCCCGTTCGGATGGGGAAGTACCATTCGTGAAATCGAATCGCTCACCAAGAGCCGCATCGTATTGCGTGAACGGAACGGGGCTCCATTTCTGACCGAAGCCGGCCACTTCATTGTCGATGTCCATCTCGACCGGATTGCTCAGCCGGGGGAACTCGAAACGGCGCTCAATCTGATCCCTGGCGTAGTCGAAACAGGTCTATTTGTGGGGCGGACGGATGTCTTAATCGTTGGGACACCCCAGGGTGTTCGCACGGTGCTTGCGCGCGGGAAGTAGCCTGTGGCTCGTTAGCCGAACTCTGCTCCTCATCCTCGGTCGACATACGCACTTCCTTCCGACCATTCCGATAGCGTATACATTTCTTCAGGAAGCGGTGGCCCATGCCACGGCACGGACTAGACTCACAGGTGACGACATGACGCTCGACGAGACTCTCCAGATAGATCCCTATCGACTGCCACGACACGTGATTCCGACTCGGTATGAGATTCGACTCGAACCGGACCTCACGACATCAACATTTACAGGCCAGGTCACGATCAGTCTCACGGTGTACCAGACGACGCGCACGATCATTTTGAATGCCGTCGATCTCGTGATCGATACTGCGGAAGTTGATCGACAAGGCGGAGGCCGAATCAAGGCTTCGATCGATATAGATACTTCACTCCAACGAGCCACACTCGCATTTCAGGAACTGATTCCGCAAGGTACAGGGCACCTTCACCTTTCATTCAATGGGAAATTGAACGACCAGCTCCGCGGATTTTACCGCAGCACCTACAAAGACACGTCCGGGGTAGTGCAGACATTGGCCGCGACGCAGTTTGAAGCGACTGACGCCCGCCGCGCTTTTCCCTGTTGGGATGAGCCGGATTTCAAAGCCGTCTTCGCAACGACCTTGGTTATCGATCCACTACTGACTGCTGTGTCGAATACCACGGTAGTTTCTGAGTCAACGGCGAACAACAAGAAGGTTGTTCGCTTTGCCGATAGCATCGTCATGTCGACCTATCTTGTGGCGTTTATCGTGGGACGAATGGAGGCAACGCAAGCCGTATTGATAGGGAAGACGCCGCTTCGGCTCTGGACTATTCCGGGTAAGCAATCGCTTACTGCATTCGGAGAGTCTATTGCAGCGGCCTCGCTTCAGTTTTTGGAAAGCTATTATGGCGTTCCCTATCCTGGTGACAAACTTGATCTCCTCGCCATTCCTGACTTTGCTTCAGGAGCGATGGAAAACTTTGGCGCCGTTACATTTCGGGAAACAGCGTTGCTTGTTGATCAACAGACGGCAACTCATGCGGAACTAGAACGGGTGGCCGACGTTGTGGCGCACGAGAATGCACACATGTGGTTCGGCGATCTTGTCACTATGTCCTGGTGGAATGGACTCTGGTTGAACGAGGCGTTTGCCACGTTTATGGAAATGTTGGCCGTCGATGCCTGGAAACCTGATTGGAAACGGTGGGATTCTTTCGCCGTTGCCCGCTCCGCCGCCTTCTCCGTCGATGGCCTTGTGAATACCAGACCAATCGAATATCCGGTCCAGGCTCCCAAGGATGCGGATGCGATGTTCGATATTCTTACCTATGAAAAAGGGGCGTCAGTCCTGCGCATGCTGGAACAATATATCGGCCCCACCATCTTCCGTGATGGGGTTCGCGAATATCTCCGTACCCATGCCTATGGCAATGCCGATACGAAGGATCTCTGGGTGGCACTGGGGAAAATTGCACACCGGCCGGTCCCCGAGCTGATGGACGGTTGGATCTTCCAACCAGGCTTCCCTCTGATCAGGGTGGAACTCAACGGTCAGGAGCTGCGGCTGTCACAAGAGCGATTTTCCTATCTGGCGCAGAGGTCACCGTCGGATCAGCGCTGGCAGGTGCCCGTTCAGCTCCGCGTCATCATCGGTAACCGTGTGGAACATCGTCAGCTCTTACTGACTGAACGGGAAACCACTGTTACGCTTCAAAGCGGAGCAACCACCGTCCTTGTGAATGAGGGAGGGCATGGATTTTACCGGGTTCACTATGATGCTCCTCTTGTGTATGAGTTGCTCGATCAAGAGCTCGACCGGCTGTCCGTCATAGAACGGTTTTGCCTGATCAGTGATGCGTGGGCTACAACGGTGGCGGGCTTGATGCCACTTACTGAGTATCTTCAGCTCACAGCACGCTTTCAGGGTGAACGAGACAAGAATGTGTGGGCGGTGCTGCAAGAGTCCTTCTCATTCTTGAACAGAATCATCGCGGCAGAAGATCGCGGGACGCTTGAAGTCTTCGTCAGTGCCCGTGTGAAATCGGCGATCACGGAGCTGGGATGGGATCCGAAGCCAGGAGAATCCGATCTCACCAGACAATTGCGCGGGGACTTGCTCGGTACCTTTGGGAAGCTCGCTAACGATCGAAACACTCAACACCAAGCTACAGAGCGGTATCAACAATATCGGACCGATCTCACAACAGTGGATGCGGATGTCGTCCCTGCATTAGTCAACATTCTCGCTCATATAGGAGATGAAGCGCGGTATGAGGAGTTTTCCGAACGGTATCGGACTGCTGCGACACCACAAGAGGAACGACGGTATCTCTTTTCACTCGCCGCCTTTTCTCACGCACCCTTACTCGACCGCACGTTGGCACGGACTCTCAACGGTGAAATCCGCATGCAGGATGCACCCTTCATCGTGGGAAGCCTTCTGACAAATGTCTATGGTCGTGAACAGGCTTGGGAGTTTGTAAAGGCGAACTGGGATCAGATGGATAAGTTGTTTCCGAAGCAAGGCCTTAGGCGTATGTGCGGAGGTATCGTCGGTCTAACCACGCCGGAACTAGAACAGGACGTGCAGAAGTTCTTTCATTCTCGGAAGATCGACCTGGGCGGGAAAGTCCTGGACCAGTACCTGGAACAACTCCGTGTGGCTGTCTCGTTCCGTGAACGGGAAGGAGACACGCTTCAGCGCACTCTCTGTAGCTCGCTCCATGGCTGACTGTAAGGCACATTCATGCGGATGTGCACCTTTTGCCTGCAGAGCGTTCAACAGGAAAGCAGTGGCACAGTCTGAGAACAACTGTCAGTGCCGTGCCAGCCAGCTGTTGATCTCTTCCAGATCTGTCCGTGAGAGTGTTCCGCCCCAGACACGTAAGGCGACCAGTGAACGAATGTAGTCGTAGCGGGCTTTGGCATAGCCAAACCGAGATTTCAGCAGATTCTTTTTTGATTCCAACAAGGCTACGATGGTGGACGCACCCAACTCGTAGCCGCGTTGCTGGCCATCTCGGGCCTTGACTCGTGCCTCCACTTCACGTGCGGTGGAAGCGATACGCGAATACGCTGTTTGGGCATTCAGATATGCCGTCCTGGTCTCCCGTTCGATCTCACGTTGCTTTTGCATGTGCTTGTACTTGGTCATTTCAAAGCGGGCGATCGCTTCGCGTTCCCCCGCTTTCACACTGCCGCCGGAGTAGAGCGGCATGTTGAGCTGCAGGCCTAAGGTACCAACCGTGTATGGCTCAAGCTGGCGGTTATCAAATCCACCATTCTTGGCATAGATGCCGGCCGTCTGTAGGGACAGGAGTGGAAGATGGTTAGCCCACTGACTCGCGATCGTCTTGGCCGCCGCGTCCATGGCGTGTTGCAAGGCCTGGATCGCCGGATGATGTAAAACCGCGTTCGCCACCCATTGGTCGGCCTGACCAGGCACTGCCGGCAATTCTTCCTTCGTCAGTCTAGCCAGATCGATCACGGGGGTGCCGACGACCTCTCGCACCTTTTCCAATGCGACGGCTTTTGCATTGTGAATTTCGAGTTCGCGTGTTTTCAATGTCTGGTAATAGGCCTCTACCTCGTAGAGATCCGTGACTTTTGCCATGGCCCGTTCGTACAAACGGCGGATTCGTTGTGCATCCCCATCGGTCAAGTCTAGCTCGCCCTGCAGATAGCCGGCTTCATCGGTGGCTTGCAAGAACTCCAGGTAGCGATCGACCAGATCAGTGGCAAGGCCCATGCGGGCATCCGCTAAATCTTGCTCTGCTTGCTTGATGGTGAACCCGGCGCCTTCGTAGGCTCGATAGGAGGCGAGGTCGAACAGTGCCTGTCTGGCTTGGACCACGCCGCGTAACCCTTGATATTGTGAGGTGAAGTCGGTCGTCTGCCGAGTGAAGGCGTTGGTCGTTTCTTGATTCAATTCGTTCCACGAGATGAAACCCGTGGCGGACACTTGAGGGAGTAGTTTGCTGCGGGCTTGGTCCTTTTGGGCTTCGGCTTGCATGATGGAATACTTTCGGCCTTCCACGATGGGGTTGCTCGTCATGGCCAGGTCATAGAGTTGGAGTAAATTCCCCGGTCGCTCTTCTGCGGCCTGGGCCGCAGGACTGAGGAGCGTGAAGAGCAAGATGAGCAGGTATTTGTTGCGCATGGTCGTGTCGTCTGTGAGATGACTAGTCGTCAGGTCGGCAATAGCGTTGTCGAGGAGACGGAGATCCTCATTTGCTCAATCCTCAATAAAAGAGCGTTTGAAGGTATCAGTCAGCGGCTTCATGAGATATTGGACCAGAGTTCTAGCTCCTGTCTGGATAAGGACCTCCGTGGGCATTCCGGGCACCAGTTCGAGGTTGGCCTCTCTCAAGGACTGGAGACCGCTGGGAGAAACTTCTATACGGGTCAGGTAGTAGGCTGTATCGCCGCCATTATTTTCTTTGTTGTCCCTTACGATGCGATCCGCTGAGACGCTGATCAGGGTGCCCTCGATCGTGGGCAGATCACGGGTCTTGAATGCGCTGAACCGCACCTCTGCCACCTGTCCAATTTTGACCCGATCAATATCGATGGGTGCGACTTGGGCTTCAACGATCAACTTCTGATCTTGGGGCACAATGTCGAGCAGCCGGCCACCTGGTTGAATGACGGCGCCGATGGTATGCACTGCCAACCCCAATACCATTCCCGAGACGGGGGCTTTGATGACGGTCCGCTCGACGGTCCGCTCAAGCGATTGCACCTTTTCGCGCAGACTGAATAGTTCTGCTTGGACCTCGCTTAACTCTTTAGCCACGTCTCGTTGCAGGTCTTTCTGCAGCTGGAGGATTTTTAGTTCGATCTCAGCGATCTGCAGTTCGCTCGCTGCCATATCCGACAGAAGTGCTCCCCGTTGCCCCTCGTTCTGCGCCAGAGCTCGGTCCAGTTCCTCAACCTTCTGCTTCTCGGTGAAGCCTTCTTTCAAGAGGCTTCGAAAGTCGTTGAGGTCACCCCGGTAGGATTCGACAAGCCGATCTCGACTAAGCTTCTGCGCCTGGAGCCCCGTCACCTTCGCTCGGAGTTGCTCGATCTGTCGGCGGTACACTGCGCTCTCACCTTCGTATGCCGCCCGGCGAACCTTGAACGTCTGATCCTGCAGGCGTATCGCTTCCTGGACGCGTGGATCGGTGTGGTGCGCAAGCAATTCCTGGGGATAGTGGACAATAGAGAGTCGATCACGCTGTGCGGCCAGCCTGGCTTCCTGCGCGATTCTGAAGTAAAGTTGCCCCCGTAAGACCTCCAGCTGCGCCCGAGATTGGGTATCATCCAGCGTTGCGATCACCTGATCTTGTTGAACGGAGTCCCCGTCATGCACATCCAGTGTCCGAATGATCCCACCCTCGAGGTGCTGCACGGTCTTTCGATAATGCTCGACAGTGATGACTCCAGGCGCCAAGGCAGCGCTGTTGAGCGGGGCCAGCGAGGCCCAGGTTCCAAAACCACCAAAGACCACTAATAAGAGTACCAATCCCTGACGACGGATCGCGCGATCGTCGCTTAAGGCCTGGTGCGGGGCGATGAGTACCTGGTCAGCCATGCGGCACCTCCTCGTTGGGCAGGGGCATACTCTTGACTGCTTCATGGCTTGGGGCGGTTGGCATCACACGTGGTATGGAGGTGGGCCCGGCCTGGCGTGGTGAGACTGCCGCCTGAGAGGGGCGGGCTGAAGCCGCCAGGACTTCTTCCCATGAACCGTACAGTCTCAGTCTTCCGCCGACGATCATCGCAACCTTCTGCACGGCTTGGAGGACATTCGTGCGATGCGTGACCAGGATGACGGTGCACCCGTCCCGGTGCAAGTGGTCCAGCGTTTTCATGAGGGCCTCTTCCCCGGCCACGTCGAGGTTGGCATTAGGCTCATCGAGCACCACAAGGCGGGGACGGTCGTAGATCGCCCGGGCAATCCCAATCCGTTGCTGTTGTCCGGCCGATAGCGTAATGCCGCCACCGATCAGCGGTGTGTCGTAGGCCTGTGGCAGTGTCAGCACCATCTCATGGATGCCTGCCCACCGCGCCGCTTCCACTACGCGATCCGCTTCGATGTCCCCAAACCGGGCAATATTCTCTGCGACCGTGCCATCGAGTAATTCGACGTCCTGCGGCAGGTATCCCACAGACTGGCCAAGCTGCGTCCGATCCCATTTATAGACATCCGCGCCATCGAGACAGACACGTCCTTGCGTCGGAAGGTACAGACCGAGAATCGCCCTTGCTAAGGTGGATTTGCCGGCCGCACTTGGGCCGATCAGTGCCACCGTCGTCCCGGGCTCAATAGTGAGGGTGATTCCTTTGAGAATGGGCTCGTTTCGACCAGGGACCGTGATGACGAGATCTTCAAGCTTGACCTGCCCGCGTAACGGTGGAAGCGGCATTGGAGTCTCCCGTTTAGGGATCGCGTGCAGCAGGGTATTGAGGCGGTGATAGGCTTCTCGCGCTCCAAGAAACCCTCGCCACCCAGCAATCATTTGATCCAGCGGGGCCAGTGCTCGTCCCAAGAGAATAGACCCTGAGATGACGAGTCCAGGGGAGATCTGCTTTTGGATAGCCAAATACGCGCCAAGTCCTAGGACGAGTGATTGAATCGTCAGTCGATACGTTCTCGAGAAGGCATTGATCAGGCCGGCCTTGGTGCTGGCCTGACTCTGCAGTGCTAAGACACGGAACTGTTTCGTGTGCCAGCGGGTCCGCAGGGGAGACAGCATGCCCATGGTCTCGATGACTTCGGCATTTCGAAGATTGCGTTGTGTCAGCTGCGTGGCCTCGAGCGATTCGCGGGTTGCCTCTGCCAGGGTCGTGCGGGTCGCCAGTTCATTCCAGATCGCAAGCCCCGTCAGCAGGAGCATTGAGAACAGGGCCACGGCTCCGAAGTAGACATGAAAGACAAACATGAGTCCAACATAGATGGGCATCCAGGGCACATCAAAAAAGGCCAGCAGACCATGGCCTGTCAAGAATTGCCGGATCTGGAGGAGATCGTTCAGCGGTTGGGTTGTGGACACCGCGCCGCTGCTCGTGAGGGATTGGGCAAAGACGGCATCGAAGACCCGTTCCCCCAGCTGCTCATCAAGCCTGGCGCTTGTTGCAATCAGAATTCGGGTTCTGATCCATTCCAGTCCCCCGAGCACGAGAAAAAGAAAGACGGTGATGAGGGAGAGCATCATCAGGGTCGACTCACTGCCGCTCATCAG
>JAEURV010000378.1 GCA_016788465.1 Nitrospira sp. | reverse complement strand
CATCAGTTCCGTTTCATAGAGCGCCGCCCGCTTTGCCACCTTCCCGAGAATGACCGCCGCCGCGATCGTCGAAGGATCGTGCAGATCATGGGCACCGGTGAGATAGAGAATCGGCTTGCCCAGCTCCGTGGCACGACCAATGGCTTCATCGACCGCATCCAAGCCTGGAATCCGACGGAGAAAGATCTCGTGGCGCTTGGCGTAACTGATCGCAAAGAAGACTAATCCGCCAAACAGGAGTCCGATGATCAAATTGTTAAGCTGGTTCCAGTTGAACCAGTTGGCTGCCGGCGTCGCGACATGGACCGCGCTAAACAGTCGCTGATCAGCCTGAATGGTGGCTACCGCCACGGCATAGGGTTGGTTATCCGTGATCTCCATCCCCTTCGCACTTTTCACCATCGCCTGATGCCAGGTCTTTTCCGCGGTCCTCGTCCACCAGGCTGTTTTCGTATCCTTGACGTACTTGGAATTAGCTGGAAACTCCGAGACGACCGTCAACTTCTGAGGATCTGTGATGGAGGCCTCACCAACCAAAACCTGGTATCGGATGTCCGGACTATCCCATGACGAAGGCGCCCACTGAACCGTGAGACTTTCTCCTCCGTCATTCGGGGTATCGAACACCCGCACATCTTGTGGAGCCGTGATCAGAGGCTCTGCCGAAGGGTGTGACGCCAATACATTCATGATCAAGCCAATCGTGAATAGCAACCGGCAGGCTGAGCGAGCATTCCGACGCTTAACGAGATACACATCACGCTTCACGCTTTACTCCTCACCGCTTCTCACCTTTCACCCCTCACTTTTCACTTCTCTCTCACGCCCCTTCAATCACTTCGATATTCGTGCGTGGAATCACCACGGTCTTTCCGTCAGCAAATTTGACCTCTAAGACCCGGACCTCACTCTCCGTGGCTATCTTGGTCAGCTCGGACGGAAGCGCCGACACTTCGCCGATCCGCCCGAACATCGGATCACGGATGATCCGAACCGGATCACCGACACGAATGCCTTCTCGTTGCGATTGAATTGCTGTCTTCGTCTGCCCTTCCCCCTGTGGGATGATGATCTCAGGACGAATCACGCCGGCCCTGATCTGTGTCGCCCCGGAGATCGAGGCTTTCTGACCAGCATGGGATGAGAGAAGTTTGAATGTCTTTGCGGCCATCGGAATGGTTCCAAACCCCTCGGTCAGGATCAGCGTAAACCCCACCTGCTCGGTTCCCGTAATGGCGACACCTAAGTCATAGCCCAGCAAGGCCCGGAGGTCTTCGTCATGAATTCCACCGACCACCACCCCGGCCACGCCGACAGCCTTCGCCTGTTTCATCGTCTCTGCTGAAAGAAACGAGCCTCCCACCACCACCTTGCCCTTCATAGCAGCTGTGAGATGATTCGGCATCAATGGTTCGTCCGGAGCTTTTACCGCGATCACAATGTCCCCTGATGTCTCCCCGCCGATACCGAAAATGCCCTGCACCAAACTACAGGTCGTCTGAACCACGACGCCCTGTTGCGGAATCGTCTCGGTGATCGTACCGTCGACATAGGCCAGCAGCTCCAGCACCCTCGGCGGCTCGCGCAAGAGAACCTGACCGGTCACGGACGAGATTGATTCGATCGTGCCGGAGACCGGTGAGCGGATTTCCGTCTTGAACCACTTGATCAGCGGTTTATTCTCCGCCAGGATCTCGTCTGTGGTGACCAGATCACCTTCTCGTTTGGTCAGATACCCTTTCATCTCACCTGGAGTCACGCTGAGTTGATTAGCGAGGTTGATCGGGAAGACTTTTCCAGGCAACTCAGCTTTGGCCACGACTTGATCGGACCGGACCCGATCGCCGACGGCGACCAAGACTTTCCCTGGAAGCGGCAGCATGCGGCGACGGTGAACGACCGTCTGTTCCGTGACTGTGAGCCCGGGAGTGTAGGAATGAGCCATAGTTAAGAGCCAATGGCTGATGGCATATGGCTAATGGCCTGGTTCACAGAAAATCCGGTGTGACCCAAAATAAACTGGACTCGAACGCGCCTTCTGTCGTGAGCATTCTGCCCTTCGGCTATACGCCATATGCTATCTGCCATCAGCTCTCCTTCGGATAGAGCCCGACCGCATCGAACCATTTCGTGAGGGACGCTACACGAGCCTGTTGCTCGGTCGGAAGTTTCAGTGGCCGCCCTCGGCCGTCGAGTAAGAGTCCGACCGCACCGCCATGGACTTCTTTGGTCACAGCCACGCCAGCCCCTGCCCCCATGCTGACCCCTTTGGCAGGCTGGATCTTGATCGAAGCCTTCTGACCGGATTCCAATGGAACCACCTTCAGCTCTCCGAACTTCAGCTGATCACTGATCGTCTTTCCATCCGGCATCGTCAACTGATAGTCGGCACAGCGATCACCATTTTTCCCCTGCCCGATCGGCGCCACGCAGGTACCAAGATAAATCATGCAATCACGCACGAACACGTCGGTGGCAGCCTGTTCGTTGATCGTGGAGAGCACTCCAAGGTGCGGCATCATGAAGATGCTGTCGACTGACAGTCGCGTACAGCCCATCGGTTCGTAGGCATCGACCATCATCAACATGGATTGAATCCGACGCGGCGCATGGGACAAGATCCCGCCGCTCCCGACGATCAAGTCCAGCTTCATCATATCGATCAGCGACTTGCCCGAGGCTTGCTGTTCAAAAACATCGGAGATCGTCCGTTCTTGTTGGATACCCTTCAGCCCGGTCGCCAACGACTTGTGATGGATCAGGGCCAAGCGCAAGGCTTCGCGCGCAATTGCCTGTTCGATCTGCAACTCATCGAGTGTCTGCGGAATGGTCGTAGGGCGGATCATTTTGTTCTTGATGCGGTTTCGCAGAGTCTGTTCATCGATCGTAAACGGCACCCACCGCATGATATTGGCCAGTCCTGCTTCTGCCAGCACGTTCGATACGCTGTAGGACATCCCAAGATTGGCACTGACCGTTCGATTGAACGCCCCCTCGAACACGGAAAACACGTCGGTCGTAGCTCCACCGATATCCACGCCGATCAGGTTCAGATGTTCCCGTTTCGCAATCGCTTCCATAATAAGACCCACTGCCGCTGGAGTGGGCATGATCGGCGCACCGGCCATCTCAATCAACTTCTTATAGCCAGGCGCCTGTTGCATCACATGCTCGAGAAACAGGTCATGGATCTTATTGCGCGCCGGTGCGAGGTTCTCTCGCTCTAATACCGGGCGGATGTTCTCCGTCACGACGAGCGCGGATTTCTCTTCAAGGATTTTTTTGACTTGTGGTTGAGCTTC
>JAEURV010000340.1 GCA_016788465.1 Nitrospira sp. | reverse complement strand
AGCCTCCCTTCAGATCATGGCTCTGGATGTCATCACACCCAGAGCCATGTTTTCTCACGCGAACCATTACCGGTTCATCGGCAAGGACGAATCGGCATTGTTGCATGGGTTATTTCTCGCAGAATTGAGACGGTCCCTGTCGTCGGAGCCCGACAACTGCGGGTCTAATTTTCTGCGATCATTCTCCAACTTCTGAACTGCCGTACAGTCTGATGGTTGAGTGTGTCCGACAGTGTCTTCAATTTTAAATTCGAGCAACGCCTCCGCGATTCCCTTCTTTTCATGCTGGAGGACCGTGGGCTCGTTCGGGACAAACTCGGACACTGCACCGAGGCCCGATACATCGAGAAATCCACTCATCACAATGAACAACACCCCACCTGTAGAAACATTCGTTCTATTCATAGGTCTTCTCGCTCCTTAACCTGACCTCATAGCAGAACCTCTTGAGGACACGGTCTCACATCAATCCTCACCCCACGCGTAGCGTGCGGGCTGTTGATGACCCATGTGTGAACCCCTCGAAGGGTCCCGTGCTGACGATCGATACGCTATGGAAACAGAAAGACTATCCCTGAGGAGGGTGAAAGACCGATATTGAGAAGATTGGAATGTGGTACGACGGTTCGAAGTCTGCATGGGTGGTGGAACGACTCGATGTGCCAGGTACCGGTGTGAAGGGGAGAATGGAAAAGTCTTCAGAGAGTAATTCCACCGGTGTATCCGACGTGAGTAAATTGAGCAAGGTAACCGGGGCACCGAGCATTTGTGACAAAACGCAGAGACAGACAAAACAAATCAGAGCGGTATAGATCACGCCTTTGGGCAACGAAGGATGGTCGCGTCTGCCAAGCCACATCATAGTCGGACACTATACTCCAGCGTACACGTGTGGGCAAGTGAGTGTGGTTCGATATGAATCCAAATAATATTTCCTGAAAGCAGGGTCTGCCCTGCAACTGGGTGGATGAGAGCAATCAACCCGTCGCCTCCCAGATATCAAACAGGAAGACATTCACGTCCTTCGTTGATCCGACCAGGCAAAGGCCGCTCCAAAACAGGTGCCTGCCACTGCGGCTTGAATGAAGGCATTGTCGGCAGGAACCGCCATGGACCACCACACAATGGCTGCCAGCAATCCTGAGACCCCACCAAGAACAATTTTGCCTCCAGCAAGCTTGAGCCAATCCGTGAAGGTGACCCAGGCGGCCATATACATCACACCCGCCGCAATCGAGGCCCAGAGATGCATGAGGTCGTGCTTGAACATCCAGACTTGGACCGCACCAGCAAGACTGCCGAGAATGAGGCCGGTGACGGCCCGTTTGATGAAAATGGAATAGTGAAACGTTGAATCAGACAATTCCCCCCTCCCCTCTACAATCAAGCCCGACCACACAACAGCCGTCTGTCGAGTGATGACAGGAACAGTGATCAATATAACCACACCTGTCCGCCGGGTCGAAGCGCGACACCGGACTGCGGCGTCACTTGTTCTATGCCAAAGACCGAACGACGTTCCGGACGCATCAGGTATAACCGAACCGACTCCACCATCGACCGAACCTCGCGCGATCCCGGAACCGATTCTCCTAAAATCTCCTGCCAGGCCGTGCGCCAGCACGACGGCCGTACGTGAATGGGATCGAATCCATACCAGGCAGGAGGCAGGTGAACGAATTTGGCTCCATACATTTGGGACAGCCTGAGTAGCCCCTCATTCACGCGCTCCGCGTTCTCGATGACCTTCGCGAGAGTGAGTCGGCAAGAGGGAACCAGCATGGAGCGAAACACCAGAAATTTGATGCGTGAGAGCCGGTAGACCGCGGCAAGCGGCAACCCCGTCAGCACGATATCCTGCGTCACACGACGAAGACGACGGAGGACCTCCTCGATCCAACCCAACGTTCGCTCGACGGAGAAGCCATAGAGAATATCGTTTCCAACATCAGTGACCAGTGCCCGGGTCATCATCGGAGGACGCCGCTCCAACTCCGTCCAGAGGCCAGATTTGAGAATACCGGGCAGCGTGCGGAAAAGAAATTGGCTTGGTGCTCCGTATGATCGCCCATGACCGAACGCCGCAAGTATTTCCACATCCGGTCCCCATACTGATCGCGCGGTCGACACAATGGTCCGAAATCCACGGGTGAGGTTACTCGCGCCGAGCGCTACGATGCGTGCCATCTTCCCTCATCCGAGTCATGGAGTCGGGGGACAGGTCGTTTGCCTTGTATCCCTCCCTGGCCCCTTCGTGATCTCAATCCGCGCGACCCCTTTGACATTGGCACACAAGTCTCCCAGCCCCGGGGTGACCAGCCGGAAGGGCCCGCCTTTTGTATCTGGCAGTGCAGCTCCATCTAGTTCGTAGATGAGCACGCCATGCTCCCTCGCCTGCCGCAAGGTGAGACAAGCCGAGTATGTGCCGTCCGATGCATCGAAGACGACATGATCCGCGTCGATCGCCAGTGCCGGAACCTCCAACAACCCCTTCAACCGAATCCCCTGCCCCTGCATGCCAGGCATGACGGTGGAAACATCAAGCTGATGCTCTGCGGGCAGCGCCGCCAGAGCAACACGATCGAAGGAAACCGGTTGAACGACAGCTCCCTCGATCCGCACTCGACCGACACCGGTCGGTTCTTGTTCCGTCATGGTCTTGATCATCGCCGTCAGGGCTTCGTTGACTGGAGTGGGAATACCAAGTTCTCGGCCCTTCTGCACGATAAAACCGTTGAGGGAGTCGATTTCCGTCCGTCGTCCAGCCTTCCAATCGTCATACATCGAGGTATGAATGTCGCGAATTTCCTGCGTCGCTTTCACGACTCGTTCCGGCATATCCGGCGGTAACGGAACCTTCAGCGCCGCAGAAATCGCCGCCACTTCACCGACGATCTGCCGAATCACACCCGTCATTTCCGGATGGTCGAGCGCTTTAGCTACGTGGTCGTCGATGAGCACGGTAATCGGGTTGAACACACAGTTCCAGCACATCTTCTCCCATTTACTCCGGCGAATGTCCTTGGACAGATGACAGGGAATATCGGCCGCTGCAAACACATCACGAACCCGGAGCAGGCGATCACTCTCATAGCCCATGAATTCACCGATCGCCACCGCACCTTTTTTATAGTGATCGATCACGCCCGGCTCAGCGATTTTTGAGTAGATGTATGCGACGCCACCGATGACACAATCGCGTTGGAGTCTCGCCAAGAGCCGGTCTTCGGTATCGATCCCGTTTTGAAGCGTGAGAATCACCGTCTGATCCGTGAGCACCGGCTCGATCTGATTCAGGACTTCGTCAAGATCATAGGCTTTCACACCGAGCACGATCAGATCCGGCCGAGGAAGTTCTCGCACATCTGCGGCGGCCCGAGGCCTCACCGTAAAGGTTCCACCGGCACTGCGTATGGTCAATCCATTCTGTTTCACAGCCGCGAGCGTCTTGGGCCGCAAGAGGAACGACACGTTGGGATTCGTCCTGGCCAATCGCGCCCCGAAAAATCCACCGACCGATCCGGCACCGACCATCAAAATCTGTTTCATACCTCCGTCCCTCTGGTTGCGAAAAAAACGGATCGTACTATAGCATGCGGTGACGCAGCCAATCCAAGGAGAGCGGACAAAGAATGGCGCCTGGTTCAAATCTGGGGCTCGTGAGAGAACGCCTCGCCACCGCAAGGAATATCACAGTGCTGACTGGTGCGGGGATTTCTGCCGACAGCGGTGTGCCGACGTTTCGCGGCGCGGATGGGTTGTGGCGTCAGCACCGGGCAGAAGATCTCGCTACACCGGAAGCATTCGACCGCGACCCGAAACTTGTGTGGGAGTGGTACAACTGGCGGCGCGAGCTGATCGCGACGAAACAGCCGAATGCGGCCCACCTCGCGATTGTCGAATTGGAACGTCGCGCTCCGGCCTTCTGGTTGGTGACGCAGAACGTCGATGGATTGCATCGAGACGCCGGCTCGCGGAATCTCTCTGAGATCCACGGCAATATCTGGAAAGTCCGTTGCACCGGATGCAACGCGGTGAGCGAAAATCGTGACGTCCCGCTCTCCATCTTACCGTTCTGCCCCCATTGCGGGTCTCTGCTCCGTCCGCATATCGTCTGGTTCGGAGAGTCCCTCCTGGCTGCGGATCTCGAACAATGCTCGAACGTCTTACACAACTGCGACATCCTGCTGGTCATCGGAACATCCGGCGTCGTCTATCCGGCTGCCGGTTTTGCCTCGGTCGCCAAGGCAGCCGGAGCCTTCGTCGCTGAAATCAACATCGACCCGACGCCGCAGTCCTCATTGGTCGATGTCTCCCTGCAGGGTCGCGCAAGAGATCTTGTCCCACTCCTACTCGAACCGATCAAGTAAGGGAAAGAGCTCCTCCAGACTCTTGATTATTGGAACGTCGCCCGACGGTGTATTCCCGCCACGGTCCACAAGGGCGACATGCAGTCCGGCTTTTTTACCACCTTCCACATCCTCTCGAAGACTATCACCGACATGGAGCGCCTCGTTCGGATCCACGGCATGTTTTTCTAAGGCACTGTAAAAAATCTGTTGAGCCGGTTTTGCTGCTTGGGCCACACTCGAGATCGTCACGGTATCGAAGGCCTCAGCGATGCCGAGTCCCCGCAATACGCCGAACAGCCGGGAATCAAAATTCGAGATGATCCCTAACTCCAGCCCCTGGGACCTCAATCGGGTCAATGTCGAAACCGTCTCAGGGAACAAACGCCAGGATTCATGATCCTCAAAGATACGAAACACCTGCTCGAAGAACTCGTCGAACCGTTCGAACATTCCGACACGATAAAAGACGTTGTGGACAATATCAAACCACCACAATCGTTCGCTCTGCTTGAGCCGTACCGGATCCACCGTAGCAAACACCGGTGGCGGAGCTTCTCGGAACGCCCGACTAAACGCCTGTTTGATCGCCGCCAACGAGTCCGGTTTCTGTACAAATCCGAACTCGATCGCATGCCGAAGATAGATCTCACCGACTGAGCCCTGCACATGAAAGAGGGTATCGGCTGCATCAAAAAACACGACACGGATCGAAGAACTCATCGAACTGACTCCCTCCCGTCGAAGTGGTCAACATCGTCGACGCACCCCCTATTTGCTGGTTTTCTTGACAAAGCATACCCCCCTTGTTAGCTTCCAAGAAACCCTTAACACGATGGAGTGCGTCACATGGCTTCGCCGATTTTTATCGTAGACAGCAGTCCTGCCGTCAGGCGACTCGTCGAACAAATCTCCACTCCTGAAGGGTTTGAAGTGGTCGGGTTTCAGGACGGCCCAACCGCACTTGAGGCTGCGCGTCGAA
>JAEURV010000217.1 GCA_016788465.1 Nitrospira sp. | reverse complement strand
TGCCTGATCTCCGGCATGTCTTCGCCGTGTTCGGCGATGTATTGCTTATGTTCGATACGCTTGTCGCGGAGGGCCTGCCTGGTATAGTCGGCCTGCGAGCCGCGCAAACCGATGCGATCGATTACGTCGGCTACCAGATGAAAGCGGTCCAAATCGTTCATCACCGCCATGTCGAACGGTGTCGTCGTCGTCCCTTCTTCCTTGTATCCCCGTACATGCAGGTTCCTGTGATTCGTTCGCCGATACGTCAATCGGTGAATCAGCCAGGGATAGCCATGGAAGGCAAAAATGATCGGCTTGTCAGACGTGAAGAGTGCATCAAATTCTCGGTCGGATAACCCGTTCGGATGTTCGGTCGGCGGTTGCAGTCTCATGAGATCCACAACATTGACGACCCGCACCTTCAGATCCGGCAGATACCTCCGTAGTAACGACACGGCAGCCAAGGTTTCCATCGTGGGGACATCGCCGCAACAGGCCATGACCACATCCGGCTCGCCGCTTCGATCGTTGCTGGCCCATTCCCAGATACCGATACCGGCGGTGCAGTGTTTCACGGCGGCATCCATACTGAGCCATTGCGGCGCCGACTGTTTGCCCGCCACGATCACGTTCACATGGTTGCGGCTGCGCAGGCAGTGGTCGGTCACGGAGAGCAGGGTGTTGGCATCGGGTGGGAGATAGACACGAATCACCTCAGCCTTCTTATTGACCACATGATCGATAAATCCGGGATCTTGGTGGCTGAAGCCATTGTGATCCTGTCTCCAGACATGGGAGGACAACAAATAATTTAATGATGCAATCGGTCGCCGCCAGGGGATGTGGTTGCAGACCTTCAGCCACTTGGCATGCTGATTGAACATCGAGTCGATAATGTGGATGAAGGCTTCGTAACAGGAAAAGAACCCGTGTCGTCCTGTCAGCAGATACCCTTCCAACCAACCCTGACATTGGTGCTCGCTCAGCATCTCCATCACCCGACCATCCGGCGCCAAGTGGTCGTCATACTGATGACGTTCCGCCATCCAGGCACGGTTGGTCACATCCAGAACATCTTGCCAACGATTCGAGTTGTTCTCGTCGGGACTGAACAGACGAAAGTTCCGACGCGCCAGATTGAGTTTCATCGTCTCTTGCAGGAATGCCCCCATCACACGTGTCGCCTCGGCCTCGACGGCGCCGGGCTTCTTCACCGTGACGGCATACCGGCGAAAATCCGGCAAGCGCAAATCCTTCAAGAGCAAACCGCCGTTCGCATGGGGATTGGCACTCATGCGGCGCGCTCCGTTCGGAGCCAGTTCTGCAAGCTCCGGCTTCAATTGACCGTCTTCATCAAACAGCTCTCCCGGCTTGTAGCTCTTCATCCACTTCTCAAGAATCTTGATATGGGCCGGCTTGTCCATGTCACCCATCGGCACTTGATGGGACCGCCAGTAGTCTTCCGTCCGCTTGCCGTCGATCTGCTTCGGACAGGTCCACCCCTTCGGCGTACGGAGCACGATCATCGGCCAAATCGGCCGCTTGTCGGCACCGCCTCGAGAGGCGGCCGTTTTGATCCGCTTGAGATCCTGCACGATCGTATCGAGCGTCGAAGCCATGAGCCGATGCATGGCGACGGGATCACTGCCTTCGACAACATAGGGATGATAGCCATACCCGCGGAAAAGCTGTTCCAGCTCACCACGGCTGATCCGAGCGAGTACGGTCGGATTCGCGATCTTGTACCCATTCAGATGCAGGATGGGCAGGACGATGCCGTCAGTGGCCGGATTGAGAAACTTGTTGGAATGCCAGCTGGTGGCAAGCGGACCGGTTTCCGCTTCACCATCACCGACCACACAGGCTGCAATCAGATCCGGGTTGTCGAACACCGCCCCATAGGCATGCGACAGGGAGTACCCCAGCTCGCCGCCCTCATGGATTGAACCAGGCGTTTCCGGCGCCACATGGCTGGGAATACCACCCGGAAATGAGAACTGTTTGAACAGCCGCTGCATACCCGGTTCGTCCTGGGAAATCTCGGGATATACGTCGCTGTACGTCCCCTCAAGGTAGGCGTTGGCGACTAGACCCGGTCCGCCATGGCCCGGCCCGGCGATATAGATCATATTGAGGTCGTGTTCCTTGATGATCCGATTCAGATGCACATAGATGAAATTCAACCCCGGCGTGGTGCCCCAATGGCCGAGCAAACGAGGTTTGATATGAGCACGGGTCAGCGGGTGCTTCAGCAGCGGATTGTCGTAGAGATAGATCTGCCCAACCGACAGATAATTGGCTGCCCGCCAATAGGCATCCATCCGCTCAAGTAGGTTCTGGTTCCGCATGATTGTCTTGGTTCGTGGCATAAGATCCTCATTTATCGTGTCGGTTCACTGAGTCGTTCACTGACAGAACGTGCGATCTCACTTTCTTCATCGGTATGCATGACGCGCACGATCACCCTACCGTGGTCTTTTGAAATCACCGGGTCACCAGCCTCGTTGCGCGCATGATCAAGCGCGACGCCGAGATACTCCAAGCCGTCACAAATTCGAGCGCGAATAACCGGCGAATGCTCGCCGATGCCGGCGGTGAAGACCAAGGTATCCAATCCTCCTAACGCCGCCGTCAGGGCCCCGATCCATTTTTTCGCCTGATAACAAAACAGCGCGACGGCTTCCGCCGCCCGAGAATCATGCTGTTCATACGTGAGGAGGTCCCGCATGTCGGAACTCATTTCCGAGACCCCGAGCAAACCCGATTCCCTATTCACCATTTTGTGAAACTCATCCACACCCATGCCTTCCGTGCGAGCCAGATAGGCCACGAGCCCTGGGTCGAGATCCCCCGATCGGCGGCTCATCGGGAGGCCGGAGGTGGGCGTGAAACTCATCGTCGTGTCGACCGCGTTCCCATCCTTGACGGCCGCCATGCTTGCGCCATTTCCAAGATGGACGAGGACGATCCGCCCTTTGACCTCACGAGGAGTACCGACCCGCTCCAGTTCCCTCATCAGAAAAGCATAGGACAGACCATGGAACCCATACCGTCGGAGACCGAGTTGCTCATAGCGTCGCGGGATCGGTAAGAGGCGAGCCACCCGCGGCATGTCGGCGTGAAACGCCGTATCGAAACAGGCGACTTGCGGGAGATGGGGATACCGTTGCGCAAACCCCTTAATTAAATCAATCTCAGCGGGAAGATGTTCCGGATCATACGGACTCAATCGCTCCAACTGTTCCATGACAGCCGGTGTCACTCGTTGCGGGTCACGGTACTGTGGACCGCCGTGCACGACACGATGTCCGATTGCCGCGAGCGGGGTCTGCGCAAGATGGTCCTTGATGCAGGCTAACAACGGCTCAAGACAAGCGACATAGTCGGAAGCCGTGATCGTCCGACGCTCGGCAGCCCCGGTGTCTCCACGCACCCAGGTGATGGCGCTGTTCGGCGTCCCGATGCGGTCGAGAGAACCGGACAGCTGACGGACCGGAACCGCACCAATGCGAAAGAGTGCGAACTTCAGCGTCGACGACCCGCCATTGATCACCAGAATCGAGCCAAGACCAGAACCGGACGAGGAATCAGTCATAACTGTTCGATCATCGGACATCCGATCAAACCGTGCGCCTACCCCCGACGGATAGCCTCTCCGACCAGCCGGTAGGCATTGTGAAGATACTGAGCCATCATCCTCTGAGTATTGAAGAATCCGCCGTTCAATGCAATGGCTTGCCGCATGATGTGAATAAAGCGCTCACGGTCCTTGTAGAAACAGGGCATTACTTTTTGCTCCAACTTGTCGTACAGCGCCGCGGCATGGCAGACGTCTCTTCCCCCGCTTGGCTCCGTGCAGGTGTCCACCCGATCACCGATGGACCAGCCGGTCACGTCTTCCACATGGCCTTCGATCCACCACCCGTCGAGCACGCTGAGGCTGGGCACGCCATTGACCGCCGCCTTCATGCCGCTGGTTCCCGAGGCTTCCATCGGAGGGAGCGGCGTATTGAGCCACACGTCGACGCCGGCGCACAGGAGCTTCGCCAGCGTCATGTCGTAGTTCGGCAGATACGCGATTCGAATTCTGCCCCGCAAGGCCTCACGGAACTCGTGAATCCTGTGAATCAGGTGCTTTCCTTCCTGATCACGAGGATGGGCCTTGCCGCCAAAGACGATTTGCAGAGGCCCCTGCTGTTCCGCAATCTTGGCTAGGCGTTCGATGTCGTGAAAGATCAAGGCTCCCCGTTTGTATGTCGCAGCTCGCCTGGCAAACCCCAGCGTCAACACGTCCCGATCAAAGCCCGCGTTGGTGTCACGATTCACCTGTTCGACGATCATCCGCTTCGCCTCCTGGTGTGCATTCCAAATTGCATCACTTGGAATACTGATCGCATAACGAAGCGAAAGCTGATCGCGCCTCCAGTCCGGCAAATATCGATCGTAGAGGGCATGAAATGCGGGTGCAGCCCACGTGACCGCATGGACGCCATTGGTAATCGAGTGAATCGGGTAACCAGGGAAAAGGCTTTGGGATACCTCTCCGTGTTTCATCGCCACGCCGTTGACGAATCGTGATCCGCGCAACGCCAGCTGTGTCAGGTTCAAACTCTGGTCATGCCCACAATCCTTGAGCCACGAACATCGCCGATCGCCCAACACCCGATGTGCGAGGTCGGGAGCAAATTGATCATGGCCTGCCGGGACCGGTGTATGAGTCGTAAATACACACTGTTCTCGAACCGCATCGATGAGATCGGCGGGGACACCTTGTTCATACGAACGTGAAGCCAGTTTCTCCTCCAGTAACGCGAGCACCAGCAACGCCGCATGCCCTTCATTCATATGAAAGCGGCGGACATGATTGTATCCGAGCTCCCGCAGCAGACGATAGCCGCCGATTCCCAGCACCACCTCCTGGCATAGGCGATAGTATTCGTCGCCGCCGTACAGCTGGTCGGTGAGCGTCCGATCCCATGGCTGGTTCTCAGGCAGGTCCGTGTCAAGCAGGTACACGGGGACCTCATGGCCCGACTCACCCCGCACACGAAACTGCCAGGCGGCAACATGCACCGTGCGACTCTCGATGTCGACCGTGACACGCTGCGGAATCGGCTTGCAGAAATCGGTGATCGGCCACGCCACCGGCTCCTCGTGTTGCCAGCCCTGTTCGTCCAATCGTTGATAGAAATACCCCCGGCGATGCAAGAGCGTGACGGCGACCATCGGGATTTCGAGATCAGCCGCCGACCGAATCGTATCCCCTGCCAGCACACCTAACCCGCCGGCGTAGGTCGGCATGTTGGGATCGAGCCCGATTTCCATGGAAAAATAGGCGACAAGCGCGTCGTCGGACCGGTCTGTCATGACGTCTGCACCACCTGTTTGATCAGTCGGAGTTCATCACGAACCAGTCGCGGCAGGAGAAAATGTTGGCGCACATGCTCCCGCCCCGCTCTGCCGAACGCTCCCCGTTCACCCGGTCGCTTGAGCAGATCGAGGACCCGTTCCGCACAGCCTTCCACACTGTTCACCAGGTTCTTCTGATAGGGCTCCGGAAACTGCATAGGGATCCCCCCGGCCTTTCCGGCCACAACCGGCTTTTCCTTCCAGAAGGCCTCGGAGACGACCAACCCAAAGCCTTCTCGAAGTGATTTTTGAATCACGACATCAGCCCCGCGTTGGAAGACGTTGACCTCCATACTGCCGACACCGGCCAGATTTGTGAAGACAAAGAGATCCGGGTCGTTTGCCGCTTGCTCTTCCACGCGATCCAGAATTTCCCATCCTTCCGGATCATCGCCCGCCATCGCGCCGATCAGCACCAATTGAACGGTCGGAATCTCTTCTTTGATCAAACGGTACGCACGCATCACCCCCAAGGGATCCTTCCATGGATCAAATCGAGACACCTGCACCAGTAACGGTCTCGTCGGATCGACACCGGAATCCGCGATCGCACCACGACACAGGTCCTCAGGTAATTCCATATTCTTCGTGGCTAGAGGATCGATCGCCGGTGCGATGATAGCCATGTGCTTGGCCGCCAGACCGGGCAAGAGAAAGTCCGCCATCGTAAACACGACGGCATCATACTCTTCGATATACGGTCGCAAGAAGAGGCTGACATCCTTATCCGGAGTGGAACTGTCGATGTGACAACGCCAGATCCACTTGGCATTGCGAGGCCCGGTGAAGTGCCGGATGGCCGCCGGCTGTGGATCATGCACGATGTAGACATCGTAATCGTTTCCCAGCGCCTTGGCGCTGCGCTCGTTCACACGGAGATACAGTTCCTGCTCCGGCTTCCGCAGATCGTAGTGCCCGCCCTGCAAGGCATTGTGAAACGCCTTGGTGATGGCAAAGAATTCCGGCTCACCATGAATGAGCCGCCAGTCGGCGTGAACCCCAAGTGCTTGCAACATGGGCACGTACCGCGCCAACAACTCCGCCACGCCACCACCCGCCGCCGTGGAATTCAGATGGCAAATCTTGACCCCTGCCAGCTCTTTCCCGAGGGTAACGAGTTCTTCGTACGACTCATCACTCATCAACGCGCGATAGCGGTCGATATTGGCTTGAATCGCCCCGCAGCGCCGCCCGATTCCTACTTTGGGTAACATCGATTTTTCTTCGAACATTCGAATCTCCTCCTCACTCCGGTTCATGAAAAACAGTTCTGTGCCGTCACTCATCCTATCAATTCAGCAGCCGATCGAACCTGCAAGATTGTAACTCCAACTCAGTTGCACAGCACGAACGACAACTCCGGTGAGAAATCTTTCCCAGGTCACAGCCTCCTCGCCCATCGTCACTGCGTTGGATGGAGTGCAAGGAGAAAGCCGTCGGCCATAGAGCGGCGCGTAGCCGGACTCAGTTAGTAACGCTCAGGAGTTGAGGTGGTGGCAATCAAGAAAAACAAACAGCCCCAGGGGGCATTTTGCCACAGGAGGTATTTTACCTCTGTTGCAGAAGGCGACAGGGGGGCACAAGGACGATTCCTTATCCCTTCTGATGCTCTAGTGACGGTCACTCCAAATTAGCAGAGGCGACTTGCGTGCAGTAACTTTGATCCGTGAGGCTGCCTGATAGGTAGCTCGTTGATGTCTCCCGATACAAACTTGACATAGTCAATCGTCTCACTCACTTGGAGGGGCTTCACTGGCAACATCCCGATGACTCCATTCGGCATCTGGCCAAATGATGCGACGGATTTTGCCCGTTCAGCCCACACGATGAGTGTGACCCCGTCCGCAATATTGATGAACTGAAGATCGAGCTTGATTTATGCAGTTCCGGTCGCTTGCTGGATGAGAATGTCACTACCGGAGTCATTTGGCACAATGCGCTAGAGCGGGATCGATAATGTCAGCTTGGTAAAGGATCTTTCCAATTTCCTGCAGCCCTCAAACACAAACGCACTCACTCGCACCAACAGGACACACTCCACGAACATAGTAAGAATTGAACGACCACTATAAATCTGACTCATGATGCCTCCACTCTGGTGAGTGGAGTAGAATGATACCATCACGATCTAAAGCTCATCTTTCTATTTTGATGACAGATTACCCTTTCCCTATCCATGAGGCGCCGTGCGTATTATTCCGTGATCAAACCACGAACCTCTTACCATGGTTCATACTTAAGTGTGTTACAACACGCACGAGAATCAATCAGACCTGCTCTAATCACGGCCCGGTTGTTGAGACCCATACGCACCTGCAGCTGTCAGCGGATTTCCATACTTCGCCAAGGACTCCGTCGGCCAGGGCTTCGACAAGACACCCCTAGCGTACAGCATTCCACCACGCGCCACGGCGTAGTCGGCCTGCGCCCGATACAGCTTGTACGCCGAGTCTACAACATTGCGCTCCCGAAGATTCACGAAGAGCACAGTAGTCATCCCCATATTGAATCGGGTCCGTTCTCCTTCTTCCAACGTCTTTGCCAACCGCAGGGCCTCTGTCGCCGCCACAACCCGGTCTCGAGCCCGCACTTGGGCTGAGAGCCAGTTGTCCACGTCGAAGCTGACTTGCTGTTCGGTATACTGCTGTTTCAACGCCAATTGCTGCTGGGCCACTTCCGCGGCCATGACCTTCCCACGCGCTTCCCGCTGAAACAACGGCATTTCAAAATGAAGCCCGGTCCGATACCCGATTCCTATCACCCAGTCCGTAACGCCAGGGGTTGGCCCACCTTCAAGCTTCAATGACGGGAGCAGTTTGTTTTTGGCAAGTTTCAGATCGATGTTGTTCAGTTTGGCTTCGAGGTAGAGGTCTCGCACCTCCGGCCGAGTCTCTTTCGCCTCGGCTTTATAGGCCGCAATCTCCTCTTCGGTCGGGAGGGGCGTTTCGCCCTGAAACTCCGGTGCCCATTCCTGGCGCGGGGTCACCGGCTCATTATTCTCCCAGAGAAAGAGGGACAGTTTGTACTGTTCATACTCCACCTTCCGTTGCGCAGCGATCACCGCGGCTCGCCGCTTCTGTACCTCTTGGTTCGCCTCGACGACATCGAGCGGCGAAACCTTCCCGCCCTTCGCTAATCCCTCCACCTGTACCAGGCGTTCTTCGGCCACGGTCAAGATACGGTTGACCATCTCGGCCTGCCGGACGGCGACCTGCCAATCCCAGTACTGCACAGCCCCGGCCAGATACAGATCCTGCCGTTTCTGCGCCACCTTGATTTCCGCCTGCGGCCCCGCGAGTTCGGCCTGTTGATAGGTGGCATACTCTTCGTTGATCATGAGGCCGCGCAGCAACTGAAACGACCCGCCGACGATGAATTGCTGGTGACTATAGAAACCCAGTAGGTCAACAGGCATAGCAATGCCTTGGTTGTTGCCGCGATCCCCAAATCCGCTACGGAGCCCAGCCTCAACCCGGAAGCCCCAGGGATGCCCGACCTCAAGCCTGCTGTCGTTATAGCCCCCCGTTAACACCTGTGGTTGGATTCCATCGCAAGGACGAGGATCCCCTACTGCGCAAGGAGATAAGCCCAAGCTGGGGGTCCTAGCCGTTGTGAGATTCCACGTTTCATACCGCTGAGCCTGTGTATTGATTTTAAACTGTGGTTCCCAGGCTCCGAGTGCCTTGAGAATCTTCGCCCGAGCCTTCATTCGCTCGGCTCCCACCGCCTGAAGCAGCGGATGCGTCAACTCGATGCGTGCCAACACCTCACTAATAGTGAGTGGCGCGGTACGGGCGGACTGCGCTTTCAGTGCGCTTGAATCGAGTACCGGCTCCGCTAGTCCGGTGATTGGTAACAGAACGACCGAGAGCAACAAGAGAATACTCATCATCATGATGGTGCTCCTCATGATTAGTTGGCTTATGCTGAAGCCCGGTCACAAGTTCTGATTCCAGAAGGTTGAATCCCTGGCACCTCATCCAATGCAACATACGATTGGACTCTCCAGAGACTCATCTCCTTGAACTCGTCGTAATTGCCGCGTGCGAACTTACAGAGGGAAGGAGAGAGACAATACTGGGGGTCGACCCTGTTTTTTCAGGAAGTCTACCGTGTGTAGAGCCCTCCACCAGGTATCACCTGGGTCGCTAGGCGGATCACATGATGTCCGTGAGATGAAGCCTCAGGTCGGCTTCAGAAATGTCAGAGGAGGGGAACTATTCGATTGGGAGAAGCGCTCACGCGCTTACCGACGATTGCGGGAATGGAGAATCACGTTATGAGTCGCTATTTGCCAGGTCCTGTGCGATGGCGTAGCGGACCAATTCTGCTGTGGTATGAATATCCAATTCCTTCATGAGGCAGGTCTTATGAAACTCGACGGTTTTCACGGCCAGATTAAGCACCTCGGCAATCTCCTTTGTTCCTTTGCCTTCCCCGATCAACTGCAGCACTTCCCGCTGCCGAACGGTTAATCCCGACTGAGACGCTCGTATAGCCGACTCCTCGGGAGTCTTCAACATACGCTCAATAACCGGCCTTGCGACAGATGGTGTGATGTAGAATTTCCCCTGCAAGACCGCCTCGATCGCGTGAGACAACTCTGCGACTGCAGATTGTTTGACCAGATAGCCGTTGCCGCCGGCTTTGAACGCTTCAGTCGCATACTGCGGACTGCCATGCATTGTGAGAAAAAGGAGCTTGATCTCAGGTTGTGATTTCTTCAGTTGTCGGGCAGCCTCCAAACCATTCAAGAGCGGCATGGATATGTCTAGCAAAACCACATCCGGCTTCAATCGCTCTGCTGCATCCAGTAACGCTCTTCCGTCTTCAACAGACCCAACAACCTCATACCGATCCTCTAGAAGTTTCTGCACCCCTGCCAGGAGAATCGAATGATCATCAGCCATCAACACTCGAGGTTTTTTACTCATGAGTAGGTCACAGATCTCACAGGGCGATTGCCCACTTTCCCCCTTACATCTGCAATCACACGATCGTCGCGAGTAGCCGCCGGGTATCAGTCACTTCCGCAAGCGGAAGCCATGCATAGATCTCCGTACCAACCCCCTCGCTCGTCTCGGCACGAAACGTGCCGCCAAGCGCCCTCACTCGTTCGCTCATGCTGGTCAAACCCAGTCCCTGCAACACATTGGCATCCGCCGCTTGTTGAAATCCTCGCCCATCGTCGTGGATGCATATCTCAACACCAGCTCCTTCCAGACGGAGGCTGACTAACACAGTGGTAGCCTCTGCGTGTTTCCGGACATTTTGCAGACTCTCCTGCAACACGCGATAGAGGCAGGTCGCTTGCTCAAGCGGAATGGAGAGCGGCACATTCCTGACCATGACCTCCGTTGTCAAGCCAGTCCGGGTTGCGAACTCATCGGCATATTCTCGAGTGGCCGCTTCCAACCCCACATGCTCAAGGAGAGACGGGTGCAACTGATGGGCCAGACGTTGTAATTCTCCGGTCAGCTGCTCCGCTTTGTCACCCAACTGCTTGAGACGTTGCGCATGGGACTCATCGGACTGCATATCAACAAGACTCTGCAAATCAATCGTCAGCACGGCCAGCTGTTGGGTGAAATCGTCGTGCAGATCACGGGCAATCCGTTTTCGCTCTTCTTCCTGTGTCGTCATGAGTTTGGCGGCCAGCTCGCGAAGTTGGATCTCCTGATTGCGCAGGTCTCGCTGGTTTTGAAACATCGCTAACTCAACCTGTTTACGGTCGGTGATGTCCTCTGTAAAAATAACGATGCCCCGCACGTTCCCGTCATCACCGCGCCAGGGTCTTACTTCCCAGCAGAACCACTTTTCAGAACCATCGGTCAGCTCAAAACGGTCCTCTTCCTCTCGTACAATCTCCCCGGCCAACCCTCGCCCGTGAGCGACCTTCCACCGATCAGGAACGTCGCGAAATAATTCATAATGAAATTGGCCGATGACCTGCTTGCCTTCCAAACCATACTCACTGATCCAACGACGACTGACGGCGAGATATCGCATATCAGAGTCGAACATGGCGAGCGCCACCGGTGCGTGGTCGATAAACAAGCGCAGACGCTCCTCGCTCTCATACCGTGCCCGTTGTGCGGTTATGATTCGACGATCCGATCGCTTTTTCGTGATCAGAGCCCACGCCGTGCCCAGAAGCAATACGGTCACCATTGCTCGATT
>JAEURV010000316.1 GCA_016788465.1 Nitrospira sp. | reverse complement strand
TTGTATGGTCGACAGAAGGGGTTTGTGTCTTACACGAACAACGCGACCTATATTGCGACGAAGACTTTGCCGGACTGCACCTGCGCTGCGTAGTCGCTCTTCTCTCCTGTGTTCGCATTCTTGGGCCGTTCCGCAATGGGGCGAGACATCCTAAGTTGTGCCTTCATGAAGAAGTTTTCATCTTCTCCTAATCCTCTTTTCATGTTGCAGGACTATAAGAGTTCATCAAGATAAGCCGTGGCTCTGGGTCAGTGAACGGATGCGGTCAGGGCTCTCCAGGCTGATCGTTCACGCATATCGCACAAGGAGGACGTATATGAAAGACGCGACGAAGGGAATGATGCTTCCCCCGCCTGTGCTAGCTACTTCAGTGAAACAGCAGTCTTTGCGGGTCACCCCGAACCATCTGTTAGATTTGGTCACTCGATTATGCTTGTTCAAGGCAGAACGCTGGGGACGACGGGCCTTGTTTTATGAGAAACATCGCGACTATTTTCCACGCTTGTCCGCCGGTCGATTCGTCAGTCGATGTCGTGCATTGGAAGCGAGGTACCGTGCGCTGGCGCAACTGATATTCCTGATCCCGGCAGATGAGCGTCTGGTTCCGGTGCATGCGTTAGGGTTTCGTCGATCGTAGCGTATCCATGCCGCCGTCCGAGTGGAACAGCTGTTCCACTCGGCGGACCGCAGATGCTGTTACAAAAGATCCGGCCTGGTCCTTCGATTGCTCCTTTCCTTTCTCAGATGAATCTTCGCAAGACGGCTGATGTCCCTCGTGCAAGTGTGCGTAAGCAACCTGTGTCGAGAGTCCTCTGTGCCGAAATGTCGTATCCGTCTCCTCCGGCCTGATTGTTTGAGCTTCTAAGCTCTGTCTTGCGCTGATAGTCCTCTTCCACGTACCATCGGCGTCGAAAGCGTGATTCCGGTTCCCTCTCAATGACTCTCGGTCCATTCCTAGAATGAAAGGTGTCTGCATTTGTATGAAACAGAACCAATCGTCGACGTCCACCAGTCCGAATGCCACGGGCTTCTCACCAGGGTTTGCATCGCTTGGGCTTGAAGCGCCGCTGCTCACCACACTGGAAACCCTTGGCTATGAAGAACCCACCCCGATCCAACGGGAGGCTATTCCACCCCTCCTCGCCGGGAAGGATTTGCTCGGACAAGCGGCCACCGGCACGGGCAAGACGGCGGCGTTTGCCTTGCCGCTCTTGCAGCACATCGCTCATGGGATCACGGCGCGTCCAGCAGCCCTCGTTCTTGTTCCGACTCGCGAGCTGGCGATCCAAGTGGGAGAAGCGGTACAGCGCTATGGGAAGGAACTGCGAACGAGCGTGCTCACGCTGTACGGAGGCCAGCCCTTCGGACCGCAGTTGTATGCGTTGAAACGGGGGGTCGATGTGGTTGTGGCCACCCCAGGACGCGCATTGGATCATATCCGCCGTGGGACGTTGCGCCTCCAGACCGTGAAACTCGTCGTATTGGATGAAGCGGACGAGATGCTCGATATGGGGTTTGCAGACGACCTGGATGCGATTTTAGAGCAGACGCCGAAAACCAGACAGACCGCCTTGTTTTCAGCGACGATGCCGCCGAGAATTCGCTCGATCGCCCACCGACATCTTCGCAACCCAATCGAGATCACGATCGCGAAGGAACCGGTCAAGGCAGGGACGACCCCTCGCGTGCAGCAGACGGCCTATGTCGTAACGAGACCGCATCGCGCGGCGGCGCTCGCCCGAGTGATCGAAATGGCCGATGCCAAATCCGCCCTGGTGTTCTGTCGAACGAGGTTGGAAGTTGATGACGTGACAACCATGCTGATCGGCCGCGGTCAACGGGCCGAGGCCATTCATGGTGGGATGAGCCAAGGACAGCGCGATCGAGTCATGCAAGCATTTAAGACCGGGCAAACAGCGCTGCTCGTGGCTACCGATGTCGCTGCTCGTGGTCTGGATATTCCGCATGTGTCGCATGTCATCAATTTCGATCTTCCGGCTTCCGCTGAAGTGTATGTGCACCGGATTGGCCGGACGGGTCGGGCAGGTCGGGAGGGCACGGCCATTACCATTCTTGATCCTCGAGAGCAGCGGCTGTTGCGCTCAATCGAGCAGCATACCAAAGCCCGTGTCACTGTGCTCCCGATTCCTTCCGTCGCTGATCTTCGAGCCAAACAGTTGGATCGTATCCAGACCACTGTGGTCGAGGTATTACAGCAGGGGGATTTAGATGTCTGCAAGGAACTTGTCCATCGATTGTCCGCCCATACGCCGGTTGACGTGGCTGCCGCCGCCCTGAAGCTGCTCGTTCGGGCCCAGGGCGGAGAGCGTGACGAACAGGAGATCCCGGGGATTCCTGTCAGATCGATTGATGTTCGACGGCCGATGCAGGATGGGACACGTATCGGCGGTCGGTCTCAGCGCGGACCAGCCGGGGCCGAACGGCGCCCTATGGGAAGGACGCCCGACGCGGGACGGAAATCCGGGATGGCGCGTGTCTACATAGGGGCCGGACAAGCTGCAGGCATCCGACCCGGGGATCTCGTCGGCGCCATTGCCAATGAGGCCAAGATTAATTCCGCCATGATCGGTGCCATTGAAATCGAAGAGCGATTTTCCATTGTGGATGTTCCTGAAGCGCTGGCTCCGCGGATTATTCAACTGCTCGGCCGTGCACGGATTAAGGGGCGAAAAGTATCCGTACGAATCTTCCATGAGTAAGCGGGATTCGGAGTGAACAGGACTCCACCGTACGCGCAAGGAAGCGAGTCGTGAATCGTCTGGCAGGTGCCTGGGGCGAATAAAAGATAGGCGAGGACGTGGTGCCTGCCATGTCGGCGGCGAGTCACACGACGGACTTGACGCGGGCGACCGTGATGCGGTCGATGGATTGCCGTGAATGAGTGGTTGAAGCCACCATCGCATCGGCGTGCCAAGTATCTCGGTTCTCCTGCTTCACCCGGTTAATCGCGCAATGGGATCTGCATCACGAGTTGATCCAGGCATACAGGATCCTTCCCCCGTCGTCCCTGCGACGGCTCAGGTTCCTGAAATTACGCTCAAAGCCGTACTGCTCTCGGTCGTCCTTGCTGCGGTCTTGGCTGCGGCCAATGCTTACTTGGGACTCTTTGCAGGGATGACGGTGTCCGCCTCAATTCCGGCGGCGGTGGCCTCGATGGCGATACTGCGGCTGTTTCGTGAATCGACTATTCTCGAAAATAATATCGTGCAAACGGCCGCGTCATCAGGCGAAGCACTGGCGGCCGGCGTGATCTTCACCATTCCAGCGCTCCTCTTAGTCGGGTACTGGACCGCGTTCAATTACTGGCAGACGGTTCTGATTGCCACGGTCGGCGGAGTGCTTGGAGTGCTGTTCACCATTCCATTGCGACGAGCGTTGATTGTCACCGCGCGATTGCGATTCCCCGAGGGAGTAGCGACGGCCGAAGTGCTGAAAGTGGCGGCGACCGCCCGAGGGAACTCAGATATCGGAGAACCATCGAGAGACGTTCGGGCGCTGGCATCAGCGGCGCTTCTCGGTGGGTTGGCGAAGCTTGGTGAGAGCGGGATGCGTCTGTGGGCGGAATCGCTGGAAGGCGCTGCCCATGTCGGACGTAGCGTGATCTATGCGGGGCTCAACCTCTCACCGGCCCTCCTCGCGGTGGGCTTTATCATCGGGCTCCACACGTCCACCGTCGTCTTTTTGGGAGGCGTGATCGGCTGGGTGATCCTGATGCCTGTCTATGGGTTCCTGTATGGGTTGCCGCCCGATCAGACCGGACTGGCAGCGGCCATGTCGATTTGGAGCGGGCAGATTCGCTACGTCGGTATTGGGGCGATGTTGATCGGCGGATTGTGGACCCTGGTCAAATTACGTGGGCCGGTTTGGAACAGTCTTCATGCACTCGTTACAAGTTATGCCGCATCCGACTCACAGGTAGGAACAGCCGGATTGCCACGGACTGAGCGTGACGCACCGCTCGTTTGGATCGCCGTGCCGTTTGGTCTCGCACTTCTTCCGATGGCCTGGATCTATGCGTCCGTCGTAGACAGTGTGTTGATCGGCGTAGTCATGACGATGGTAATGAGTATTGCGGCCTTTCTCTTTTCGTCGGTTGCAGGGTATATGGCCGGTTTGGTCGGCAGTTCCAGTAATCCCGTATCGGGTGTGACGATCGCGACGATTATGATGGCGTCACTGTTGCTGGTGCTGCTCTTGGGGACGGGGCATCCAGCTGGTCCGGCGGCTGCATTAGTGATCGGCGCGGTCGTCTGTTGTGCAGCCGCTATGGGGGGAGACAATTTGCAAGATCTCAAGACAGGCCATTTGGTCGGGGCCACACCATGGAAGCAACAGGTGATGCAAGTGGTCGGTGTTGTGACCGGTGCACTGGTTCTTGTACCGGTGTTGTCTCTGCTCCAAGCGAAGTATGGGATTGGTGAGGCCACGAGCAGTCATCCGCATCCACTGAGTGCTCCTCAAGCCACGCTGATGGCAAACTTGACGAGGAGCGTGTTTGGGGGTGGGGTACCGTGGCCGCTCGTAGGACTTGGGGCGGTGATAGGGACGTCGATCATTCTAGCGGATCGACGACAGGAACGACAAGGCAGGACCTTTCGCCTTCCTGTTCTTGCTGTTGCACTGGGTATCTATCTCCCGTTGAAACTTTCGGCTGCCATATTTCTCGGTGGAGTCATTTCCTATGTTGCCCAGAGACATGCGATACAGGGGGAAGACCTGTCACAGCGTGGTATTCTTTTTGCGGCAGGCCTGATTACGGGTGAAGCCTTGATGGGAATCCTCCTGGCAATTCCGGTTGCTTTTACAACGATATGGCCCGGGTTGGGCGCCGACCCATTGATGATCTTTGCGTCTCCTCCTTTCGGTGGCTGGCCAGGCCTGGCGATGATGGTTCTGGTTGGTGCGTTGCTGTATCGAGTTGGGGTCGTTCCCCAGACCCCTGTGACCAATTCCTCTTCTCGAGGGTGATGATCCGCCGAGAGACAGGTATGGAGTTTTTAACCGCAGTCTACGAGATTGATGGGCCAGCATCTTCCGCGCAGAGGATAGCGGACCGTATTTGCTTCGACCAGACCATCGAAGCAGAGGAGGGGTTGATCTCTCCCTCACTCCAATCTGAGATCGTGGGACAGATTGAGCGGCTACACGCAACCTCTGGAGCACGGTACGAGGTCACGATTCGGTTTCGAGGTGACCTTCTGAGTGGTGACTGCACGGATCTCCTCAACGTCTTATTTGGAACCAGCAGTCTTCATGGAAATATCAGATTGCTGTCGTTTGCGATGACGGATGGACTGCTTTCGGCTTGGCGAGGTCCTCGGTTCGGAATTGAAACGATCAGGCAGATGCTTGCTGTTCACGACCGTCCGCTGCTCTGCGGTGTCCTGAAGCCATTAGGACGAACCCCGCAGGAGCTTGCTGACTTGGCTGTTCAGCTGGTCGATGGCGAAGTGGACCTGATCAAAGACGATCAGAGCTTGGTGGATCAGCATTGGAGTCCGTTCGAGGAGCGAGTCTCCCGCTGTGCGGACGCCATCGGCGAAATGAGTCGGCGTCGAGGTCGCCTCTGTCTGTATTTCCCACATGTGAGTGGCGCATCGGAGTCCATGTGGAAGAGAGCCACACGGGCCAAGGCGCTCGGTGCCACCGGCCTTTTGATTGCGCCAGGCCTGACGGGATTCGATGCCTTGCGATCACTCAACTCAGACGGGGGTCCCACTCTACCGATCATGAGTCATCCGAGCTTTGTCAGTGCGTCCGTCGGTTCTGATAGGGGCGGACTTGCACCACCCGTTGTATATGGACTGTTGCCCAGATTAGCCGGAGCTGACCTCACGATTTATCCAGCGTTTGGTTCAGGGTACCCTCTGTCGCAACCTGACTGTCTTTCTGTCGCGCGGAAATGTCGGGCATCGTGGGGGAACATCAAGCCGACGATGCCGGCTGTGGGTGGACGAATCGGGCCAGAACGATTGTCGGAGCTGAGGGCGGTGTTAGGTTCTGATATTGCCTTTATTGTCGGAAGTCGTATTCAGAAAGACTCAAAGGGAATATCATCGGCGTTGAAGGCACTCCACCGTGCGATGGGGGAGTGGGATTCGCCGTCTGGGTGAGCGCCACTTCCTAAAGTGTGGGGGCTTTGGTATGCTCTGTCATCTTCGCAACACGCGATGCAAGGGACTGACGCAGTTTGTAGGGAGGACAGGATGAAGGTCTCCACCCGGTTCTTTGATATGCTCCGTACGATCGGTCATCTGTGGGCCGACCTTCCGTTATTGATTCGATTGCTCAAATCGTGGAAGCAAGGCAGCTACAGGGGGCTGTCGGTGCGTACCGTCGCATCAGTTGCCGTCGCGATCCTTTATATTCTAAGCCCTGTGGATGCCATACCGGACTTTATCCCGGGAATCGGGCTCATCGATGATGCAGCGATTCTCACGTTACTGCTTCATAGTCTCGCGCAGGACCTGGCGGCGTTTCGTATATGGGAGCAGAGTCGCAGGAGTCGATGATCGTCATTCTCCCCGCCGTTTGCTTTTGGCGGTCGGTGCAGCATGCAAGGGATCCTCGGGCCAATGGTGCTTGGGATACCGACCACGCAGTTCTTTTCGCACGTCTTGATAGGCTCGCTTCCAGAACCCGCCAAGATCTTGTGTGACCTGCACCGGTCGTTTAGCCGGTGAGAGTAGGTGCAGCATCACAGGAACGGTTCCGCCGGCCACGCGAGGTGTGTCCTGACAGCCGAACATTTCTTGTAGTCGGACCGCGAGGACCGGAGGATCAGACGGACTGTAGTCAAGGCGAAGGCGAGAACCGCTCGGTACCGTGAGATGCGTTGGGGCCAACTGATCCAGACGTTTGTGCTGTTCGTAGGTGAGCCTGGCATGCAATGGGGCACACAGGTCCAGCCTGGTTACGGCGCTGAGTGTGGTCATGCCTGATACGAATGGACCGAGCCAGGTCTCCAATGTCCTCAACAGCGTTTCATCCGAAAGGTCCGGCCATTCGACATCGCCCCCTTCGAGCTGCTTCAGCCACGCGATGCGAGTTCGCCATTGTGCGAGTTCCGGCGTGAAATTGAGAATCTGCAGACCAGCCTCATACACACCTTGCAGAAGAGCGGTTGTCACAAGCTGTTGGTCCGGGTCGGAAAGTCCCTCTTCTGCAAGGAGGACCGAACCTAGCCGACGGCGGCGGGATGCTCGAACAGCCCCGAGCCGAGGATCCCATTTTACCGACTCATCAGTCACGATCTGATCACCGTAGAGAGATTCGATCTCTTGTCCGCTGAGAGGCGCAGCCCGGTCGATTCTGGCCCATTGGCCTCCGCCTTCCACATCGGCAATGACCAGAAAGGGTTCATTGGCGAGTGTATCTGGTTTCACGAATTGAGCCCCTTGACCGTTGACCAGCCGGTACCTGGCTGCGTCACCCGGCAAGCGCTGTGCAATACGATCAGGGTAGGCTAAGGCAAGCAGCAGCCCCGCCGCGTGCGAATGATCGGACGTCGAGTTCACGTTCCCGTTTCTGAACCCAGCAAATTGTCTTCGCCATAGATCTGCCGTTCTCAATACGCGTTCAACCGTTCCGCGCCGTACAGCCAATCCACGCGAATCGGCTGGCCTGCGCAAGAGATCCAACCTGACGCGTAAATCAGCGGGAGGTGAGTCCTGTGACCCTTCCAGGATGTCACGTTCACCTAACAGCGCAGCCATGGCGCAGGCTTGATCGGTAAGCCGAAGCGGACCGGCACAGAGCAGCATATGTGCAAGACGGGGGTGCATGGCCAATTCAGCCATCTGCCGCCCATGATTCGTGAGACGTCCGTCGGACGCGAATGCTCCGAGTCGCACAAGCAAAGTCCTGGCCTGTGCGACCGATCCTGGAGGTGGGGGAGTAAGCCAGGACAGTTCTGTTGGATCTTGCGTGCCCCATTGCGCGAGATCGAGTATCAGGGATGTCAGATCGGCCTCCAGGATTTCCGGCTGGCGATGTGCCGTCAATGTTGCGTGCTCTTTTTCCGTCCACATTCTGTAGCAGATGCCTGGCGCCAGTCGTCCGGCCCGGCCACGCCGCTGTTCGGCAGAATCTCGCGTGACGCGGACCGTTTCCAATCGAGTCAGCCCAGAGCGTGGGTCGAATCGCGGAATACGGAGCCGCCCCGCGTCGATCACCACCTGCACACCATCGATCGTTAAACTCGTCTCAGCAATGGACGATGCCAAGACGACTTTTCTTCTTCCGGGATCGGCAGGACGAACGGCCAGATCCTGCATGGTCTGAGGAAGATCACCGTGCAGCGGAGCGATCAGCACGGAAGGCCCGAGCTTGGCCTCGACCAATACGCGCTCAAGCCGCCGAATATCCGCCATGCCGGGAAGAAAGACCAAAAGACTGCCAGTATCTTTCGCCAGCGATTGTCGAATGATATGTGTCACGGCAAGGTCAAGCCGTCCCGTCAAGGGCTGTTCAAGGTATCGCGTTTCGACGGGAAACATGCGGCCTTCACAAGTCACCAGCGGAGCATGTCCCAAAAGTTCCCTCACCGGACCGCATTCCAAGGTGGCGGACATCACGAGGATACGGAGGTCCCGACGAAAGAGCCGTTGCGTTTCAAGGCAGAGGGTCAGACCTACATCGGCTTGCAGACTCCGCTCATGGAATTCATCGAAGACGACGACACCGTATTCGTTCAATGAGGGATCCTGTTGAAGTAGTCGTGTGAGGACGCCTTCTGTGACGACTTCAATTTTCGTCGTCGGTCCAACTTTCGTCTCAAATCGCATCCGATACCCGACGGTGCCCCCGACTTCTTGCTGGAGGAGCGCGGCCATGTAATGGGCTGCGCCTCGCGCAGCAAGGCGACGAGGTTCCAGCATCAAAAGTTTTTTATTCGATAACCACGGGGTATCCAATAACGCCAGTGGGACACGAGTGGTTTTCCCTGAGCCAGGTGGCGCCGTTAGGACCGCGTTCGGTTCGGCTGCCAGTGCGTGCCGGAGGGACGGCAAGATATCTTCTATTGGAAGCGTCAACATGACATGATAGGGTCAGCACCCGAGTTCTGTACTGTACCAGACTATGAAGCGGGGGAGATACGACTACCTCGCTCAAGAGGTGAGGATATCCCAATGTCAATCTATCGCTGGAGCCATGCAGTGCCGACAAAGCCAGGTTGGTACTGGTTCCGTGGGCTCGCACACGAGTCTGATCCGTTTATCGTCCTAGTCGACCAAACGGGTGAGTTCCAATGGCCGGACGGTGGCTTTCAGGAAGTGACGCTGGCCCGCGGTGAATGGGCCGGTCCGATCGAAGAACCTGAAGAGTAGCGCACCCGCACGATCGTTGTGAGTGGGTGAGGGTGCTGCGGACAGTGGATCGATGAGCGGTCGACTCCATAAGATGACGAGACATGCCTGCCGATCTTGGCCACTCAATTACGACGAGTATCCCGCAACGGCTTGATCGGCTGCCCTGGTCGCGCTGGCATTGGCTGGTGGTCGGGGCTCTTGGGGTCACGTGGTTACTCGATGGTTTGGAAGTCTCCATTGTAGCAGCGCTCGGCCCGATGCTGACGCATCCTGATGCTTTACACCTCACACAAACGGAAGTAGGACTGACGGCGTCCGCCTACTTGGCAGGCTCAGTCTTTGGTGCGCTGCTCTTTTCATACCTCACCGACCGACAAGGACGAAAGAAATGGTTCATGATCACCTTGGCCCTCTACCTCGCGTCGACGGTCCTGACTGCCCTGTCCTGGGATCTCATGAGCTTTATGTTTTTTCGATTCCTGACCGGTGCCGGTATCGGGGGAGAGTATGCTGCCATTAATTCAGCCATCGATGAATTGATTCCCGCCCGAAGCCGTGGGCATACCGACTTAGCCATCAACGGGACCTGGTGGCTTGGCTCGGCGGCGGGTGCCCTCCTCACGTTGCTGTTACTGAATCCGACCATTTCCCCTGAATCCATCGGATGGCGGTTGTGCTTTGTGTTCGGTGCCGTGCTGGGAGTGGCGATCATCATTGTGCGACGCGTGGTCCCCGAAAGCCCACGGTGGCTGATGACTCACGGTCGTGTGCGCGATGCCGAAATCATTGTGTCGCAGATTGAACAACGCGTATCCCAAGACCACGGAACGACACTCACTGACCCCGATGGCCATCTGACCGTTCGTCCTCGGCCACATGCGACGATGATAACGGTGGCTCGAGAACTCTTCCAGTCTTATCCCCGACGGACTGTGCTCGGCATCGGATTGATGGTAACGCAATCGTTCATGTACAACGCGGTATCCTTCACCTATCCATTGTTGCTCTCGAAATACTATGCGGTGGCCAACAGCGACGTCGGAGTGTATCTCTTGCCGTTCGCACTCGGAAACTTTTTGGGGCCACTGCTCTTGGGCCGATTCTTCGATACGATCGGTCGTAAGCCAATGATCAGTCTGACCTACGGAATAGCCGGTATTCTCTTGATTCTGACGGGGTATCTGTTCTGGGTTGGCTCCCTCACGCTGTCGACGCAGATGCTGCTTTGGTCCATGATGTTCTTCTTTGCCTCGGCCGGGGCCAGTGCAGCCTATCTGACGGTCAGTGAAATTTTCCCGATGGAAATCCGCGCGATGGCGATCGCTTTTTTTTTCGTCGTGGCACAGGGGGCGGGTGTGGCGGCGCCGTGGCTCTATGGGATGCTCATCGAAACGTCTGCCACCAGTGTTTTCTACGGATATCTTGTAGGGGGAGGCTTGATGCTGCTCGGTGCGGCAATCGAATTGTGGCTCGGCATCAACGCGGAAGGGCGGTCCTTGGAACAACTGGCGACGCCCTTGTCATCGCGATCCTGCCTCGAAGATCGCGAGCACAATCATCCTGACCGTGCTTAATGCTCTTGCGCCGAAGAGTTCGTTTTGCCGCCGGTGTATCGGCTGTGCAATTTAATGGGATGACTGGCACGCGCTCGGATTCGCAGGTTGATCATCTCCACGGCAACTGAAAACGCCATCGCAAAGTAAATGTATCCTTTCGGTACGTGCACATCAAATCCTTCCACCATGAGCGTGACTCCGACAAGAATCAGGAAAGACAGGGCCAGAATCTTGATCGTCGGATGCGCATCCACAAAATCACCGATGGATCGGGCAGCAAACATCATGACGAGCACGGCGATGATGATTGCGGCTGCCATGACGGATACTTCCTCCACGAGACCGACAGCGGTGATGACAGAATCTAAGGAAAAGACAAGGTCCAGTATCGTGATTTGGACCAACATCATCCCGAAACTAGTCGGGATGGCCGCGGCGGCTTGATCATCCTGGCCCTCCAGGCTTTCATGTATTTCGTGGGTCGCTTTGGCAAGGAGAAACAATCCCCCGATGATCAGAATCAGATCCCGCCCCGAGATGGCTTGGTTCAGCACGGTGAAAATCGGGGTTGTGAGCTCCATCACGAGGGAAATAGAGAACAGCAATCCTAGTCGGGCAATCATGGCGAGACCCAATCCCAGACGGCGAGCAAGGTTTCGCTGCTGTTGCTCGAGCCGGCTGACCAGGACCGAGATAAAGATGATATTGTCCACTCCAAGAACAATTTCGAGCGCGGTCAGCGTTCCAAGGGCAATCCACATTTCAGAGTGCGCCATCCAGTCGAACATCTCATCCTCCACAGGGGACTATAGGGCAGTCCGGAAACAGGCATGCACCGATCCAAGAAGCCAGAGTTGTGCAATTTCCAGCCGAGCACGTATCAGACTATCATAGTTGATCATCTGGACGTTCCAACGTTTATCGGCGCCCTTGTGAAACCGTTAGGCGTTCATCTGCAGACGATCCGGAGCTCGTGGCGGCTGTTGCAGCGATTCATGACACGCGCTCCAGGTCTCTCACGGTGATGGGATGATATCGATGAGATCTGACGCTGACACAGATGTTGTATAGGTACCATCGACTCTACTCATTCATTGCGGTCGAAGGGCCACTATTCCGATGATCACGGCTGAAATGCGCGATCATGAGTCACGATTCGGTGGTTGATACCGGATGAAACAAAGAAGGGTTGTCGAAATCTTAGCTAGAGTCATTATGCGTAATTGTGCTATAAGATAGAGCCGAATGGCGTATTTGTACTAAATCCATATGGCAGAATGTCGGAGTTCGAATAGCTGATTGATCTGCAATCATTCAGAGCCTGGCTAAGGTCTTTCAGATCCAAACTGTCGTGGTGAAGGTCGTTCCGTCCGGGAATTATCGGTGGTTGAGAAACGAACACTGTTGCCTCCCACAGGCAGGATGGTTCAACGTGCAGACTGCTGTGAGAATAGTGTGTGGAGGACGGGACGTTCCGTTCAACGAGGCTATGGCCTCGTCATAAGACGCCTCTTGTCCTGCGAGACCTCCGACTCATATGAGCACACAATCGGAGGCCGGTTATCATTTTGTGCGAGTGTTCTATCCAGAAGATGCTCCTTGAAATCCACAAGCCTTTGGCTGGTTCAAGGGGGTCAGACGGTTCGTCGTTCGGTCGAGCGCCCTACAGGGTTGGACGGGCCTGTTATAGACGGAGTGGTACAACCTCGCACCAGTCGCAGTTCCCACTTCTCCGAGATTACCCAAGAAGAATCTGGAAGAGAGGAGTAAACCGTGGATGACATGGTTGGAGCGAGTCCTGCCATTTGTGGAGTGTTTGAGAAGATCGTCAAAGTTGCCGCAACCGACATGCCGGTCCTGCTGACCGGTGAAACCGGTACCGGTAAAGAACTCACTGCACAAGCTATCCATGCACGGAGCGTTCGAAAACAAGGACCATTCGTGCCGATCAATTGTGCCGCTATTCCGGAAGCCCTCCTTGAGTCGGAGCTCTTCGGTCATGAACGGGGAGCCTTTACCGGAGCGGTCCAACAAAAACGGGGCAAACTCGAAGCTGCAGGCGGCGGGACTGTGTTTCTTGACGAAGTCGGTGACCTTCTTCCTTCCTTGCAAGTCAAACTCCTGCGATTTCTGCAGGAGGGAACCTTTGAACGAGTCGGAGGCCAGGAAACTCTTCATGTCGATACGCGGGTAATTGCAGCAACCAATGTCGATCTCAAGGCAGCCATCGATCAGAATCGTTTTAGGGAGGACCTCTATTATCGATTGGGAGTCTTGCATATTCATCTTCCGCCGCTTCGAGAGCGAGGGGAAGATGCGTTGCTGATGGCGATGGTGTTTCTTCAGCAAGCAGCGGCGACGACGCACAAGGCGATCCGTGGGTTTTCGTCTCAAGCCATCGATGCTCTACGTATCCACCCGTGGCCGGGGAATGTACGAGAATTAAGTAATCGAGTCCGGCGAGCTGTCGTCATGAGTGAAGGGGAGGAGATCACGCGTCAGGACCTTGATCTGGCCGGCGAAGACGTTCCTGCCGCGGATTCCTTGGATTCCCTTCGAGCAGCCCACCAGCGGATTGAAACGGAGTTACTTGTCAAGGCACTTATGCTGCATCGTGGGAACATGAGTCGGATCGCCCGAGATCTCAAGGTCAGTCGCTCAACACTCTATCGCAAACTGAAACAGTATGGACTCGAAAAAATTACCACTGGATTCATACAGCCTCCGGCAACAACACGAGCACCTCGTGTGCAGACCGAGAAAACAGGTACTGGAGAGACTAACTCCATGATAACGAAAGAGTCCGCGGTCGGAGCAGCGCTTGGACCGATCTCTCAAGTCCCTTAGCCGATTTGGGAAACAGGGACTCCCAATCGTGCGGGCTTCTTTGGTTCGGCCTCTCCACCGTAGGGGGCACGTATTGAAGAGACGGCCTCAACCCCTCTCAGAGGAACAGGATCGGAAAATGAAAAAGTGTTTCATTCTGAAACACCAACTGTAAATCTTCTCATACTATATGTAGATGACGTGGTCTGAATAGCTACATCCAACGTACGTGATGACTACTATATCTAGAAAGATGCGAGACTGATGTCTGAATGAGCCTGCGTGGAATACTGTCGCAAAATCGAACAGTCAGTGTGATTGGAATGCTGTACTGCATCATCACACCGCTTTTCGATACATTCTTCCGTCGATACAAAACAGCGGTTTATTTCGGTCTCTCTTGAACGTCGTTCTCGGGAAGCCCCCTCCGAATATCAACCTTCCAATAAACGATGTGTCCCAAAATAATACATTGTGTGTGAAATCAGTCACTCACCCATCGGTGACGAGGAGAGATTGTTCAAAAACATTAGGAAAAATAAATATTGTTCAGTTGGCACTTGATTTGCTTTGTTCAGAATAAACTTTACTTGAGAAGTCGGCTGCTGGTTGTGGAATCAGTGGATAACTTAACAGTTTAGAGTGCCCAACTGGTATTTCGTATGATTCATCCAGTGTTATTGTCCAGCGTGCAAGATGAGCGAGGAGCACCAACTCATTCTTCAGGCATCATTCATGCCAAGTCCGTCCAAGGGGCGGTAAAATATTCTACGGATGGTTTGGCTCCAGGATGGTGGTGCCAGAACTTTCATCCCCTTTGGAAGCCATTGGTGTATTGGATCCGGCGCCAGCGGCATATGACCTTGTCGGAGTTTCAACTGCTGACTTCTCGCATTCCCGAACTGCCCGCGATTGAGAAGACCATCCTCATATCAGTATTTGTTGCTTATAAGAACATGCAGTCCTGATTGAGATTCTGTTCCACTCCATGTTCCCATCACCGTCATCGGCTTTCTCCCCCCCGAGTGTCAACGTCGGCATAAACGTTCCAAAGCGGCAGCGATCTTGTGAGTCATGAGGGCTGCTCTTCGGTGCGATCTGGGACTCGAGAACCGACATCAGTACTGAGTTCGGTGATAGAACAGCCTCTGCAGGGGGAATTTCATGGAGATGGAACGATGATTGGAAGAAACTCTACACGATAGAACGCTCACCTCCTCGTTGTTTCCGGACATTCAGGAAGTCGATCAGCAATGCTCGCAGAGTACGACCAAGACGTAACCGCGCAGCCACTGACAATTCGATAAACTCCAACCCGCACTCAAACCCCTGCGTCCAGATGACACGACCCATCTCAATCGGTAATGCGCGAATGTGATCGGGTAATAGAACACTCACCCGCGCCAAACTGCCTTGGGTAAGCGGACGGTCGGATATGATTGAACAACCCTGCAGCGAGAGGTTTCGAAGAGCTCCTTCGCACACATAGGACTCCCCCCCGAGAATGAGCGGCGAGGAAAACGGAAAGCGCACGTACGTTCGAGTATGAGGAAAGTTGGCCATGTGCTGTGGGTGATTCTACGGGACGCACGTGAGAATCTGCTATCCCGCAATGGGTGGGCTTGAGTAGACGCTCAGCAGAAGAGGGGAAAAGGCGTCTCTGCAACAGGGTCTTACAGATTTCGACCAACCGATTCACTGCTCAAGACACCGGTTCCGAGCAGAAGTCAGATGCCTGTCATGCGGTTAGTGGGCAGCTCTGGATCTGGATGTCTCTCGAACACAGCCACAGTCCTACCGTTGTACTTAGTGCGTTGCAGGGGGGTGGGAAGACAAGGGAGGATGCGATCTGCGAATGCCTAGCGTATTCGGACAGCCATCCCCGAAGCCCCACAGAGATACTGAGAAACAGCACCTCCAGAGGTGGTGACTGTTTCTTTTTCAGGAGGAATAGGACCACTGAGCATTGTGACAGAACCCTGTGCATCGATCTGTCCGATCATGCGGGAGCCGGTGAGAGTATAGGAGTGATCAGTGGCGGTGAATGTTCCTTCCTGTACGAAACTCCCATTGGGCTTCAAGCGATAGATGAGTTCCGCAACCTCCTCGAATGACAGAGAAGGAGAGCCGGGAAGGACCAGAGTTCCTCGTTGGGTAAGCTTAGCAGACCCGTTTCCGTCATAGACGATGGTCCCATTGACATAGAAGTGAGTTATGGACCCGATTATGACGTCCGTGCAGGTTTTGACTGTGCTGAACCGGAACGTCCCTTTGAGAGAACCATTGGACTCACCTCCATCCTCCTCGGCCCGGGTCGTTCCAGTTGATAGCAGGGCGAGTCCTATGGCCATGGCCACTATGCTGTTACCGAGTCGTTGCATCATGAGGCCTCCGGGGTGCAGGGTTCCTCTCAAATGCCAGACGAATAAGCGTGCGTCTCAACGAGTCAGTCTGTCCGAGGGATGTGAGGGCTGACAGCGTGATGGAGTAGGGTTCGAGTGCCGAACCTGTCAGCGACTGCACGGGACTGACGGTAAATAGAGAGCTCGACTTCATGCGTGACACTGCATGTTCTTGTGGAGAAAGACATGAGCGACATGCCCATGCAATAGGAGTCATCTCTTACACGCTGGACATCGATGAAAGCAACAGAATGACACGTAATTGTTGTAGTGCTTTGGTACGGGGTCCGTTTCATTGAGAAGGACATCGCTCTAAATACCGAGGCGCAGGAGCGCAAGGAACAGCAATCGGTGAGCTATGGGAAGAAGCGATGCAGGAGTCCCTCCCCTGAGGACTGTTCTGCGCAAGAGCCACCGTCTCTGATTCTGTGCCGGTCTGAAACTAGTGCATCCTGGAAGGAGGGACTTGCCCGGTTGTACAGGTCAGTGCCGACGGAATCTCAAGCTGTCCGGATGGGCGGAATCCCCACGCAGTCGCAAGCGCTTGGCAGGTCAAATTTTCAACGATCTCACGAGCGCGTTCAACACAATGCGGGTAATAAGCGCTGCCCCGGAAGGCAGTGCCTCGGCTGCCGTGCGTCAGGCCACGAACAGTGACGATGAGATTGAAGCGAGCGCCGCAATGGGACTCGATCAGCGCTCCCGTCTTCAGCTCCTCCTGTTCAAGAATGAGCACAAATTCAGCCCCCAGCTCAACTGCGAGTCTGAGTACAGCCTCCTGATTAAATCCTGAGCGGTCCTGCTGAGGGGAAGCCTGGATCGGTGAGTAGTGGTGGGAGCGAAGCCATTCTTCAGCCACATCGATCGAGGGAGGATCTCCCCAGATGAGAATGCGCTGCCGCTCAGTTGGCAAGAGAGTATGAAAACCATGGGTGATCGGGAATCGAATGCCAGCTGGTGGCGGTTTGGAGGTGCAACCGTCCAGTAGAACCATGATAGTCAGAAAGCAGGCGAGTGAGAGGGGCAAGGGGACAGAACATCGTTGTTTCACGGGGAAGGATTATAGCAAACCGGCGTGGCATGGACAGTCGGCGATGCTGAGCGTAAGCCTTTCATCAGTGCAGGGCGCTCTATCTTGTCATCGAGCATTTGAATCGGCACAAGGCCCATTACCTCCTGCTCCGGTGACAGGAAGTCATGCTGCTCAAGATTCTCCTGCTCGCTCCCAAGATAATAGATCGATCTGTTTGATCTTGGACGACGTTTCGCGATCGCTGTCGACCACTTCTGTGTGGGAGCACAACGTATTATTGCGGTCGTGCGCTCCCGAAAATGTACTGTGTCGTGAACGGTGTTTCAGTAAGCTTATTGACTCCCCCACGGTTGGATAGGCACGGTGGAGATGGCATTCTGCGGCGAACCCTCGATGACACGATCGCTATAGGCGAGGTAAATGTAAGTCTGGCGCTTCTTGTCGAAAAACCGGACAACTTGCAGTTTTTTAAAAATGAGGGATCGACTCTCACTGAAGACCCGTTCACCTTCTTTCAACTCACCAGTTTGGTGAATTGGACCAACTTGACGACAGGATAATGCGGCATCAGAGGTTTCCTCCGCCAAACCGACCATTCCTTTTAAGCCGCCTTTTTTCGATCGGCTCAGATAACAGGTGATACCCTCAATTTTAGGGTCGTCAAACGCTTCGATCACGATTTTGTGATCAGGGCCCAGCATTTTGAATTTCGTGTCGACACTTCCGACTTCCTCCGCGTAGCCTGAAGAAATGAAGGTGAAGAAGCAGAGGAACAGGGTCATCAAGATAGTGGTCTTCATCGAGGGCTTCTCCTGTCAAAGTGATGCGTGATCATTCCGTAACCTATAACCTAGATCTGCTGGAACGCAAGGGGTGTTGCCTCAGCCTCTGCGGACATTGAGGAATACACGATGAGTGGTGATCGTTCGGTCGGCGCTACCTTGCCGGTCATTCAGGTCAATGTGCATGGCCACAATTCATGGTCGGTGGGAACGTGGTGGTCTCGGTCAGCGTAAGTCTCAGAAGTACGGGTGTAGAGATGTGATCTGGTGGGGCAATTCGGAAGTCTTAAAATTTCATCTCCCCCGGGGAAGCACTCTCGTCTGACTGGGTGTACAATACTGAAGTCACAAAGGTACCTCTCGAGGAGAAAGCGATGTTCCTCACGCCCGATGCTTGGATTGCCCTTGGTACAGTGTTGTTGATTGGTACCATCGTTATCGGATTTTCCATCGGCGTCGGAAAGTCTGTGATCTGGTTGTTCGGAACAGGGTCTGAGGTCCGAACGCCGATGCATGGAACCGAAGAGTCAGAGAAGCCTATAGTCCGTGAAGCTGCGTGAGGACAAGCCTGCTCGAGTCTATATCCCCGGAGATGCACATCTTGGTCTCTTTCCTGAAGGGTCCTCAGATCTAGTCTGAATCCATGGGAACTATCAGGAAGGGGCCAATCATTCAGAATTCGAGGGAGCCGGGCCTTCCCACAGAAAGAGTGCTGCCGCTACAACAAGATAAGCTATGGCGATATACCAGAGCGAGTTGAATTCGATCGATGCGGCCACAAAGACTGCTTCCGAAATAATGCCACCAAGGATCAACATCATTAGGCCAACCCAGTTGAACCACCGCATACTCATGCCTGGCCTCCTTTGGTTGAGATCTCTCAATGGGATCACGGGTATTGTAGGCTTCCACCCCGGGACCTGGCTAGACCAGTGAGGTGGTTGGAGCACCCAGGCCTGCTGGAGAGGGCGAGGGGAGGCATTGATTTTCCAGTGTATTCAACCGAGTGGGTCAATGATGAGTGCAGGACTTAACGGGGACTTGTGGTCCCACAGGCCACCTCCCATAGTGCCTGGTTGATACTGCCTGGCTCAACGGGTTGCTCATGGCCCGGGGAGATCAATGCGGCATTGGAAGTTCCTGTTCCCATATGGTGAGAGAATTCCGAAGAGGCTAAGAGCCGAACTGTATGGTGTGTACAGTTAAATTCCTTCTGCGTTTTGGTCGAGAGAAAGCGGTGAGGACTCATCATGAACATCCCAAATGGTGCATTCCCTTGCATCATCTTATAGTCTCTCAGCTGCCACAGAGTCACACGATCATCGTTTCGATGAAGCGTCTTGGGATCGTAATACACCATTTCCCGTGACGGGGATTGGTACGCACCATCGACCGCGACCCAAGTGTTCCCGGGTAGTATTTCGCCATATCCATGGGGTTGACCAACCTGATAGCTCAAGTCATCGCAAGCCGTGAGGACAAGAAGGATGAGACAGACGAAGCAAGTGAAGCCGGTCAGCTGGGGCATAGATGTCTCCCCGGACTGATTCTAGTCGCACTCCTTAAACTGTGACTGCTGACAGCGCCGTGTCAGCTCCTGGGCCTGTTCGATCTGTCCCGCTGTCAATTGTGAAGTCAGATGGTCTCGACGTTGTATAGCTGTCTTTCCCTCGTTGCCACTCAGCATGGTGGCGGCAATGGTGTACCACATCAGTGCACGAACCACGTCTTTGCGGACGCCGCGCCCTCGCTCATAGATCAGCCCCAGGCTGTTCTGTGGGCCGGCGTACCCTTGCGCTGCGGCCTTGAGAAACCATGTCAGTGCGGTGGAGTGGTCCTGCCGAACGCCTCGTCCCTTTTCATACATCAGACCCAGATAGAATTGGGCTGATGCCACCCCTTGCTCGGCGAGTGGGCTGAAGAGACGGGCGGCTTGGGTATAATCGCCGCGCTCATAAGCAAATTCCGCTTCCTCAGTGGATTGCGCTGCCATACCCCAAACCGGTGCCATGCCTGACGTGCAGGCTAAAACCAGCAATAGTGTCAAACCACCAGGCCACATCGACAACATCCTTTCCCTATCACGAGATCCAACCAGGAACCATTCGCTTCCTGCACAACCAAGCCAACAGCAACTCATTTTACTGTGTGCAATCGTACGGGTCTATGGATTCAAAGCAGGGAGCAGGTGGGGAGGCAAGAGCTTCAGGCGTCTGGCGGGGAAGCCGGACTGGCAGATCAACGATCTTTCTCAGAGTAAGGGAGCACCTCAAGGGGTAAGGGTTCCGGGACATGCTCTTTCCACTACTCATAGATTCGTTCTCCGCGCTTGAGCCAAATACCCCATAACCGTGAGTAGGCATGGATCCTTTCCGTCATATCGCCGGTTGAGGTCACAACCGGGTGTCCTGTATTCACCCACTCAAAGATTCCGCCATAGACATTGACCGCGTTCGTATATCCCAGCTGACGGAGGTATTCGGCAATGTGCTCACTACGGTAGCCTACTGAACAATAGACGGCAATCGGAGCATGCTTTGCTATGCCGGTCAACCGATCCAACGGAAAGTGGTGAGCGCCCACCCAGACGGCTCTGGGAATGTGGCTCACGTCAAATTCCCGAGATGAGCGGGCATCAAGAAAATAAAACCCGCCGGATGTGACTTGATCGATGGAAACGGCCGGTACGTTGTGCGAGAGCAGGGTAGACAGTACCAAGTCATAGGCCCTGTCGGATACATGTTTGGGTGCCTGGAGGTTGCGTCCCCATACGAAAAGTAAGAACACAAGCAAAAACAGTCCGATGATCAGTGGATAGCGCATCGGTATCCGATAACAAAACCGATCATATGAACTGAGACCGTTCAACGAACACTCTCGCTGCCCCTTGAGGAGGTAAGATCAACTCCATCCTAAGGCCCTGGGTCATTATCCACCAGCGAGGACCGGGCGAAACCCTGCTTCGACGAGAATGCGGGCAACGGCTTCACGCTGATCGCCTTGTATCTCAATCCGACCGTCTTTGACTGTTCCACCGGCGCCGCAGACTTTCTGCATCTGCTTCGCGAGCGCCTCCTTCTCCGACTGGCCGATCCCGACAAACCCTGTGAGCACGGTGACGGTCTTCCCGCCGCGATGCGCGGTCTGTCGAATGATATCAACACGTCCACGATTCTTTTTGGGCACAGTTGGCACTGCGGCATTCTGATCGTTAGCAATGTGGTTGGGTGAAACTGTTGGCAGTTCTACCTGTTTCAGAGCGGCGAACGGGCTGGTCCACTTGATCGGCCCACCGTCAGTGGGAAGGCGTTTCTTCTCTTTCATCTGACCTATGCTCCTGGCAAAGAAGTACAAGGTAGCGAGATTTTCAACAAGGAATCATGTACGTTGAGCCTCTGAGCGATGCGAGAACGCTGCTGGCGGCCTTTTCCCGCATCCTGCTAGAAGGGTTTCGGCCTGTACCCATGATCGTGGCCTGACTCGTCCTCATGTCTGGTTCTCTCGCGTATTTCTCGTTCAAGCTCGATACGGCGACGTTCTTCCAGAATCATGCGGTCCAGCTCAGCCATGTGCCGCTCGGCGAACGCTGCGACCACGGGTCGTTCATCCGTCAACCAGCGCGCCAATGACTCTTTCTTGACCTGCCAGGCGTTTGCCAGCGCCAATTCACCGGAGGGTGCGCCAGCACCGGGGCTGTTGATGAGCGTCCGAACTCCTCCCATGATGCGATCATCATGAGAAAAGCGTGATACAAGTTCTTTCAGAACGCCGTCGATAGAGGTCGAACCAAGATAGTTATCGAGAAGAGCGAGAGAGAATTCGGCCTCCTTGTCGCCACCGACTTTGAGCAATTCGGCGAGTGCAGCTGCGAATTCGGGTGTGCAGGTGGGAAACGCTCTGCCTAGCAGGCTCCCGCCTCGAAAGCGGAATTCAGCTCCGTCCTGAGCGAACCAGGCCAGCCCCTTCCTGATGGCGAGTTCTGGGTCCTTCGAAAACACTGCTTCCAATCCTTGGAACTCGAAGGGGATTAACTCACCCTGTGTTTTGTCGCCGGTATCAGCCGCCCTCACGAGTCGATCCGCCACGAGTTCGTGCAACCGCTGCCGTTCCGTTTCTCTGATGCGAACGAACACGAGTCCAGCGCGATCCTCCTCCGCCCACTGCACATCGGCCCCATCAATCATCAGGGCCCACTCGAAGCCGGGGACCGCGATCCGCAGTGCTACCGAAAGACCAGGCAACATGAGGAGTGGGCTTTCCAGTTGGCACCCACTCTGCGAAAGATCGAGCAGCATGCCCGTTCCTTCAGATTCTACAGATCCTGACACTATCACGT
>JAEURV010000268.1 GCA_016788465.1 Nitrospira sp. | reverse complement strand
GGGTAGGTTACCCATGTATTCCTCACCCGTTCGCCGCTTTACAAACGTATTGCTACGTCTTCTCGCTCGACTTGCATGTATTAGGCGCGCCGCCAGCGTTCGTTCTGAGCCAGGATCAAACTCTCAAAAATAGGTGTTCTTCAAATTTGGACCAAGGGCCACCACTTCAATACACCTTACACCTTGCTCAACTTCCTCTATTCAGTTTTCAAAGAACATCCGCGTTCCTCACGCGAGCCGCGCACTATACATTGTGCGCCGTCTCGTGTCAAGGGACCCGCTCGAAATAATTTCGGGTAGTTTCCCTTTGGTACCGCACCGTGACTCGCATCAGGCGCGGTCATCAGGCAGGAACACAGTCGCAATCAACGAATGGGAAGATAACAAGGTATTTCCCAAGAGTCAAGAGGGTGATCAGTGTATAATTTAAAAATTATGACGCAATCGAAAAATAGTTGGTCGATGCATCGTCGAACATTGCTCAAAGCCCTGGGACTGGGAACATTGGTCGGAAGCACCGGCGGTTGCGATGCCGTAGGTGGAATATTCGGCCGAATGTTTGCAGTTCCTCCGCGTGAGACGACTTATTTCACTCCGAATTCCAAATTCTATGTAGTTAATTATGCGGATGGCGCTGTGTCGGCCTCCCGCGAGCTGAACATCGAGCAGTGGAAAGTTCACATCACAGGCGCCGTGCAAACCCCGATGTCGCTCGGCTGGCGCGATATTTTGAATCGTGATTCATACGATCAGATCTCCACGCTCATGTGCATCGACACCCTACCCGGTGGCGACAGCATGGGCACGGCGACCTGGCGCGGCATCTCGTTGAAGAAACTCCTCCTCGACTGCGGGGCTGACACAGAGACGGCGCGTGACGTCGTCTTTCGCGGCATCGACGGCTATGACGACAGCATTCCATTCACACGCGCCATGCAAGATGATGTGATGCTGGCCTTTCTGATGAACGGCGAAAAGCTTCCCAAAGAACATGGCTTCCCCCTTCGCCTTCTGGTGCCGGGTCTCTATGGCATCAAGAATGTGAAGTGGATCGTTGAAATCGAAGTCTATCCCGGCGACTACAAGGGCTACTGGCAGCGCAAAGGCTGGACCGACGACGGCACGATCAAAGTCTTTTCACGGATCGATTCACCAGGCCATTATCAAACACTGCGTGGGCCAGAACATACCTTCCGCGGCATCGCCTTCGGAGGACCGAACAGCATCAGCAAAGTGGAGTTGAGCTTCGATGCCGGCCGCACGTGGAACGACTGTAAGATTGAGCCGCCCATGTCACCATACTCGTGGGTGATTTGGACCTACAGCTGGCGACCGCCAAAGCCGGGAAAGTTCCAAACCGTCGTCCGCGCAACAGATACAAAGGGCCAACTTCAGATCGCTGAAATCGTGCGCCCCCAACCAGCCGGTGCCAGCGG
>JAEURV010000263.1 GCA_016788465.1 Nitrospira sp. | reverse complement strand
ATCACTCAGATCATTGTCCGGCCCCGGAAGATTCGGCGGAAGCAACCGCATGTCCGATCGCTCGAAGAAATTGCCACGGATGAAATCCACGGCCTGCCCGCCAGGCTTGCTCGACAACAGGGTAAATTCATCGGAGAGGGTAGGCAGTATCGCCGTAATGGGATGCCGGAAGTCGTCATCGACGAGAAACAGCAGCTCTGACGGACGCAGCTGAGACTTCACATTGACCGCGATGCGGTACGGTATCGACCCGGATTGAATATGCACCTGATAGTGAGGAGAGGATTGATCCTCTTCCCGTTTGGCAGCAATCGCTCTTCCTTTTAAGACTCCGTATCGTTTCAGCGGCATGTGAGACCTCCGTCATCGGCTCCTGGTACATCTGACAAATGAGATTGCTTTATTCGGAACGACAGTCCCCGGCAGGACTCCTCAGCGCGTCCCCATGGGGGACCGATGGCAGCAAGTTACAAGCCACCTCGATCCAGCTCTGTAGAGGGGAGCAACTATGCAGCATTCGCCCACCTGGCCTATGGGACGGAGGGTTGAGCTGTATCAATTTGGATAATGTGGCGTATCGAAACGGATACGCTTGGAATAGAACCTTTCGGATGTGACAGAGGGACGGCAAGATCGCGACGTGGGAGAACTCCCAACCGAAAATGGCACGAATTCGATGTATGAGCCACGTTTCGAAACAGTATCGACAAAGCCGATATGGGGTTATGCCAGCCCATCAAGAAACGCTGCAAATCGATGATCGTCGAGCATTGCGACAAGTCTTGCACAGACCTGCGTGAACAAGTCGGCGCCACGTGGACTGGAAAAGTCGAGCATACCACCGGCGATCACCCAGGTCGTCAAGGGCGCAGCCAGTCCGGCCTGAACATCCTGCCTGAGATCCTCGATGGGATACCCTTCAACACCATCGGCCAGGAGTGCTTCGTGATACACCTTCAACAGCGACTCCTCCGTTGCCCTGCGCTGCTCTACCGGAAGCGAACCGGAGAGGAAGTAGGCCAGATCACGCGGACCAGATGCCCGCCGTGCCACCTGCCAATCGAAGACGGTCACGTCTCTTCCCTCGCGCGTCGCGACAAAGGCGAAATTGTCCGCCCGAAAGTCTCCGTGCGTCAATGTCTGCGGTCTGCTTGATAGTTGAGCAATATAGCGCGGCAGGAGCTCACCAAATCGCCGCGCGAACTCCTGCATCCCCGGTATCCGCATGTCAACGCACCGCTGTTCAAATCGCGGCAGCATCGTCCGATAGAGACCGATCCGAACCTCAGCTTCGTCACCGAGGGAACGCAACCACGGTAACTGTTTAAGAACAGGATCCTCCCAGTAGCGGGCGTGCAAGCAGCCGAGTTGCCGAACGGCAAGCCGAGCATCCGTGGCGGAACAACCGGCAAGATTGTCTCCAAACTCCGCATGCGCAAGATCCTCAATGAGCAAGAGACACTCACCGGTCTCTTCGTCATAGAGACTCAGGTACGGGCGAGGGGTTGGAAGAGGAAAATCCGGCAATGGGGCGAGATCCCGGTAAAAGCCGGTCTCGGTTTCGTAGAGGCCGACCCGACGCAATTGTTGCCGAACGGCGGGATCCGCTGAAGAGAGCTTGGCAAATGCCGTGGTTGGAGCACCGACTTCGGATTCATCGTATTCAATCACGAGGCGAGCAGTTTGCCCCACAAAGCCACTGCCTGCCGCAATCGGGTGCGCCTCGATCGTCAGCACCTCGGCATCCTGAATAATCCCGGCATGCCGCAAAGCCTGTGTCAACCAGTCTGAAGTGATGGCGCTCGGTGTGAGAGGAATGCGGAGATCATCTTTGTTCATGGAGACGAAGAGTACCATACCGCCTCACGAAGAAGTATGCCGCGCAAAGAGATGTTCGGTCGTGAGAGATCCGGCTCAACAGAGTTGACACAACCCATCCGCCTGCGTACCCTCCCCCGGTCATGAGGACAGTTCGTCCGCTCTCGATCGCCTGTGTACGTCCGCTTGGGGCCTGGGTCTTGCTCGGCTGCGCAATACTGTTGCTCGGCTGCGAATACGTCCGCCCGACCATGAATGCGCCCTTGGCTCACTGGGACCCAGCCTACGGCTACCGATCGACCAATCTCCCTCCGTCCAAGACCGGCAGTTCAGACAGTCTGTTCATCATCGCATCCTTCTCAGGCGGCGGTGCACGCGCATCCGCGCTCTCCTACGGCGTGTTGCAAGAGTTGGCACGAACGCCGATCACCTGGGAGGGACGTCAGAAACGACTGGTCGATGAGCTGAATATCATCAATGCCGTTTCGGGCGGGAGTTTCACCGCGGTG
>JAEURV010000246.1 GCA_016788465.1 Nitrospira sp. | reverse complement strand
ATCCCTTGCTCATGTGAGGATCTATCGATAAGCAGGCAATCCGTAACGGGATGCAGTGGATTGAACAAGGATGCAGGAGATGTTGCCGTTAACTGGGAGAGTCATTGCACGAATAGCCAGTGTCTCGTGACATCCCTGATGACGTGATGAGATACGACCAGTGAAGGCATTGGCTCTGATCATGCTCCTGCGTAGTTGCAATAGTGTAAATGTTTTCCGCCAGCGAGGGAAGCCCCTTAGGGGGATATAAGTCATTGCCGGGTAAGGAGGTGGCGACGCGGGATTGCCTCCGGCTGATGCTGTGCGGTGAGCTCCAGAGTGGTTAAAGCGTCCTGGGTTTAAGTGGCAAGGTCTGTTTGGTTTTGCGATGACGGTTGCTCGCAAGCGAAAGTTTGCAGGAAATGTATGAGCAAGAACACGATTGGTATGAATCGGCCAGGGCGTTCGTGGGTATCAGCGCGACAGCCGAGTAGTCTCAACGATCGGGCACATCAGTTAAACATCCATCCGGAAGGTCGCCCCGCTGGCGTGGGTGGTGGTTGTGGTAGGTGCTGTTGACGGTGGGGTTAGGGCTTCCGGTGACTGTGTGGGTATCGAAGACCAGAGCTTGGTAGAAGAGGTCCCGGTCAATAGCGGATCGTGTGAAGAGGTCGTCCTCTGAATCGGCGCATGCAATCAATCATGAGGACTCCTGGGTCATGTTGTGAATAAAAGGTATATCTTCGCTGGATGCCAGTCTTCCCCGTCGGCCCGGTATATTTGCATCTTCCACACTCGTCCTGTATCAATTCTCCTATGCCATGGATGCTCCTAATCGTTAGCAGGGCGCACCTGGTGTGGCTTGGCCTCTGTACCGTGATTCTCAGTCCTCTGTGGGCCAACGCCCAGGTCCTGGATTTGTCTGATCCCATTATTGTGGCAATCGGAGACATCGCCTGCCCACCGTCCGACAAAGGCCATAAGCAAGAGCTCAAGCTGGTCGAGGTCTGTCGACAGAGGGAGACCTCGGATCTGGCGCTGCAGATCAACGGTCTGTCAGCGGTGTTGACATTGGGAGACAACCAGTACCCAACCGGCGCCATAGAGGACTTTCAAGACTCTTACGATCCTTCGTGGGGCCGATTGAAGTCGATAACCCATCCGAGTATTGGGAATCACGAAGGGCTTGGCAAGGGCTATTACACGTACTTTGGCGCTGCTGCAGGAACGCCGGAGCGGGGCTATTACAGCTTCGACATCGGCGAATGGCATGTGATTGCCTTGAACAGCAACACCGAATGCCAGATTGTGGCCTGTGACTCGACGTCGGCCCAGCTCGCGTGGCTTCGCGAAGATTTGGCGGCGCATCCATCCCTCTGCACGCTGGCCTACTGGCATCATCCTCGATTTTCATCCGGTCGGCACCAAAACAACAAGGTGATGAGCCCGATCTGGGAGGAGCTCTACGCT
>JAEURV010000199.1 GCA_016788465.1 Nitrospira sp. | reverse complement strand
AAGGTGGCATTAGAGAAGTCATGCAGGCGCAAGGGTCTGTGTGGGAACTCAAACTAGTAGAGCTGCTGACGACGGTGATGGGCGGAGGCTTATTGGGCGGCTGTATCGCCTTGATTCTCGATCGAATCAAGAAATCGTAAGTGCAGATGATTTGCGGCTTGCCTTCACGTTGTAGTTCTGAATGTTGGACTGCTCACCACATAGTGGAACTTCCCCCTGTTTGAAGCAGACTATCCTTCGGCTATCTGTAGGGCGCTCTCTATTTGCATGGGAATAATCATCCCTTGGGACGTTTGGTCAGCCATCTGTCCGGGGGACGGGGCTCTGGCATTAGGACGAGCGGGTAGGCAATGAATGATGTGTCCGGATTTGACGTTCAACGGATCTATGAGGGATCAGCGTACTGCTAGTAGCGACGATTGCAAAAATGTGGAACTTAGAGATAAAAGGGACATGGCTCCAAGCATGGGGGCAAGCACTTGAAACCTGGATGTATCATCCCAACTCTATCGAGGACTATGGACATCGAAATCGGTTCAAATCTCTATAAGAATTTCAACGGGACGATCGAAGTCGAGGGGATACCGCAAATTCAAGTGACGCGCCATCCCTCGACTGGTTCATTGTTGGTCAATTTTGCGTTGTTCGACTCGAACGGCCGGATGTTGGCCAAGATGGTGGATAGCACGCTGATGTTTAACGAGCGGCGCGCTTATGAGGTCACGAAGACGGACAAACGCATTCTGATGAAGGAAGCGGATTCGGGAAAAGTCGTCCTCCAGCTCGATGTGAAGGACGCTCAGGGCATCTCATTGGCTCAGGGCGAGTTTCATACGATGAAAGGCCATCTTCTGCAAGTCACGGCGACGGCCTGGAAGATCGAGAAACAGCACCAGAGCGGGCAGACACACGACACCCAAGGAGGCGTGGTGTCTATCGGCTAGACACTGAAGTCGCCTCCCCCTCCACAATCGGGGTCACCAGCAAGGCCCCATTCTTCATATCGACCGAAGCGGTATTTCCATCCCGCAACTCTCCCTTGACCAACAACTTGGCGATCGGCGTTTCCAGCTCTTGCTGAATGAGCCGCTTCAGCGGTCGTGCTCCGTACACCGGATCGTAGCCGCGTTCGCCTAAATGTTTCAGCGCGGACGGCGTGATGGCCAGCGGGATCCGACGTTCCGTGAGTCTGTTGCGGAGTCGCTCCAGCTGAATCTCCACGATTTTGATCAAGTGCTCGGTTCCGAGCGGATGGAATACGACGAGTTCATCGACCCGGTTCAGGAACTCCGGGCGGAAATGTTGTCGCAGTTCACCCATGACGACTGTCCGCACGTCCTCATAGGACGCGCCGCGCTGTTGCGCTTCGAGAATGTGCGGGCTGCCGATGTTGGAGGTCATGATCAGGACGGTGTTTTTGAAATCGACCGTACGGCCTTGTGAATCGGTCAGTCGACCGTCATCGAGCACTTGCAACAGTACATTGAACACATCGTGGTGTGCCTTCTCGATCTCATCGAAAAGGATCACCGAAAATGGACGTCGTCGCACAGCTTCAGTCAGCTGACCGCCCTCTTCATATCCGATGTATCCGGGAGGTGCGCCGATCAGCCGAGCGACGGTATGTTTCTCCATGTATTCGGACATATCGATTCTGACGAGATTTCCTTCGTCATCGAACAGAATTGCGGCAAGCGCTCTGGCCAATTCGGTTTTGCCGACCCCGGTGGGGCCAAGGAATAGAAATGACCCGATCGGACGATTGGGGTCCTTGATGCCGGATCGCGCACGAAGCACCGCATCTGCCACGGCCCGAACTCCTTCTTCCTGGCCGACGACCCGTTCGTGCAGGAGGTCCTCAAGTTTCAAGAGCTTGTCGGTCTCGCCTTCGAGTAACCGTGAGACGGGGACACCGGTCCAGCGGCTGACCACGGCGGCAATCTCATCTTCGTCGACTTCCTCCTTCAGCAACCGGGCCGTATCCTGCTTTTTCTCCAAGTGCTGCTGTTCCAGCGCCAATTCCCGTTCAAGCTTGGGGAGTTCTCCATAACGAAGCTCGGCCACCCGATTAAGGTCATAGGCGCGCTCAGCCTGCTCGATCTTCTGCTTCATCTCTTCGATCGCCTCGCGAGTCTTGCGCAGTCGCGATACGGACGTTTTCTCTGATTCCCACCTGGTTTTTAGTGCCTGCAGGTCACGTTGCTTTTCATTCAGCTCCGCCTCAAGGGTGCTCAGTCGCGCGGCGCTTGCGGCGTCCTTCTCCTTTTTGAGTGCCTCGCGCTCAATTTCCAGCTGAAGCACCTTGCGCGATACTTCATCGAGCTCGGCGGGCAGACTGTCGATTTCGGTCCTGAGCCGTGCGGCGGCTTCGTCGACGAGGTCGATGGCTTTGTCGGGAAGAAACCGATCGGCAATGTAGCGATGGGACAGCTTTGCCGCAGCCACCAGTGCGCTGTCCTTGATGCGCACGCCATGGTGCACTTCATAGCGTTCTTTGAGGCCGCGCAGGATGGAAATGGTATTCTCCACGGAGGGCTGGTCGACCAAGACCGTCTGAAAGCGGCGTTCCAGGGCCGCGTCCTTTTCGATGTGCTTCCGGTATTCGTCCAGTGTCGTCGCGCCGATCAGATGCAGCTCTCCTCGCGCGAGCATCGGTTTCAATAGATTGGCGGCATCCATGGCCCCTTCGGCAGCTCCGGCTCCGACGACCGTGTGTAATTCATCGATGAACAGGAGTGTCTGACCTTGAGATGACTGGATTTCCTTCAGGACGGCTTTCAGACGTTCTTCAAACTCACCCCGAAATTTGGCACCGGCGACGAGCGAGCCCATATCCAGCGCAAAGAGTTTCTTGTGCTTAAGGCTTTCCGGAACATCGCCTTTCACGATGCGAATAGCCAGTCCTTCCACGATTGCCGTTTTTCCGACTCCTGGTTCACCGATGAGCACCGGATTATTCTTCGTCCGGCGTGAGAGGATCTGGATGACACGGCGGATTTCATCATCGCGTCCGATGACGGGATCGAGCTTGCCTTGTCCGGCCAATTGAGTCAGGTCCCGACCGTATTTCACCAGCGACTGGTATGTGCTTTCAGGATCTTGACTGGTGACCCGTTGATTTCCCCGCACCTGCTGAAGCCCCGCTAGGAGACGGTCACGGGTGAGACCCAGTTTCTTGAAGACGCCTCCCTCTTGAACCATGGCGAGGAGAACATGCTCGACGCTTAGAAAGTCGTCCTTCAACGACTTCTGCTCTTCTTCCGCACGATTCAGAACCTGGGTGAGGCGGTTGGCAATATGAACTTGGCCTGGGGCTGCCCCCGAACCTTGTATCTGCGGTAACTTGGTCAACGCTTGTTCAACGGCTTGCCGCACGGCAGGGAGTGCGAGGCCGGCCCCTTCCAGCAACGCTGAGGTGGTCCCTCCTTCTTGCTCGAGGAGAGCGAGGAGGACATGTTCGACGTCGATGCCTTGATGACTTCTCCGTTGGGCGTGCCCCGAGGCGGACTGCAGTGCCTCCTGCAACTTGACTGTCATTCGATTCATGTCCATAGTCATCCACCTCTGCTATTAATGGTCCTCTTGCCTTCACGTTGAGTAATAATCATGGGGCTGAATAAGTCAACCTGGGCGGCTTGATCTTCCTCCGACGCGACGACTAGTGCTTGACCTCTCGCCCAATCCCGATTAGGGTACGTCTCGGCATGAGCACTCTCACGTCGGCCACGATTCAACTCTATCGCCACGTTCTGCACGCGACGTGGCGTTCGCTGACCAAAAGCTGGGTCTCCATGGCGGCGCTCATCATCTTTGCGCTGCTCTTTCTGGGGATCGCCAGGATCGCTGCTCCGTTGGGTATGGCCGGTGGTTTTTTGCTCGGCATGTTGAATGCGCTGTTGGTGGGAGCTACCCTACGGTTGATTGAACAGTCGCTGAGCGCGTCGAGAACCCTTGGGTTCTCGGATGTGACCGAAAGCTTCGGGTATTACTTTTGGGATGTCATCGGTGTTGGATTTGTGCTGTGGCTCCCGACACTCTTGCTCGATATGGGGTTACAGGCTAATCCGGCCTACGGCCAATTTCTTCTCTCGGCGTTTTTGCTCTTGGTCTTCATCCTGTTGAACCCAGCACCGGAAGTCATCTATCAGGTACGACATGATTCAACACTTGACGTGTTCAAGACATCGTATGAATTTGTCTTGGAGCACTGGGTCGAATGGTTTCTCCCGTTTCTCGTGCTGATCTTGCCGGTGGTGCTGTCTCCGAGTGGGCTGCAAGAATTCTTTTCGCTGTCCGGTCGTGCCGGGCGAGGAGCTGGGCTCGACTTCCTTCAAATTCTCATGCTACCACTGACGGCAATCGGAGGGTGGTTGTCTTACATTGGACTTGATTCAGAAGGGCAGGAGATCGTGCTTCTCCTGCTCACTCCTCCAGTAGCCATGGCTATCTTGTTGTTTCGCGGTCATCTTTTTGCGTCACTTCACGGATCTTCGAGGAGACAGCGGCTCTTTTCTCACCAATTCGGCGCTAGACAGTGACGGTCTGGTACGAATTTTCTTAGGGAGTCATGCTGGTTGCGGAGACGCTTTTGTCTTCACGCAGGCACCTGCTCTTGTGGTTAGAACCTGAAATAGTGTATGGATTGCCCTACACCTGAGTTCTGCCAACCTATGACCTAGTCCGATCGAGGCACGGACTCATGCGACTTTCAATATTCTGGCGGTTGGTCTTGACCTCCCTGGTCATCATTGCTGTGATGGCGGGAGTGAATCTCTACGCACTTTTTCAACTTCGGCAGTTGACGGCGATGAGTACCCAAATGGCGTCGTACCATTATCCGGCCGTTGAATCTGCCAAAAGGCTGTTAGGATCTCTCTTTGCCCAACTGAACAGTGAAAAGAAGTTTCTTGCCACGAAAGATCGTACGTTTCTCATCAACGTGACTGAGGAAGTTGAGGAGTTTCAGCGGGTACTGCAGGGATTACGAGGGCAGGAAAGTTCTGCTCGAGGGTTGACGCTGTTGCAGGAGACGGGCGAATTGCAGAAAGAACGAATGCACTTGTTTGACACCGCTATTCAAGCCACAACGGGATCGATTCATCATGGGATTGTAGATTATGCAAGCAAGCGCGACAGCCTCATGGATCGCATGTCCTTCACGTTGCAGAATTACATCGATCTTCATGAGGCCCGAGTCAGTGTGGGGGTCACCGAATCACGTGCAAGTGCCGCGCAAGCCGAGGCGGTGACTGAGCAACTCGTGCTCGTCGCATTGATGTTCGGGCTAGGTCTGGCTGGAGTGGCAAGCTATACGATTCTGAGGCCGCTTCGTGAACTGCAGGGGCATATCAAACAGATCGGACAGGGGAATTTCGGGGCATCACTCCAGATCAAGGCTCCGGCCGAACTCCGGGAGCTAGTAGATTCCGTGAATTGGATGGGGCAGAAGCTTCAAGAAATCGATGACATGAAAACGGAGTTCCTTGCGCATGTCTCCCATGAGCTGCGAACACCCATGGCATCCATTCAGGAGGGGACGAACCTCCTGCTCGATGAGATTCCAGGGCCCCTGTTACCTGAGCAACGCATGACGCTTCGGATCATGGCTGACAGCAGCAAACGGCTGATGCATCTTATTGCGACTATTCTCGACTTGTCGAAGATGGAAGCCGGGATGATGGAGTATCGATTCGTTCCCGTTGATCTCCAAAAGATTGCCGACATCTCAATCAACAAGATTCGTCTTCTTGCCGACTCCAAGCATGTCCAGTTGGTCTTAGAGCCTACGGGGCAGCGGGCGTGGGTCAAAGCGGATGCCCCTCGACTAGAACAGGTCTTGGACAATTTATTGTCCAACGCGCTGAAGTTCAGTCCAGAGGGGGGAGTCGTGAAGGTTCATATGAAATCAGACCGGCAGGCTGGTATTCTGGAAGTCTCCGTTTCCGATGCAGGGCCTGGTATTGCCCCGGAAGATCTCCCTCATATTTTTGAGCGCTTTTACCAGGGCCGTACCAAGGTAAAACAGGCTGCGGGGAGTGGTTTGGGATTGGCACTGGCCAAGAAAGTTGTTGAAGCTCATGGCGGAAGAATCTGGATCGAGAGTGAAAGGGGGAAGGGGGCAACTGTACGGTTTATCCTACGATTGACGAAGCCGGAGGCGAAAGGGGAACCGTGAAAACGAAGACATTTCATATAGTGATCAGGTCTATGGCTCTGCCTCTCCTTCTAACGGGATGTGTCGCTTGGACGACATCCGTTCCGGCTTCTCGCCCGTATTTTGTGACTGATCAGAAGGAAGTTGCTAGTTTTCAATCACTTGCAAAGAAACAGGAAGGGTTGGTCTCGCGATGCGCCCTATCACACTCCTGTGATCAGGTGTATTTCACGCTCGGGCTGCTTGGACTCTATGAAAGCCGCGAAATTGCGGAGAAATATTTTAAGAAAGTCCTGACGATTGCTCCGAGGGGACCGGTAGCGGCGACGAGCAAAGCCTGGCTTGTGGTCCTGCAGAAATCCAATCCCCCTGGACAGAAGGGATGGTCTGAATCCGTTTTGACTGCCCCCGCGATTGCGGAAGCTCATACATCGTTGGCGATGGCCACCGACCGTCTGGTTCGAAACTTGCTTGATGAGCAGGTATTGATACAACAGTTCCATGCCTCGAAGGATGATGAGTCAGCGGCGGTTGAGGCGTTGCAGCGGGAGCTGGCGGAGCGAGATCGTAGAATTGAGACGCTTCTAGCCAAGAAGGAATTGACAAAGGGATCGGCTGATCCGGTCGCGATGCAAAAGCAACTGGCCGAACGAGACAAAAAAATTGAAGAGCTGTCTGCTCAGCTTGATGCATTGAAACGAATCGATCAGGAAATGCGTGAAAAAGTCCGTCCGATCCGTCCTCCGTTGACGACGGTTCCGACACCAGGCCCAGAAACGACACCCTAACTGAAGACCAGAAAGACATGGTGACCATGGAGTCAAAAGACGCGGAGCGAGAGAACATTCTTGTTATCGATGACGATGAGGGATTACTGCATCTGCTGAAAATGCGGTTATCCGCCATGGGATTTTCCGTTACACCCTGCACGACGGGACAGGAGGCGGTTGAGGCAACGAAACAGACGACGTTTAATCTGGCGATCACCGACCTTCGCCTCAGGAGTGAGAATGGCTTGGACGTGACCGAGGCGTTGCTGCGCAATCAGCCTGGGTTACCGGTCATCATCCTGACGGCCCATGGCAGTATTCCCAATGCCGTAGAGGCGATGCAGCGAGGGGCGTTCGGGTATCTGACGAAACCATTTGATGATAAAGAGCTTAAGGAGACAATCGACAAAGCGCTCTCGCAACAGCGGATGAGCCGGGAGATCGATCGACTGAAATCGTTGGTGAAAGAGTTGTACGGGCTAGAGAATGTCGTGGCCCGCAGTTCAGCGATGCAACGGCTCTTTCAGCAAATTGGCCAGGTTGCCGAGTCAGACGCGACCATCCTGCTGTTTGGAGAAACCGGTACCGGCAAAGAAGTCATGGCTCGCGTCATTCATGCGAACAGTCGACGTAGTAAAGGTGCGTTTGTGGCGCTGAACTGTGCCGCCATTCCGGAAACGCTGTTCGAGAGCGAGTTGTTCGGGCATGTGAAGGGCGCCTTCACCAGCGCCCATGGGGCAAAGCGGGGACTTTTTCAGATGGCGCATGGCGGAACGCTTTTTCTTGATGAAATCGGAGAAATGCCGCTTGCAATGCAGGTGAAATTGTTGCGCGCCGTCCAGGAGCGGGAGATCAGAGAAGTCGGATCAGAGACATCGGTCAAGGTCGATGTGCGCATTATCGCGGCGACGAACAAGGATCTCGGTGAAGCGGTGAAGAACGGGACATTCCGTAATGATCTCTATTATCGGATTTCGGTGGTTCCGCTATTCATTCCGCCCTTGCGTGAGCGGCGAGACGATATCCCGTTGCTCGCTCAGCATTTCCTTACGCAGAGCATGAAACGATCCAATAAAGATATCAAAGGATTTACGCCTGCCTCGCTGCATCGCCTGATGATCAACCCATGGCCAGGGAACGTGCGCGAGTTGGAAAATGCGGTGGAGAAGGCGGTAGTCATGTCGCAGCAAGACATGTTGACGCCGGATTTGTTTCCGTCCGTCAGTGCCTCGGCTGAATCACCTCTGAAACCGCTTACCGAGGCGAAAGAAGAATTTGAACGCACCTATCTGAAGAATGTGCTGCATTTAACCGGTGGCAATATCTCACGTGCCGCCCAGTTTGCCGGACGATACAGGGCTGACTTCTATAAGATGCTGAGAAAGTATGGGCTCCATCCGTCGGCTACAAAGGGAAAATCCGAGATGGAGGTCGAGGAACTGGAAGGTGAAGAGCATTTGACGGAAGCAGAGCGATAAGACGTTTGCAGCGGAGGTAAAGGGAATTATTTCCGAGATCTGCGAGGAAGACATTCAGTGGGGACCGCTATGAGGCTGTCTTGCAGTCGGAACGACGTTGAGCGGAAGATGACGTAGAAAACCTCCTCCATGATCGTCAGAGTCGGAAACTAGGTTTTGCCGAGGGCGATCTTTCCAAAGACCGCCCTCGGCAATGTTTGCGCTCCCGACTAGTAGATGCTTTTGCTCACCTCGTTTGAATATCCGCTTTCGTTTCCCGCTATATCAAAAGCCGTCACCACAAAGAAATACGTTGTCCTAGATTGAAGATCTTTTGCTTGGTAGGTCGTCACATTTTTTTGAATCAGAGCGATAACATCTTTTTGCTCATATTTCCCCGAGACCGTCGAACGATAGACTTTATATCCAGCTAGATCCGTCTCGCTGTTCGCTTTCCACGTCAATGTTGCGAACGGACCGTTGATTGTCAGCTTAACCGTTACGGTTTTGATGATGCTTCCACTGGTCACGGTCACTGTGGCCAGGTTGTCTCCCTGCGCTGCCTTTAATATATCTACATTCGCCGTGATTGTTCCGGTACCAGACCCAGAAGGTTGACTGAGCGAAAGCCATGTGACGTTCTCGGTTGCCGTCCAGGATCCGTTTGTCTGCACCGTGAGACTCTTGCCTGCTGGGTTTCCTTGACCTTCAGTTGCAATGAAGGCAAGGCTATTTGACGAGAGAGTCAAGGAATTACTTACTGGCGGTTTCACCTCAAAGGTGACGGGGATGGACACGGGCTGGGCGCCGGGGGCACTGACCGTGATGGTGCTGGTGTAGGTGGCTGCGGCCAGGGAGCCCAGCACGGGGGTAATGGTCACGGTGCCGGTGTTGGTGCCGGTTGCAG
>JAEURV010000195.1 GCA_016788465.1 Nitrospira sp. | reverse complement strand
ATTGGTCGTGCCACGGAGCTGGGCAAGCCGATTCTCTATCTCACCGGTGCCCATGATCTGCACGATCCTTCGACGATCGCGGCGGCGGTCATTCTCGGGAAGGTGGCAAAGCGGGCGGCGCTCTATGAAACGGAACTGATGGTGCCTCATCGTGAACCGATTACGATGGCGGTGTGCCAAGAGATTACGAAACAGGCCTATCTGGAAGCCGGGAAACCGGACCTCTTCAAGGAGGACGCCAACTTTTTTATCACGGCGGATCAGTTCAGCTATACGGCGGCGGTGGATGGCATCATGTTGCGCAAAAAACCGGCGGCGAATTTTTTCATGGGCCATTACTTTGCTGAATCGTTGCTTTTGACGGAGACCGGAGCCAGTACCGGGGCCATTCAAATCGCCGGAACCGATGCGGACCATCAATTGCCGTTTTTCGTAACGACCTGCGACTACACCTTGATCGGTGAGGAACTCTACGCAGCCAGCGCCTATCTCTCCAAAGAGTCAGTCCAGATCGGAACATTGCGTGGGCAGGACATTGGGAAAGCCGTGATCCTGACAGCGCTTGGTGTGGGAACTGTCTTGGCAACAGTCGGTGTCGTCACAGGCGCACAATGGCCGCAGTTCTTTCTTGATCTCGTGAGGGACCTCAAATGATCTTTCTTCGCCGACAGCTTCCGCTGTTGATCACACTCATAACAGGATTGCTGTTTGCGACTCAGTACTACGTGCCGCACCCGGCTTCTGAGCAGATGCTCACGTCTGCAACAAAGTGGATGCAGATCGTCGGCGGGTTTGCCTTGATCCTGGGGGTGACCAGTCTGTTCCATCAACATGCGGTCAAGATCAGACGCCAAGAAGCAGGTTGGGGGTACAGCCTCGTATTGTATGTCGGCATGCTTGGCACAATCGCGGTCGGGCTCTGGGCGAATGGGAAAGAAAGCGTTGATGGCGCGATGACGGCCTTCGGCTGGGTGTACAACTTCATGATGGTGCCGCTGCAAGGTACGATGTTCGCGATTTTGGCCTTCTTTATTGCCTCGGCCGCCTATCGCTCGTTCAGAGCCAGAAGTCGTGAAGCGGCGGTGCTCTTAGTGGCAGCCGTGATTGTGATGATGGGACGGGTACCGCTGGGGGAGTATCTGATTCCTCTCAGTGGCGACGTATCTTCATGGATTCTGAACGTGCTGAACTCTTCTGTCCGCCGGGCCATTCTGATTGGGGTCAGTCTTGGAGCTATCGCTCTGTCGTTCAAAATTATCTTCGGCGTGGAACGGTCGTATCTGGGTGGGGGGAAAGAATAACGTGAAGCGTCGTTCGTATTTCGCCTCCGGTTGTTTCGTACGGATTGACAGTTTCATGTTTCGAGTTCAGTGGAACCAGAAACTTGAAACACGCAACTCGAAACCTCGAAGGCGTCACGAGGATTAGGTCATGACTTTCTCAGAACGCATGCTGAGAATCGACCGCCGGATCATCTTCCTGATGATTGGTCTCTGTACCCTGTTGCCCTTGCTCTATCCGGTCGGCCTGCCGATCAAGATTTCTTCGGAAGTGCGTGGTGTGTATGACCACATCGAGTCGTTACCCGAAGGGTCGGTATTCCTGCTCTCCATCGATTTCGATCCTGCGTCAAAACCTGAACTGTATCCGCAAGCGATTGCGCTCCTCCGGCACGCGTTTAGGAATAATCTTCGAGTCCTGACGATGACACTCTGGGTATCCGGGACCGGGATGGCGGATCAGATCGTGACGCACGTGGCCAAGGAGATGGGGAAGGACTATGGAAAGGACTATGCCTTTCTCGGTTGGAGTCCCGGGGGGCAGGCCGTGATCATCAACATGGGGCAGGATCTCTATTCGGCTTTTCCGAGCGACTACGGCGGCAAGCCCACGAAAAGTTTGCCTGTGCTTGAGGGTGTGCGCAGTTTAAAAGATGTGACGTACATGGTCAGTCTCGGAGCGGGACGACCAGGGGTGGAAGAGTGGTACGTGTTCGGGAAGGATAAATACAAATTTGAAATGGGCGGCGGCTGTACCGGTGTGATGGCGCCTGGGTTGTATCCATTATTACGAAGCGGGCAGATCAACGGCTTGATCGGGGGGCTTCGCGGGGCGGCGGAATATGAAAGTCTGATCGGTCAAAAGGGCAAGGCGGTTGCCGGTATGGATGCACAATCAGCAACACATGTGGCGATCATTGTGCTGGTGATCATGTGCAACGTGGTCTATTTTTCGCAGCGGCGAGCTTCACGGGCCCAGGGGCATGTCGGGTAGCGCGTAGGGAATCACGAAATGGATGCAACAGTTTTCGGCGCGTGGGTGGCAACAGGGTTGACGCTCCTGATCTTTTCGTTTCTTTATAAGGACACCCCGCTGTTTAAGTTCGCTGAGCATCTCTATGTCGGTGTCTCGCTTGGGTACACGATCGTCAAGACCTACGACACCGTCATTCTGCACCTCATCATCAAACCGATCGTTGAGAATGGAGAGTTTGCGCTGTTTATTCCCGTGGCAATCGGGATGCTCATGCTGACTCGGTATGTGCCGAAAGCGGCCTGGATGTCTCGCTATGCCTTTGCGTTCATCGTAGGGATGGGATCAGGTTTGGCCATTCCACGGACAATCTCGTCGTTCATCTTGAAGCAAATCGAAGATACCGTGCGTCCACTCCTGTCGATCGCGGGACCGGATGGGCTGACCTTTTCGATGAATCTGCTCAATCCGGCCAGTAACCTCAACGCCGTGATTATCTTGCTGGGTGTCAGCTCGGTGCTCTTCTATTTCTTCTTCTCGATCGAACATAGCGGAACGGGGAAAGTCGTAGCGCGAACCGGCATCATGTTCCTGATGATCTCTTTTGGCGCCGGGTTCGGGTATACGGTCATGGCCCGTATGTCACTCCTGATCGGGCGCTTGAGCGACTTGATTGAATTCTCCGACGCCTCCTATGGGCGCCCCACGATCTGGCTGGTGGTGGCCGTCGTGAGTGCGTTGGTTGTTCTCAGTCGGTGGTCGAGTCCCAGTGAGCAGGAAAAACGATAGGTCTACCCTGTCTA
>JAEURV010000376.1 GCA_016788465.1 Nitrospira sp. | reverse complement strand
AACAAAGCCAGTCATAACCCGCCCGTTCAGAGCCGTGCACGTCTCCCGGGGTCCATTCCGGCGAGGTTGAAGAGGCCTGTGTGCGGGAAACCGTAAAGAGCGGCCCGTAGGCGAGGTCAGCACAACGGGAGCAAAGGTGATGGGTGTCAGAATGGCCACACGTACGATGGCGACAGTTCGTACGGCAGAGAAGCTGTGTCGGTGACCAGCGGGAGGCTGTCATGAATAGATGGCATGACAGAAAATTTGAACACGTGCTGCTCGTGTATATGTTGGCGTGGGCGGTTGCGCTGCTTGTGACCTATATGCTGACCGAATAGCAAATGGTCAATGTGATGTTACCGTGTGGAAGGTTTCCTGGGAGCGGGTTGAAAGTGCAGTGGGTCTCTCAGGCTTTGAAGCTCGCGGTAGTAGTAGAGCGCGGTTGGCCGTTTGTTCTCAAAGGTCAATGACCGCAAAAACACGAGTTCCTGCTCCGTGGCATCTCCGCTCAGTAAGGAGTCTTGAAGAAAGTCCTTCAGCCCAGGCTCTTCTCCTGAAGTTTTCTCTGGTCCCCGTTCCATGAACTCGAACGTTTTGTGGTGTCCCGGCGCCACTCTGCGGTTGAGCACAATCTCAATGCAAAAGGTGGCAAGGTCAATATTCCAAGACTCGATCAAGGGGTCGAGGAATGCAATGCAGTTCTCGTTCGAGAGATCAAAGATCGTCGTATCTAAGAACTCCAGTACAGTCACGCGCATCTGCCGATAGCTCTTCTTGCTCAGTCTGGCCACCTTGCACATCCATGTCGGATTGTCGAGTTCCTGCCGCGCGACACTTTGGACGACACCCAGCAGTTTCTGTGTGACGAACCGCTCGAGTTCGCCGAAGTGTTGTTTTTCGAATATCTCGCGGATCTGCTTGGTCTTTCGTGGATGGCATTTGCGAAGAATCAATTCACGCACGTTGTGCAGCAAGGGGGTCGGTTGGTCTCCGAGCCGTTTCCTGAGCTGGTCACGGCGCTGCTGCTCGGCGAGCTTGGCGAGCTGCCCCTCCGGTAATTTAAGTGCGCGTCCGATCTTTTCATACATATCCGTCCGGTTGGGCGCCGGTGGGAGTTTCTTTTGTGTGAGCAACTGCGAGATATATGATTCAGTCACGTCGGCGGCACGGGCGAGATCCCGCTGCCCCAGCCGCAACTCTTTCAAGCGATTCTTGATGATGAGCGCAATGTCCATGAATAACCTCCGAATGCAGGATTAACAAAAGTGGTAAAGTGTATAGGTGTAGTAGTAGCATGGAAGGATAATACTTGACTAGTGGCAGTGAATATCTTTAGCCTGTACTTGTGTGAGAGGGCCCAGCGTGGCGATGCCTCGATGTGGGGGGGATCTTCCTCACAGCGCCGCATATGCGGGAAGGAGCTCAAGATGTTGTGTTATGCAGAGATATTCCTTGTGGTCGGACTGATTTCCGGCGGGTTGAATGCGGCTGGGATAGCTTCACGTGTGACTCAGGGGGCTTGGACCTTGCTGGTGAGCGGGATTGTCTTGTTGATGATCCACGAGCTGGCGGAACGTACAAACCGGGTGTCCTCACTGATCAGGTCGACCGCGAGGGTTCACCCGTGAAAGGGAGTTATGACAGCAGATGAGCAAATCTCAATAATGAAGAAAGCGATCGCTCAGGCGATCAAAGTCATGGGAGACCGGTTTGGAGCGACGGAGCAGGATGTCGTACGAGCCATCCTGGAGCTGAAGACGTCAATGCAGGATACGTCAGAGCCAAGTCGTTCCGCAAAAACCGTGCTGGGGCCAGGCAGCTGATTCTCTCATGATGTGTAAGTCGTAGGGAGATGCACCGGCTTCTGCAACCGGAAGGAGTAGGAATCATGATTGTTCACTCTGACGTCCATAGCCATCTCGACGGCACGGATATGCTGGCTCGTCTGTATCTCTTGTTGACTCAAAGCATGGATCGCTGCGTGAGCGAGAGGGGATGGAAGAACAATCCGGAGGACAAGTTTGGGGCGCATCTTGCTTCGACCAGGATCGCTGTGCGGGACATGCTGGCCGCCGATCAGGTGGTCAAGGCAAAGGTCGAGCAAGAGTGCAATCGGATCGGCTCGCTTGTGAAAGTCTACCTGATGGGCGGGGCCTCTAGACAGGTTGCGTTGGAAGAGCTTCAAGCGGAGCGGGCTGCGGTAAAACACAAGACCATGGCATTGACGGATCTTCTTGCGGTCTTTCGGAAGGCATAGAGGTACACTGAACAGGGCCGGTTATTGCAGGCTCGGTTCAAGCGTAAAGCGGTGGGTCTAATGATCATGGAGGATTGTATGAAGACAACAACACGCACCTATGTGTTGACACTGAACTCCTCGTCGAGAACAGGCCTTCGGTTGTGGATGGGAGAGAGTATCCATGCCCTGCGCCATTGCTCGGCCAAGCAGATCGGTCTGGCATTACGGGAAATGCAGCAGAGCGTGGACAGGCTGCAGACTCCCCTCTCGTCGTCCGGCGGATCCTATTCACTCAACCGCGGCCGATGATGTGATGTCCTTGTCGACTGAGTAGAGTGGTATTCGGGAGAGACTGTGTCGGAAGTGGGCATGGACCCTGCTGCATGCGCTGAGTACTTTCGCGCCATGACGTGACCGACAGCGGGTTGCAAGGCGAATAGGAGGGTGAGAGATGGTACGCATACGACCACCGTTCGATCTGGACACTTTTCTCAATAAGGGCGACAAGGGCACAACGGTTCTCTCGTTTCCCAAGAAACAGATTCTCTTTTCTCAAGGGGATACGACCGGTACGGTATTTTATATCCAGGCGGGTAAGGTGAAAATGACCGTGGTCTCAGAACATGGCAAGGAAGCCGTCGTGGCGATTCTCGAGCAGGGTGCGTTTCTAGGCGAGTCCTGTCTCGTGGGACAGGCGGTCTGTACCGCAACCGCAACCACCTTGGAAGACTCCCGTATCCTCCGTATCGAGAAAGTCGTGATGCTTCGTCTGCTTCAGGAACACCCCAGGTTCGCCGAAGCCTTTATGTCCTATCTGCTGCTACATTCGATCCGCGTTCAAGAGGATTTGGTGGATCAACTATTTAATTCCAGCGAAAAGAGGCTGGCGCGGGCGTTGCTGTTGTTGGCGCACTTTGGCAAGGAGAGCAAACCGGAGACGGTGATTGCCAAGATCAGTCAGGAAACGTTGGCTGAAATGGTGGGCACCACCCGCTCGCGTGTCAGCTTCTTTATGAACAAGTTCCGTAAGCTGGGGTTTATCGATTACAAAGGCGGGTCACGCGGGAATGGCGTATTACACGTGCATAGTTCCCTCCTCAATGTCGTGCTCCACGATTAGGGCCTTCATCTGATCCCGCGTATGTGGTTCCGTAGAACCACACCACGCTAAATCCGCCTTCTTCACCCTTATTCAATCAGTTCCCAACTGAGCAATTGTGAACAGACTGCAGCTGTCCGATCAATCATACTTATCGATATAGAGGATGTCGGGGATGCGCTTGCCACAGATAAGAAGCCTCGTCCCAATTCGATAGGGATGTACCTGGTGGGCCTATGACAGCAAAACGCATGACACGATAAAGGAGAGCCAGCTATGGGTGAGCGTCATGCAGTCGTTGCTGCTTGTAACACACACACCGAGGTTGAGGTTGCTATCAACGCGCTCAAACAAGCGGCCTTTAATGTAAAGAAGCTCTCGATCGTCGAGAAGGACTACCGCACAGATAAACACGTGGTGGGCTATTACAACACCGGCGATGATCACATGAAATGTTGGGGGACGGCCATCTCGGGGAGCGGCACGGTGTTGCTTGTGGGACCTCTCCTCAGATGGATCCTCGATGCACTTGAAGAGACCGTGGTAATCGGGGCAGCGATGGCAATCGGAGCGGCGCTCAATAATCTGGGGATTCCCAAAGACAGTGTCCTCAATTACGAAACGGTGCTCAAGTCACATAAGTTTATCCTGTTGGCTCACGGTACGGAGGAAGAGGTGACTCATGCTCAAGGTGTTATTCAAACGAAACGGTCACGCTCAATTGACACACACGCGATCGTTGATCGAGAAGCCCGCGCAGTCGCTTAGGAGTTCAGGAAGGTTGAGCCTGTAACCAAGGCTCTCGTGGCCGACACGATGCTGCCGAAACAAGCT
>JAEURV010000117.1 GCA_016788465.1 Nitrospira sp. | reverse complement strand
AGTCACGGCGTCCTGAATCGCACCAGCCGTGAAATCCGTTGTGCTGGCCGTTCCCTGCCGCCCATCAAACGCAACGCGAACAGATAGTGTCCCGCGTCTCGTATCGACGTTTTGCACAACCTGATTATTGGCAAATCGAGTCGTTCCGGCATGGCGGTCATGAAGGCTGACCACCGCATGATCGGCAGACGAGCGTGTGAAGACGAGATCACTGAGAAAGCGAAACTCCTCACGACTCGTCATGTGCGGCCAGGACTTCCCACTCGCGGCGGTCATGCCTGTCCCTCTCCTCTGATCACCTGTACCTGTCGAAATCTTGCGGTTGACGCGGCATGGGTCATCCAGCCCGATTGACCTGGTTGACCTTTCCCACACGTGATGAACCCGTACCGACGACGAGCTGATCGATCCGCCACGCCGTCGCAGCTGTTCCAGAACTCCGGCGTGATCCCATGATAGATCACGTCCCGCACCATATGAGTCCGTCGACCGTTTTCAATCAGCCAAAACGCGTCCCCGCCGAACTGGAAGTTATACCGCCGCTGATCAATGCTATACGACCCATGGCCTTCGATGTAGATGCCCCGTTTCACATCGGCAATCAGTTGCTCGACCGTCGCCGCCCCTGGTTCAAGCCCGATATTGGCGATGCGAACGATAGGGACGCTGCCCCATCCATCAGCGCGGTTGGACCCACGGGACCGAGTCGCGCCAATCTTCGGTGCCACTTCTCGATTGGTGGAGTAGCCGACGAAGATCCCATCTCGAATCACGTCCCATTGCTGGCACGAGACTCCGTCGTCGTCATATCCGGTAGCCGCGAGCGTCTCCGGTTCGGTGTTATCCGCCACGAGGTTCACATACCGAGAGCCATACCGAAAGGTTCCCAATTTCTCCGTCGTCAAAAAACTGGTGCCGGCATAATTGGCTTCGTACCCCAGCACACGATCAAGTTCACTCGGATGGCCGCAGGATTCATGAATCGTCAAGGAGAGATGTTCCGGGTCGAGTACGAGATCATACTGGCCCGCATCGACCGTGGGAGATCTAACTTTTTCGGTTGCTTGAGCGGCCACACGCGAGGCTTCTCGCCGCAGGTCAGCCTCCTCGATCAATTCATACCCCTGGCGCAGATGAGGCGTATTGAAGCTCCGTGACGCAAACAGGCCATCATGTAACGCGGTTGCGGTACAGTCCCCTTGTTCCGCCAAGAGATCAAACTCCAAGTGAGACCCCTCCGTCGACACAAACAATTTCTGGTCTCGTCTCGCCCAGAGGCTCGCACTGCTTCGTGCGATCCCCTTCTGCCGGTGGAGAATCTCCATGACACTCAACAGCAAGTCGGTTTTCTTCTCGAGCGGGACGCCGAAGGGATTGATGCGACATGGCGTTACGACACGATCACGATGAACTGGCTCCGGAGCTAATCTGACCTTTTCAAGGGCGACGGAGGCAGACCCCTTGGCGATCTCGACGGCCAGATCCGCGACGCGTGGAACTTCCTCCAGGGAGAGAATCGAACTGGCAGCAAATCCCCAGGCTCCGTGATAGAGCACGCGCACACCGAAACCGATGTCTCGGATATCTCGAATCGATGCGATGCGATGATCTTCGCCTTCGATCTGTTCCGTGGTGCTGTCTTGAATGCGGATATCGCCGTACTCGGCACCTGAGGCCGTAATCCGTTTCAGTGCAAGCTCGGCAAATTCATCCCAGGTTGGTGAGCTCATGAGGCTGGTCCTCAGAGTGATGGAAGAGATGGGTCAGTATAACAGGTGGGGAGTAAAACGGTGAGGGTCTCAAAGTCGGATGGACGAGATTGACTTACTGCCGATTTTTCTGATCCGGTCTCAGGTACGAGGTGAACGCGCCTGACCTTGCAGCTTCCTAAGAAAGCTGGCGACTATGAGCTGCGCCGCCGAACGGTTCGCGTGAGAGTCTCGTCATTCCACGTCTCCCCCGCCTTGATGGCTAAGCTTGTTGTGAATCAATAATCCGCTGGATGCTACGCTTCAGTTCCGGAATTTTCTCGAACACCACATCCCATACCAGTTGATAATCCACTCCAAAGTAACTGTGGATCAGGCGGTCTCGCATCTGAGCCATCGGACGCCACGCAACCTCGGGATGCGATGCCCGGAACTCAGCGGGCAAGTTCTTCACTGCTTCGCCGATAATCTCCAAGCTGCGCACGAACGCACGTCGCAGCGTCTGATCGACTACAAATCGCTCATAGGTAAGCGTCCGACTCTGATCGAGGAGATACTCGACTTCCGCGAGGATATGCCGCAGATAGTCATGCGGCTCGAAGGACATCCGTTGCCTCGGCCAAAATGTGTGGCCCGATAAACGGTGAGAGTGACTCCGTAGTGATCACTTCCACCCGATGCTGCAACGTGTCTTCCAGCAGATCCGCCAGCTCCATGAAGCGATCGAATGTCTTTTCATTCGGAGCGAACTCGATAAGCACATCAACATCACTGTCGGGGCGAGCCTCGTTACGAAGTACGGACCCGAAGAGTGCCAGCCGACGAATACCAAGGCCCCGAATCTTTGACTCAATGGCGTGAAGTCGCCGAATTGCTTCATCACGGGTGAGAGAACTTGTGCTCATAATGGAGAATATATACGAAATATCCGACTGATGCGAGACGGAAAGGCTGGTACTGCGTTGACCAGGCCGTGGAGAAGCGAAGCTGGTGGGGAGTTCTTGAGTTTGCCCAGCTCTCCCGCTTGATTTGCTGATGGGAATGCAACCTCAAGAAGTGACCCCGATATCACTTCTGGTGCGGGTTAGCCTTGTGTTACGGAACAGATTTAAGCAAATCATTGACTGAAGCCTTAAGAACTTCCCATGAGGTTCTGCACGTCGCATCGTCAAAATTTGCTCTAGTAGTTACTTCGACCCAAGGATGAACAACATTCCGCGATTCTCGGAGGGCATGGCTGAATTTTCCCCTATCACTCTTAAGCCAACCGACATCTACAGCTACATCGATTAGGGAGCCAAGAGTCCAATCTTGGAGGGCAGGGGCTTTCCCATTTCTATCCTTTGGTGCTTTTCCGGACTGATACGCGATCGCCGGAGTCAGCGTGGCTCTAGCTAGAAGCAAAGCCTCTAGAATGCTACCCATCATGATTATAGCGGACGTGTGGCACTCGATATGCGCGCACTTCTGCGCCTCTCTCCACCTACGGCCAATCGAATCATTAAGGTTTAGAACGGACGACGTAAGATTTGATACATCTGGAGGCGCGAAGATTTCCTTCTTTGGTTTGGTGACGCCACCGGCATCAAGGAACTTCAGAGCGCTACGGATATGGCCAGCCAAAGCTTCCAAGCGAACTCGGCGGCTTTGTGTCTGAAAGTCTTCGTCGTTGTCGAACTGGGCTAGGAAGTTCGGAGGAAGCCCAGCCACATTTTCAATGACATGGCGTGCTTCACGCACCTTTGCGTCTACTTCACGAAGCCCACCAAATTGCTCAGTGGCAGCCGCCCCACTTGCAAGAGAAACTTCAGCCAAGATTCCACGGAGAAGGGTGATTGCTTTCGAGTGTTCCATAGTCAGACAAGATAATTTTGAAGGCTAACAATGTTTAGACCGACCTGCATAAAAGCCGGATCTGCTCAATTCTGTCTGTAAGACACACCACTACGGTTCAGGAATAATACGCCATACCCTTGCCGTTCAATGAGTTGAGTCTGCGAACGGGTCTTTATGCGGAATCGAGCTAAACCAACCCCGCAATCCCGGTGGCGATTTTCTCTTGGACGATTGGAGTGGCTTCAGGAATGTCCAAACTTTTTTGCCGCACGTGACCGACCATGCGCATCTGTTGCACCTTTGCGCCACTGGATGACGGCGATCCGAACGGCTGACCGAGCGATTTGCCGAAGCAGCGATCAGACCGCCGTGGTGCCCATGCGAGTCTCGTCGACGAAGGTTTCCGTTGCGTCGTCGATGTTTCGACCCTGGCGACCTTTGGCCGGCAGGATGTACAGCTGTTTCGCATCGACTTTTTCTCTGTGCTCCGGTGGCGGCGTCATCTCGTAGACCACTGGTCGGCGGTGATCCGCTAATTGCAGCTCGGGATTGTAAACGCTGTTGAACTTCCACAGCATCTTGATGAAATTGGTCTGCCCCCGCATCAAATGCCCTGCCGCAATCTTTGCCGTCCCTTTCAGCGCGGCCCATCCCAGATGCTTCTTGTTCAAGACCTGTTGTGTCTTGACCAGTTCCGCATAAAACTCCGGCAGCGGCATTTTGGTCGGCATGACGGCATGCTGAATGTCGAACAGACGGTAATCCCGGGTGTGCATCTTGCGCGATTCCGTCACCCAGCTCTCGGTACCGGGATACGGCGTATTGACGCTGATATTTACAATCTCCGGAATGTCCAGGCACCATTGCCGCACGACTTCGAACCGTTCCCGATCCCAGTCAGGGTCTGCGATCAAATTGATGGCCACGGTAATGCCGAGGGAGCGGGCGAATTCAAGCGCCTCGAAGTTCCGCCCCAATGAAATACGTTTCCGATGCATCTTAAGGCCTTCAGCATCGATAGCCTCAACACCCAAGAACATGTACTGCAGTCCAAGCGTTTTCCAGAATTGGAAGACTTCCTTATTGCGCAAGAGCACGTCACCGCGCGTTTCCATGTAGTACTGTTTCTTGATGCCGCGCCGCGCGACCGCTTCGCCGATCTCCATGCCCTGCTTGCCTTGAATGAAGGCGACGTCGTCGACCAGGAAGATGCCTGGCTCTTGCACCTGCTCTAATTCCTCGACCGCTTTCTCCGGACTGACCATGCGATAACTGCGGCCATAGAACGTCCAGGCGCTGCAGAAGGAACAGTCCCAGGGACAGCCTCGCGCAAATTCGACGGAGGCGCAGGGGTCCAGGACACCGATGAAGTATTTGTGCCGGTTTCGCAACAAGTCGCGTGCCGGACGGACGTCGTCCAGATTTTCAATGAACTGCGCCGGTGGTCCTTCTCCGTCGAGCGTGACAACACCAGGAACTTTGGTAATCGCCTTGCGGTCGTGTTCCACAGCCTCAAGTAACTTGGGAGCCGCCACTTCACCTTCGCCCTTGAGCACACAATCGATGGCCCCATTCCCATGCTCCAAGAAATCCTTGGCCACGAAGGAGGCGCTATGTCCCCCGACAAAGACGAAGGCCTGCGGCAACTCCTTCTTCGTCAATTTCGCAAGATCCACGACCTCAGGAACATTGGCCAAATAGTTACAGCCAAATGCGACCGCGTCAGGTTTCCAGGAACGGATGAGCGCCTCGTAGTCCTTCCAGGTATCTGCCTGCAAATCGATCAGCCGAACATCGTGCCCGGCCTGACGGCACGCCTGAGCGACCATCTCGAGACCGAGCGGCTCCAGACGGAGATAAATCTTCGTGTACATGAGCGGACCGGGATGAACTGCGAGGAACTTCATGAGCCCAAACCTCCTCGTCTATAATACGCTGGGCCGGAATGCGATTGCTGAAGAATGCGAATGACTTGTCCGGCCCATCGAGTTAATCGTGAAGTGATAGTCAGTGCGGGGTCGGATTTTGACAGAATACCCGCGGCGGTGCAACCGTTAAGTGCTTCAGACTTAAGAGGATTCGCGAGTCGTCCCGTCTAGGAAATCTGGATTTTCTTGGATTGAATGCCTACCATATCTCCATGCTGCCTCCTGAACAGACCACACGCCAACGCATCATCGAATTCCTGACCGGCGCCCCAATGACGAGCTACCAACTCGCTCGAGCCCTGGGCATTGCTGAACGGCTGGTGGAGGAACACCTGGCTCATGTGGTAAAAACGGTTGCGCGAGACCGGTCACGGCGATTTCTTATTGAACCGTCTCATTGCGTAGAGTGTGGATTCATGTTTCGTGACCGTACGCGCTTAACGCGACCAAGCCGGTGCCCTCAATGTCGAAGTGAAGGGATTACTCCCCCTCGCTACTATATCGAATCACTCGCATCTGGCTCTGCCTGTGACAGCCCGACAGTGTCACGCCGGTGCGATGATGGGAAAGGATGTTTATGAAAACAGCACGCCTCGTCCTCTGTGCCCTGTGCATCGCCGTATTATTCGGCTGTTCCGACAAGGCCAAGGAATTGTTGGAAACTGCCGCATTTGAAGAAAGCCAAAGCAACTTTCCGCACGCCATGGAGATCTACAAAGAGCTTGCTCAGGCCTATCCTGAGAGCAAAGAAGCGGAAATTGCCCGCGCTCGGATTGCTGATCTCAAGTCCAGACAATAGACGCCTGAACACGGCAGCGCTCGCTGGACGTCGTCCTTCCGTGGAGATTGCTCTACGTTGCATCCTTCACCCCGCCTTTGTCTTTCCCTCCCCCTCCTTTCGTTGCATGGCGCCTTGCCCATAATCCTCTAAGTTTGTCAAAGGGTAACGATGGTGGGGGGCTGAACCAGATCATGAGGGGGGGAGAATATGAAAGCCTATACAATCCGCAAGAAGTTGCGCACTTCCGCTCGATGCCAGCTCTGCTACTTCTGTGATGGATCCCTCACGACAGGAATCGTATGGGATCTATCGGAAGGTGGTTGGCGCTCGGGCAGCGAACGTCCGGCTCAGCCTGGAACCGAATCGACGGTCTATATGACCATCCTTGAGGGAGACCAACCACACAATATCCTGATCGATGCCGCCGTGGTACGCTGGTCGGATGGTCAGATTGCGGGTTGGGAAATCCTCCGGATCGATGAAGTGAACCAAACTCGCTTGAGCCGCTTCGTCGAGAAGCTCAGATCGGCCAACCCGACAGAAGAACTGCTAGCCGGTTTATAAGTCTGACTCAACAATGCCGGCCTCGCTTCCGGTTAGGACTGAGTCGCGCTATCGGGTGTTGGCCGAGGGAACCATGGGAAAAAGGCATTGGTCGTCGCCTGATAGGCTTTGTACTCTTCCCCACGAGTGGAGAGGGCTTCCCGTTCCGCTCGTGGAATCCCGGTGACTCTGAACAATAACCACCCCATGCCGATGGGGCCTACCCAGGTAAACAACCAGCCGGGGGCTCCCAGGGTCATCACCACGTACGAACACCAGTGTAGCCAGTCAAAAAAGTAATTCGGATGGCGTGAATAACGCCAGAGTCCTTCACGGAGGACGCGCCCTTTGTTTCTCGGATCAGCCCGGAAATAGGCAAGCTGCCGGTCAGCTTTCGCCTCCCAGGACACCGCCAGCCCCCAAATCAACAGTCCGACCATTTCTACGAGCGATGACGGAATCCGTGGGTTCCACAGCACCACGAGAAACGGCAGTGAAAATACCGCCACAGACACGGCCTTCCACTGGAAATAGACAAACATGTTGACCGACTCGGAATCACCCCATTCCTTCCGCAAACGCCGATAGCGATTGTCCTCAGGTTGCCCGTCTATGCGTTGCGAATAAATGTGGTACCCCAGTCGCCCGGCGTACATCAGCACGAGCATTGCCGTGAGCAAGATCCGTTCAATACCGACTGGAGCTTGCGAGATATACAAGAACACCGAGGCAATCAACCCCACACACCATCCGACATCCCCAATTGCAGCATTTTTGGTCTTCCGTTGTACCAGCCACAAGATCACCATCAGGATCGCCACTGTGATATAGGCGATCACGACTAGTGACAGCGGATCCGCTTCATCCATCCCATCTTGCATTCCCATATTCCTACCCTTTATGCCAATGTTGATTCATAGTCCCACAGATCACCCTCTTGCTGCATCCGGTCCCCTAACCACTCTCGGAATCCTGGGATGGGAAACGACAGGAGTGCCTGAAGTTTGTCACAATTCAAGGAAAGATCTCTCGGTCGCGGAGCGCCCGTGTGATCAGTGGATAATCCTTCAATCAGAGACCCTTGTAGCTCCGCATAGCAGGCTACCAACGCCTGACCAATCTCCCACCGGGATAGCCGATCCCGACCGCCCAAGTGATAGAGTCCCGTGGCCTCTCGATTCATGAGTTCCCAGACCGCCCTCGCAATGACTCCAGCCGGCAAGGGGCATCGAAATTCGTCGCCATAGAGGGTTATGGCTTTGCCGCTCGTGGCCGCCCGACACATATCTTCGACAAAACTCCGATCGCCGTTCAGCGAGGTGCCCGCCGTCAACACAATGCGCACGACCGTATGTCTCGGATTCTGTAACAGTCGTTGTTCGGCTTCAAACTTAGTTTGACCATACACGTTGATCGGATTGGGGTCATCGGACTCTCGATACCACTCAGATTGGCCGTCAAAAACTTCGCCGCTTGACAGGAACATAAAGGGGATCTCTTCGGAACAACGCGCGAGATGGGCCGTGGCTTCGACATTGATGCGTCGGGCCTGCAGCGAATCCCTTTCACAATCCTTTGTTCGACTCATCGCCGCACAATGAATGACCGCACGCGGCCTAATCGCCTTCCATGCCTGCTGGACAGCACGCTGATCGGTCAGATCAAGGTCACCCCGACTAAGGCCACGGACCTCCCAATCAGGCGCCCAGCGAGTCGCGTTCTTGACAACATACTGCCCGATTAATCCTGCTGCCCCGGTGATGATGACGATTGGCTTCATGTCAGGCCGACTCTTCTCCTGCTGTCTTCATGAAGAAATGGTCAACAGGACCGTCCGGTCGGTCCGAAGCGGGCAAAAGGCCTGGCATGGGTTATTCTGTACGTTAAGCTGCAGAGCGTCGAGGGCTCGACGCCGGCCCGCGTTCTCACCACCAGCTATTGACGCGTCAGCTTCCGATACCGAATCCGGTGTGGCTGGTCAGCTTCTTTGCCCAGGCGCCTCCTCCGATCTGCTTCGTAGTCGCTGTAATTTCCCTCAAACCACACCACCTTGCTGTCACCTTCAAATGCAAGAATATGAGTGGCGAGCCGATCAAGAAACCAACGATCGTGGCTGCTGATCACCGCACAGCCGGCGAAACTTTCGAGCCCTTCTTCGAGGGCTCGCAACGTATTCACATCGAGATCGTTCGTTGGCTCGTCAAGGATGATCAGGTTCGCCCCCTCCTTCAACATACGCGCCAAATGCACACGATTTCGCTCCCCGCCGGAGAGATCTTTGACCTTTTTCTGTTGGTCTGTCCCAGCAAAGTTGAAACGAGCACAGTAGCCGCGAGCATTCACTTCCGTTTTGCCGAGCTTCACGGTGTCCTGCCCGTCCGAAATGATCTCGTATACCGTCTTGTTCCCATCCAAACTTCGATCCTGATCCACATACCCGAGCTTGACCGTCTCACCGATTTTTATCGTGCCGGTATCCGGCTTTTCCTTCCCGATAATCATCTTGAACATAGTGGTCTTTCCCGCACCGTTCGGCCCGACCACGCCTACTATGCCGCCCTTCGGCAAGCTGAAATTGACGTTTTCGTAGAGTACGTTATCCCCAAAGGCTTTACTGATCCCCGCGGCCTCAATCACGACATCACCGAGACGTGGCCCGGGGGGAATATAGATTTCCAGGTCCTCCGCCACCTGCTCCTGCTTTTGGTTGACCAATTCCTCATATCTATTCAAACGCGCTTTGCCCTTGGACTGCCGGGCTTTCGGCGACATGCGGATCCACTCCAACTCATGTTCGAGCGTTTTCTTCCGCTTCGATTCCGCCTTTTCCTCTTTTTCCAGCCGGTCTTTCTTTTGCTCCAACCAGGAGCTGTAATTCCCCTGGAAGGGAATCCCATGGCCTCGGTCCAGTTCCAAAATCCAACCGGCCACATTGTCCAAAAAGTATCGATCGTGTGTCACCGCGATGACCGTACCTTTGTACTGTTGAAGATGCTGTTCGAGCCATTGCACCGATTCTGCATCGAGATGGTTCGTCGGCTCGTCGAGCAAAAGAATGTCCGGCTCCTGGATCATCAAGCGGCAGAGCGCGACTCGACGCTTTTCTCCACCGGATAATGTCCCCACCTTCTGGTCCGCAGGCGGACAGCGTAACGCGTCCATCGCAATGTCGAGCTGATTCTCGAGCTCCCAACCGTTCGCCGCTTCGATCTTTTCTTGCAACTGTGCCTGCTTATCGAGCAGCTTTTCCATCGTGTCTGGATCGGCTGAACCGATCTGATTGCTTACGTCTTCATATTCCTTGAGCAAGGCCACAAGCTCGGCCTTCCCTTCCTCCACCACTTCCTTCACGGTCTTGTTCGGATCGAGCTGCGGTTCTTGCTCAAGCAACCCAACGCTGTATCCTTTCGATCGTGTAATCTCGCCCGTGTAATTGGGATCCACACCTGCGATGATCTTGAGCAGCGAACTCTTCCCCGAACCGTTCAAACCCAACACACCGATTTTCGCACCATAGTAGAAACCGAGGTAGATCTCCCGCAACACCTGCCGCTTCGGCGGGTAGACCTTCCCCACATTGACGAGTGAAAAAATCACCTGCTTATCGTTCGTGGCCATGAGCTCCCCTTGATAGGTTCAGGTTCAGGAAAAGACCGCCCACGATAACAAAGCTTGCCATGATTCACAACCGGGACCTCACGCTGATCTTGAAGCGCAATGGGCCGGCCCCTCACTCAGAACCACGCTCTCACACGTTTATTCATTGGCACGTCTCAGCTGTCCGCTCCTGATGGCGTCCGACGCATAGCCCGGGTCCCTCTCTACGCCGTATATCTGCCGGAAGAATGGAGTCGGAGTCTGCCCGAAGCCATATAGACATCATTCGCTCGAACCAAACGTCGGCGTTTCGAGTCAGAGACCTGAATTGCGAGGGACCGAGTGGGTTGAAGATCTTTTCCAGGAAAGAGAATTTCTTAGATCCCCAACTCCTCCGACAACCGCACTTCGGATTCGTCGAGGATCTCTTCGAGGCAGGTAAAGCAGGAAAAAGGAAAGCGATCGACGGGAATCGCACAAACTTCACCTATTGGCGACTCTTCCAGGGCAGGCCCCCCACACTCTTTATGAATCAAGATCAACATCAGACTTCTTTTCTCCTTTGGCGAAATTGTTCCCTGTGTTTGTGGCCACGAAGTTGATGATCGCTCTCTGACCACCTATCCTGATTCGACACACCAGGCGAACATCTTCTCTCATTATATCCATCACGTTTGCACCTTGCACCGCATCGTTGTAGAGGGGAGAAATCAGAAATTAGTGATTGGCGGAGGACTCCACTTTTGATACAGTTCGGCGCCATATTGAAAGCATGGGTTTGTTCAGTTTGTAGGAGGATGATACGGAGAATGAAACCACTGGCCGAGTGTGGACTGTCCCAACTATTACTGGATACAAACAGATTTGCTCTTGCTATATTGTTGATGCTGGCGTCTGGTTGTGCGGTAGCCAAAGGCTCAAGCGCCCCCGTGATGGCCCAACCGGCACAGCAGTCCCAACCCGTTCTGCTTGCTGATGCCTCCTCCGAAACACCCCCCTCTGCAACAAGCAGCGATTCATCGTTGGATGAACCGTTCGATCCCTTTGCCAAGTCAGATGTGGAGGGAACGGAAGAGTATGATCCCTGGGAACCGCTCAATACCAAATTCTTTGAATTCAATCGGCAACTTGATCGGTGGATCCTGAAGCCGATTGCCAAAGGCTACAACGCCGTCGTGCCGAATATCGTCCAAGTCGGTATCAGTAACGTCTTCTACAACAGCCGTGTGACCCCACGACTCCTGAATAACCTATTCCAAGGGAAATTCAAAGGCGCCGGAATTGAAGCGGGACGGTTTCTTATCAACACAACGGTGGGGATCGGGGGCTTTTTCGATGTGGCCCAACGGTTCAATCTCACCACCCCGGAAGAGGATACCGGGCAGACGCTTGGGTTTTATGGGGTCAAACCAGGCCCCTATATCATGGTGCCGCTGCTCGGACCCTATACAGTTCGAGATTTGATTGGGTATGGCGGGGACATCGCTCTCAATCCGATCTATTGGCTCATCATACCCGCTATGCATAACATCGATGCCATTCCCACTGTGGTTGATGTTGATGAACAAGCAGCCACATACGCCATCTCCATTGCCGCACGTGCGACGGAGATCGTCAACGACCGTTCTCTGAATTTAGAGAAGTTTCAGGGCGTTGAAGAATCGACGTTAGATCTTTACGCCGCTGTGAGGAATGCCTACCTGCAGAAGCGAGCTAAAGCCATCCGTGAATAGCCAT
>JAEURV010000104.1 GCA_016788465.1 Nitrospira sp. | reverse complement strand
GACGGCAGGGGGCCGGCAGCGGCCAGTATGAACCCTGCGCCAAGAAATTTTCAGCATCATGGATTCTGGCGCCATCGCACCGAGGGGGAAGTCTTCTGGGTCATCAAGTATGGATCACCTGGGACCGCCATGATCGCATTTGGGTCGGTCTTGTCCGACAACGAAATCTGGTCCCTCATTCGCTATGAGCAAACCTTCGCCGGGAGGCATGGCATGATGGGGCATCGAGAAGGGATGGGCCCAGGCGGTGAGATGGGTGGGAGAGAAGGCATGGGACATCATGGGCGCAGGGGTGGAATGGCCGAATGATTGCACTTGGCACTGACGCGGTTTTCCCCATGTGCTGCTATTGGCGTGAGTATTCTTGCATCACAGCGGAATCCGCGACTGAGGGGGTTACTCGAGCGAGCCATATTTTCACTGAGTATCCTGCGCACAGTCCTGAAATCTGACAGCGGCATCAGAATCGCACTCTCCTCCTTTATGGCTAGTCTTGAGGGGAAAGTCTCTGAAAGCCGAAATGAGACATGGATGTCCTTGATCTAATTCTGGAGGTATGAACGATGAAAACGTCGAAGAGAAGGTGGATAGCCGGATTGACCGGGGCGGCGGTGATCACTGCGATAGCGGCGATACCGATGCTTGTCGTTGAGGGGCAGGCAATGATGATGCACGGTGACCACGATCAGACTGAAACGGAGGACCATGGCGGGCACTATCTCACACATCTGCTGAAGCATGCCAAGGAGATAGGCCTGACGCGGGAGCAGGTCAGCAAACTCAAATCCCTCCAGCTGGATTTCAAGCGCACGGAGGCTCGGATTGAAGCTGATACGAAAGTCGCCAAGCTGGATCTGGAGGCACTGGTGGAGGATGATGCGGCCGACCTCAATGCCATTCAGGCGAAAGTCGAGCAACTGAAAAAGGCAGAAGGAGCCTGCCAGTTCGCTGGGATTAAAGTGAAGCGCAGTGCGGCGGCTCTGTTGACTCCTGATCAACGAGACAAAGAACGTGCCGTTCACGAGCAGATGAAGAGCAGTGGTCAGCACGGAGCCGGAGGGGGAGGGATGAGTCATGGTGGAATGATGGGTGGGAGAGGTGGAATGGGCGGTATGATGGGCGGCAGTGGGCATGGGGGCAGTGATCATGGGAGTGGAGGTGCCGGCGGAGGGCAGCAACACCAGCACTGAAGAGCTGTGTGAGGGTTTCGTGCACAGCTGGTGAGTATCAAGGCTGATGCTGAGGAACAGCGATGATTATCACAAAAGGTGGTCTCATGTATGTTTGGGCAGTGCTGAGTGTCATCCTCGTCGGATTGTCAGCATCCTGGGCGCTGGCTGAAAACCCTCGCGGTAACTCAAAAGCCGGTGAAAGCATTTACCAACAGCATTGTGCCGGATGCCACGGCACCACTGGTGATGGGCTTGGGCCTGAGATCAAGGAATTGATCGTACCACCGGCAAACTTTCGAGCGCCTAAATATCGGACCAAGACTGATATGGATCTGTATCTTGGGATCAAACAGGGAGTTCTCTTTAGCCCGATGCACGGATGGGCGGATCGGTTGTCCGATCAAGAGATTCGGGATGTGCTGAATTATATCCGCACGTTCGCGCCGTTCAACCCGCTGGGTTGACTCGACATCATCCTCCCTGGGACGCTGTCCCAGAATGCGACAGCGCGATTTCAGGGTAAGGCCAGAATCGCCACAGAGCCGATCGCTTCCCCAGCCAGCTGTTCAGCAAGTCCTTGCCGCATCACATGATATCCAAGATTCACCCATAAGACTCCCTGGCACGGACTTGGCTTTTCAATCGTACGAATGTCCATATCAACTGGAGGATCTGTCATGTCAAATCAGGATCTCAAATGTTCGCCGGAGACTGTGATTCTTGCGTTTCTCGGCGGTGCCATCGGCGGAATCTTTGCCGGTCTTCTGCTTGCCCCGAGATCGGGTCAGGATACACGGCGAGAAATAACGGGGTATGCGAGGAAGACGGAAGAGGAGGTAATTGAAAAGGCGAAAGAGGCACGAGCGGCGCTCGATGACGTCATTGAGCGTGGAAGGCATTTTGTGGATGAACGTCGAGCCGATATCGAAGCGGCCGTGAAGGCCGGCATAGAGGCGATGAAGGAGAGAAAGGAGAAGGGCAGTAGCTGATACCATGCTCGCCATTCGCTTTCATGGCCGAGGCGGGCAAGGCGCTAAGACGGCGAGTCGTATCGTGGGCACGGCGGCGTTCCTTGAAGGGTTCGTCGCGCAGGATTCGCCGATCTATGGAGCTGAGCGGCGGGGTGCGCCGATGGCGGCCTTTACCCGCATTGCCAAGGAACCAATCCGGGAGCGAGGCCTCATCGCTCATCCGGATGTTGTGGTGGTTGCTGATGCCTCCCTTGTCGGCGATCCTGCCGCGAAAGTGCTCGAGGGGGTTGATGCAATGACGGTCCTGTTCGTGAATTCTCCGATCTCTGCGGAGGAATTCGGCGCGCAGGTTTCCGTCGTTGGTCGTCTCACGACCTTGAATTTGACTGAAATTGCACTCCAGCAATTGGGGAAGAGAGGCGCCATCAGTGCGTTGCTCGGGGCGGTAGCGGGACGGCTCGTAGGTCTCCGCCAGGCATCGATCCATGAGGCAGTTGCGCGGGAGTTAGCCGAACTCGGGCTCCCCACATCAGTTGTTGAACAGAATCAGACAGCTGCGAAGTATTGTTACGAGACGGTCCCCATCGTTGCGCTTGAAACACGACCGCGTGGGACAGTTACGGTGGCGCTTCATGCTCCGACGTATGAATCCCCGACGAGAGGCACTGCGGGGATTACGGTCGGGCCGAATTCGGCTATCCGGTCGGTCGGAGGATGGCGGGCATTTCGACCTGTGCTGCGCCCGGACCTCTGCAACGGATGCTGGCTCTGTTTTGCCAATTGCCCGGAGGGTGCGATTACCATCAAGCCCGACGGCCGACCGGCTATCTACTACCCCCATTGCAAGGGCTGTCTCGACTGTGTCGAGGTTTGTCCCACTGATGCGTTGACCGTGGAACAAGAAACGGCAGCGATACGTAAGACGTGAAGCGCAAGACACGAACATGAGGAAATGCCGAGGACTCGTTTCGCGAACGATGCGTGATGCGCGACGAGGAATGAAGTGAAGGCTGAGATGATGACCGGCAACCTGGCGGCGGCTTGGGGGGCACGCCTGGCCGATATTGACTATGTCCCTGCTTTTCCCATCACGCCGCAAACGGAAATCGTCGAAACCTTGGCGAAGTGGTGCAGCGATGGCTCCCTCAATGCCCGGTTCGTCACCTTGGACTCGGAACATTCGATGATGACCGCCGCCGGGGCTGCCGCTGCAACCGGCGCTCGCGTGTTTACTGCTACCTCAAGCCAGGGGCTGCTCCACGCGTTCGAAGTCTTGTATACGGTAGTCGGCTGGCGGGTGCCGCTTGTACTGGTCAATGTCTCACGGGCGTTGGCTTCCCCCATCACTCTCGAAACAGATCATAACGACGTGTTGGCTGCACGCGATACCGGTTTTGTGCAGATCCATGCGGAGACCTGCCAGGAAGTGGTGGATTCGATTCTCATGGGCTATCGCATCGCCGAAGATGCTCGTGTGTGTCTGCCGGTCGTCGTGAACCTCGACGGCTTTATCTTGTCCTTTACCCGTGAGCCGGTGATGGTGCCGAATTCTGAAATGGTGAAACAATTTCTTCCGCCATTTCGTCCG
>JAEURV010000048.1 GCA_016788465.1 Nitrospira sp. | reverse complement strand
AATCATCAAGCGCATCATGATGCTTTCGGCAGATCACGGACCTTGCGTCAGCGGAGCTTACGCGACGATCCTCGCAGCCTGCGCCGGAATCGGCCTGTCTCAAGCAGTGGCGGCAGGTCTCATCATGATCGGTCCGCGCTTCGGCGGCGCAGTGACGGACGCCGGGCGTTGGTTCAAATATGCCGTTGACAATAAAATGAATGTCGACGAGTTTCTGGCCTACATGAAGAAGAACGTAGGGCCAGTGCCGGGAATCGGTCACCGAGTGAAGAGCCTGCGCAATCCGGACAAGCGGGTCAAGGAACTTGTGGGTTACGTGAAGAGCTTGAATATCAAAACGCCATGCCTCGACTTTGCCTTGGCGGTGGAGCAGGTCACGGCAGTCAAGAAGGATAACTTGATCTTAAACGTGGACGGCACGATGGCAGCGGTTCTGGTCGATATAGGCTTCCCTGTCGACAGTTTGAACGGCTTCTTCATCTTGTCGCGCACCATCGGATTGATCGGCCACTGGGTCGATCAGAAGCGGCAAGACAGCCGCCTAATCAGACTGTTCGATTATTTGGTGAACTACGCGGCGCCGAAGCGGAGAGAAGTGCCGCCGTTGAAGTAGAAGCAATCAGTCGATAGCCGTCAGCTACTGAGAGCTGAAAGCCGATCGCTGACAGCCCTGTAAGGAGATAAAACATGTCCATAGATCTTGCCAAAAATCTCTATGCCAAGATGCCGGGCGTATTCGAGAAGGCCAGGCAGAAATTCGGCCGACCGTTGACGCTGGCAGATAAGATTCTTGTCTCTCACGCCGACAACTTCGACACCCAGACGTGGGAACGTGGGAAGGCCATGTTGGCGCTGCGTCCCGACCGTGTGGCGATGCAGGATGCCACGGCACAGATGGCGGTGCTGCAGTTCATGCAAGCCAACAAGAAGAAGGCCGCTGTGCCGAGCACGATCCATTGCGATCACTTGATCCGTGCGGAGATGGGGTCGGAGAAGGACCTGACGCGTGCCTTGGATGAGAACAGGGAGGTCTATAACTTCCTGGCCTCTGCCGCCAAGAAATATGGCATCGGATTTTGGAAGCCGGGGGCTGGGATCATTCACCAAGTCGTGCTGGAGAATTATGCATTCCCCGGATGCTTGATCATCGGAACCGATTCACACACACCGAACGGCGGCGGATTGGGAGGCTTGGCCATCGGTGTCGGTGGGGCGGATGCCGGCGAAGTGATGGCCGGTCTGCCGTGGGAAGTGCTCCATCCGAAATTGATCGGCGTGAAGCTGACCGGCAAGTTGAGCGGATGGGCGTCCGCAAAAGATGTGATTCTCTATCTCTGCGGGCTGCTCACTGTGAAGGGCGGTACGAACAAAATCGTCGAATACTTCGGCCCTGGTGCCGAAACCATCAGTGCCACCGGCAAAGGTACGATTTGCAATATGGGTGCGGAGCTCGGTGCGACCACCTCAGTTTTCCCCTTCGATCAAAAGATGGTCGACTACATGACCATTACCGATCGCGCGGATCTGGCGAAGTTGGCCCAGGCGAACAAGGTTTTATTGACGGCTGATCCAGAGGTCATGCAGGCTCCGGAGAAGTATTACGACCAAATCGTTGAAATCGATCTCTCGAAACTTGAACCACATGTGGTGGGGCCACACACGCCGGACCTTGCCAGGCCGATTTCAAAGCTGAAAGCGGAGGCGCAGGAAAAAGGGTATCCGGTCGAACTGAAGGCGGCCTTGATCGGCAGCTGCACCAATTCATCCTACGAAGACATCAGCCGATCTGCCCATGTGGCGCAGCAAGCCCTGAAGGCTGGGTTAAAGGCAAAGGCATCATTCCTCATCTCTCCTGGATCGGAGCGTATCTATCACACGATGAAGCGTGACGGGTTCTTGGAAACCTTCGAGAAGCTTGGGGGGACCGTACTCTCGAACTCTTGTGGCCCCTGTATCGGCCAGTGGAAGCGTGCGGATGGGGTGAAGGGCAAAGCTGATTCGATTGTCAGTTCTTTCAACCGGAATTTCCCAGGCCGGAACGATGGGATCAGCGAAACACTCTCATTCTTGGCAAGTCCAGAAGTGGTGACGGCTTATGCCATCACCGGCGATCTCGGCTTCGATCCGGTGAATCAGACGGTCAAGGGTGCCGACGGCAAGGAATTCAAACTCCAGGCTCCAATCGGTGAGGAGTTGCCGGCCAAGGGCTTTGCGAAGGGCGAGGAAGGTTATGTCGCACCGGCGGAAGACGGGTCGAATCTCACGGTCGATATTCCACCGACCAGCGAACGGTTGCAAGTCTTACAGCCGTTTCCGAAGTGGGACGGCAAAGACTTTGACAAACTCCCGCTCTTGATCAAGACCAAGGGCAAGACCACGACCGACCATATTTCACCGGCCGGTCCCTGGCTCAAGTTCCGCGGGCATTTGGACAAGATCAGCGACAACATGTTCCTGGGTGCCAATAGCGCCTTTGGGTCAGAGCCAGGTAAGGGCACGAACGTGTTGACCGGTGAGTCGAACCTGACGATTGCGCAGATTGCCCGATCCTATAAGTCGAAGGGGATTGGGTCGATCGTCGTCGGTGACGAGAACTACGGCGAGGGCAGCAGCCGTGAACATGCGGCGATGTCGCCGCGGTTCCTTAATGTACGTGCGGTCATCACGAAGAGCTTTGCCCGTATCCATGAAACCAATCTCAAGAAGCAGGGCATTTTGCCGCTGACCTTCGCTGATCCGAAAGATTACGACAAGATCGAGATGAATGATCGGTTGAGCGTGGTGGACTTGGCGAACTTGGCACCAGGGAAGCCGGTTACGGTGGTGGTGCACAAGGCGAGCGGTGATGTGAAGGTCCAGGCGAATCATAGTATGACGGCGCAACAAATCACATGGTTTAAGGCCGGTTCAGCGTTGAATGCACTGAACTGATGTCGCGGTGGTAGTGAACATGATCTTGGCGGCATCTTTCGGTAGTAGGGAGATGGCGAGAAGATTGAGTAGCGCAAGACCGCATCAGCGTGACAGGGCTATGATATGGTACCTGACAAGCCGGTGGTGGGGAAAAGATGGATGGGAAGGCGCTTCCCATTAGTGGCGAACCGCAATGAACAGGGCAGCGGTCGGCCGTGAGTCAAAGCTGATTCAGTGTGGTAGACACTGAGTTCAACCCACATATCCGGAGGAACGTAGTCATGGCAAAAGCAGACAAGATTATTTATACGAAGACCGACGAAGCGCCGATGCTGGCGACCTATTCGTTTCTGCCGATCATCAATGCGTTTACCAAAGCGGCGGGAGTGACCGTAGAATTGCGCGATATCTCGCTTGCAGGCCGAGTGATAGCCGTATTCCCGGAATATCTGACAGATTCACAGAAGCAGCATGATGCCTTGGCCGAGTTGGGAGAAATGGCCAAGACGCCTGAAGCCAATATCATCAAGTTGCCGAATATCAGTGCCTCCATCCCGCAGTTGGTCGCCACGATCAAGGAGTTGCAGAAGCAAGGGTACAAGCTTCCGGACTATCCGGAGAATCCAAAGGACGATAAGGAAAAGGACATCAAGACCCGCTATGACAAGGTGAAGGGTAGTGCAGTCAATCCGGTGTTGCGCGAAGGTAACTCGGATCGGCGTGCACCGTCATCTGTCAAGGCGTATGCTCGCAAGCACCCCCATAAGATGGGTGCTTGGTCGTCTGATTCCAAAACCCATGTCTCTCACATGAAGGGCGGCGATTTTTTCTCCAATGAGAAGTCGCGCACGATTCCCGCTGCAACGACGGCAAAAATTGAGTTCGTGGGAGCCGATGGGAAGACCACAGTCCTCAAAGAAAAGATCGCGTTGCAGGCCGGTGAAGTGCTCGATGCGACCTTTATGAGTGTGAAGGCCTTACGGAAGTTCTTGGAAGAACAGATCGAGGATGCCAAGGCCAAGGGCATTCTCTTCTCGCTCCACATGAAGGCCACCATGATGAAGGTCTCCGATCCGAAGATCTTCGGTCATGGCGTGACCGTCTATTACAAGGATGTGTTCGAGAAGCATGGCGAGACGTTTAAGAGGCTCGGGGTCGATCCAGACAACGGCCTCGGTGACGTCTACGCGAAGATCAAGTCACTACCTGACGATCAGCGGAAGGCGATTGAGGCTGATATCCAGGCCGTCTATCAGAAGCGCCCACCAATGGCGATGGTGAACAGCGACAAGGGTATCACGAACCTCCATGTGCCCAGTGACATCATCATCGATGCCTCCATGCCGCCGGTCATCCGTGATTCCGGCAAGATGTGGGGGCCGGATGGGAAGCTAGCTGACGTCAAGTGTGTGATCCCCGATGCCAGCTACGCGCCGGTGTATCATGAGGTGGTCGAGTTTTGTAAGCAAAAGGGCCAGTTTGATCCGCGGACGATGGGAACGATCCCAAACGTCGGGTTGATGGCCCAGGCGGCGGAAGAGTATGGTTCACATGATAAGACCTTCAAGGCACCGGGGAACGGCACGATTCGTATCGTGGATGCGTCGGGTGCCACGCTTCATGAGCACAAGGTTGAAGAAGGCGATATCTGGCGTGCGTGCCAGGTTAAGGATGCCCCAATTCAGGACTGGGTGAAGTTGGCTGTCACGCGTGCGCGCGCAACAGGAGCCCCAGCGGTATTCTGGTTGAACAAGGATCGTGCGCATGATGCCGAATTGATCAAGAAGGTGAATGCCTATTTGCCGAAGCACGATACGACCGGCCTCGAGATTAAGATCATGTCTCCGGCCGAGGCCTGCCGTTTTTCAATTGAGCGGATGAAGGAAGGCAAGGATACGATTTCTTGCACCGGTAACGTGCTCCGTGACTATCTCACGGACCTTTTCCCGATTCTCGAAATCGGAACCAGCGCCAAGATGCTCTCGATCGTCCCGTTACTGAACGGGGGAGGACTGTTCGAGACCGGGGCGGGTGGATCGGCTCCGAAACACGTGCAGCAGTTCGAGCAAGAGGGGTACTTGCGTTGGGATTCCCTCGGCGAGTTTCTGGCTCTGGCCGCTTCGTTGGAGCATTTGGCCAAGGCTGGAAACAATCCCGTCGCGAAGATTCTGGCGGATACGTTGGATCAGGCCAACGCAAAGTTCCTCGAGAGCAACAAGTCACCGGCTCGTAAAGTCGGTGAAATCGACAATCGCGGCAGCCACTTCTACCTCGCGCTGTATTGGGCCCAGGCCTTGGCCGCTCAGACGGCGGACAAGAGGATTGCGGAGAAGTTCGCGAAGATTGCCAAGGATTTGAGCGATAATGAGAAGACGATCGACGGAGAGTTATTGGCTGCGCAGGGTAAGCCGCAGGATGTCGGCGGCTACTATCATCCGGACGATGCCAAGGCGTACAAGGCGATGCGGCCGAGCGCCACGTTGAATAAGATCATTGATTCGTTCGTATAGTTACGGTTAGAGGTAAAAAGTGAAAAGTGAGGGGTAGGTGATTACTTACCTCTTACCCTTCACTCCTCACTTGTGTAGGGAAAGAATGACTCAAGAATTAAACGAGAATGTCATTGATCAACCCGAGGTCATGCAACCTCGAATGGTTACGATTGAAATTGCCGGCAAAAAAGTCGACGTGCCGGAAGGGATCACTGTTGTCCGTGCAATGTGGTATGCCGGGATGGATGTCGTGCGCGGAGTCGGTTGTCTTGGTGGATTCTGCGGGGCTTGTGCCACCTACTATCGAACAAAGGACGACCCTAAGGTGCGAACCTGCCTCGCTTGCCAGATGGCGGTGCAGGACGGCATGTCGTTTACGATGATGCCGCCGTTCCCAGCTCGGAAGGCCACCTATGAGATTCAGAAGCTCCAAGATCCCAAGCAAGATCTCTTTAATCTCTATCCTGAAGCGCCGTTGTGCCGAAACTGTAACGCCTGCACCGAGGCCTGCCCACAGAAGATCGATGTGCGCGAGGGGGTGTGGAAGGCCGTCTTCGGAGACTTCAAGAGTGTCTCTGAGATGTTCATGGATTGTGTCATGTGCGGGATGTGCACACCGGTTTGTATTGCCGACATTGCCCCGAACCTTGTGGCACTCTATGTCAGCCGTGCACAGGGTGCGCATTTCACCGATAAACCGGTTGGGCTCGAGACCCGGATCAAAGAAATCCAGGACGGGGCGTATAAGGACGAATGGGCGAAGATTCTGAAGATGAATGAAAAGGAATTGGCGGCACACTGTGCCCCCGTTAAGTGAGAAAGTTGAAAAGTAGGAAAGTTCGAAAGTAGGCCGAGTCTTGAAGAACTTGTCACTTGCCAACTTTCCAACTTGAAACTGAAGAACTATGGACATACACGCACTCCAACAAATCGTGCATAAGACTCGGGATGTCCGCCGTAAGCAGACCATCCCCAAGTTTTCTCCAGCAGACCGAGACCAACTGATTCATAAGTACCATCCTGATTTTCGTGCCAGCGCATACCGGCCGATCAAATTTGGTCCGAACGAAGGTGAGAAAACCGTCGTCGAACTTGCGACTTTGCTCGAGGGCGATAGCTCCATCCAAGAGACCGCTGACCTCACCCCGCAATACACCTGCGATGTATTAGTCATCGGTGGTGGAGGGGCTGGTTGTGCTGCAGCCTTGCATGCCCATGGCGCTGGGGCGAAGACGATTCTCGCAACGAAGCTTCGCTTGGGCGATTCCAACAGTGTGATGGCGCAGGGCGGGATGCAGATTTCCGTCGCGCCGGAAGATTCGCCGGTCACCCATTTCATCGATACGCTCAAGGGCGGGCACATGGAAAACGACCATGCCCTGCTCAAAGTCATGGTTGAAGATGGACCGTCGATTGCGAAGTGGCTCTTGGAGTTGGGTGTGCTGTTCGATCGGCAGGCCGACGGCAATCTCCACGTAAAGAAGGGCGGTGGGAGCTCTAAGCCGCGCTTGTTGACCTGCTCCGACTACACCGGTCTCGAAATCATGCGAGTGCTGAAGGACGAGGTGATCAATCAAAAGATTCAACTGCTCGAATTTGCTGCTGCCGTTGAATTGTTGAGCGATGACCAAGGGGCCTGTAGCGGGGCTATTTTTAAAGACCTAGATAATCAGCGCCATGTGGTCGTCGCCGCCAAGTCGGTGATTCTGGCAACCGGCGGCATTGGTCGTCTTCACATTCAGGGATTTCCGACGAGCAATCACTATGGGGCAACCGGTGATGGACTCTGTTTGGCCTATCGTATGGGGGCAAAACTCGCTCACGTCGACACGTTTCAATATCACCCGTCCGGGGCGGTGTATCCTGAGCAGCTGATCGGCGCGTTGGTGACCGAAGGTATTCGTTCCGAAGGTGGGCACCTTGTCAATGCCAAGGGCGAACGGTTCGTCAACGAGCTCGATACGCGCGATGTGGTGTCCTCATCGATTATCCGTGAGTGTGAAGAAGGCCGTGGGGTCAGAACGATGTCGGGCCGCGTCGGTGTCTGGCTGGATACCCCACTGCTGGATGCTGAACATGGGTCCGGTACGGTTGAAAAGCATTTCCCAGCTATGATGATGCAGTTTGAGCGATTTGGTATTGATATCAGCAAGGATCCGGTCTTGATCTACCCGACCCTGCACTATCAGAACGGCGGGGTGAAGATCGATACGAATTCGGAAACCAACGTCAAGAATCTGTTCGTCGCAGGCGAAGCGTCCGGGGGGCTGCACGGACGAAACCGTCTCATGGGGAATTCCTTATTGGACCTGATGGTGTTCGGAAAGCGATCCGGCTTGACCGCTGCAGATCGTGCCAAGTCAATGAAGCAGGGTGCACTAACCCTCACTCATGTGCAACGCTTCCGCGCAGACGCCAAGAAGCACGGGAGCGCCAGTGGTGTGATCTCGCCGATGATCCTGCCGGCGTACACGAGAAAAGCGTAAGGAGCCTATGGCAAATGGCTGGTGGCGAATGGCAAAAAGCCCGTCTGCTCTCAGTCCGTTCCATAAGGCCATTGGCCGTCAGCTATTAGCTCTTCG
>JAEURV010000044.1 GCA_016788465.1 Nitrospira sp. | reverse complement strand
GCCCGGGCGAGTATAGACGCAGCGGCGACGGCCAAGTCGGATTCGGCTTTCGGTCGTTGCTCCAGGACGATTGTTCGTCCCTTCTCCTGCAGCGCGTTGAGAATGAGCCGCTCGTCGCCGAACTGATCAGAGATCGCTCGCCCACAGGTGATGCCTTGTTCCAGTAAATTCTCCAGTGCCTTGGCATGGCCCCAGGCGAGCAGTCGGTTCAGGTTTTTGATCTTGGCGTAGAGTTCGTTGTACTTCTGGGGTCCGATGGCGATGATACTGTGCGGGCAAAGAGATTTAATATCGGGCGCCATCTCTAGCACTCGTCCATCGGAGATCTTCTTACTATCCCGTACTTCCATTAACCGCAGCTCTCCTTGCATGGCCGCATCCACAAAGACAGCCGCGATGACGAGCGGGCCGAAGTAATCGCCCTTTCCCGATTCGTCAATGCCGATGCGCTCGATGGTGCTTCGTGAATGTTGCACAGCTCTCACCTAGTTGGTCCCCTAGAAATCGTGCCTAGGGCGCGGTAATCTATCAATCGAATCCATGTTGGTCAATCTGACGGTGACTGTGTCCGGAGTATTTCCTGGGGGAATGAACATGTGGAGTCAGCGATTCACCCGTGCCGTGACGATATGTTGTTTGCTCGCGGGCGGGGTCGGCTTAGTAGGCTGTGAGACCAATCCCTACACTGGTCGGCGGCAGTTATTGATGACGTCGGTTGGTCAAGAGATGCAGATGGGAGCGCAGGCCTACCAGCAGGTCAGGAGTGATCCCAAGATGAGACTGTCGCAAGATCCTCGTGAGGTCGAACCGGTGAAGCGGGTTGCGGCTCGGATTGTCGAGGCTGCGAAACGGTCGAAGTATGCAGAGATGGCTCAGCAGTTTCAGTGGGAAGTGACCGTGATCAAGGATGACAAAACTGCGAACGCGTTTGCCCTGCCTGGTGGAAAGATGGCGGTGTATACGGGCATCTTTCCTATGGCCAAGACAGAGGCCGGATTGGCGGCCGTGATGGGTCATGAAGTGGTGCATGCCCTGGCTCGCCATGGTGCGGAACGGATGAGTCAGGGGCAAGCGGCGAATATTGGCATGCAGGTCATCGGAGCGGTCATCGGGATTGGGAGTAAGAATCCTGCACTTGGCCAGGCGGCGATGGGAGCACTGGGCGTCGGTGCGCAAGTGGGTGTGTTGTTGCCTTTTAGTCGGAAGCATGAGTCGGAAGCGGACTATATCGGCATTCTTCTTGCGGCCGATGCCGGGTATGATCCACGCGAAGCCGTTGCACTCTGGGAACGAATGGGACAGGCAGCGGGCGGCGGGGGACAGAGTGAATTCTTGTCGACCCACCCGAGCCATGACACCAGAATTGAGCAATTAAAAGAGTGGATGCCTGAGGCGATGGACATCTACCAGAAGCGAACGCCCATGCCGACGACTCCACTACCGGATGTTGGCGGCAGGTAAAGCCAGTGCCGTTTGTTGTTGTCGTTGTTATTCTGTCGGCTTGTGACGGACCTGCGCCATTCTTTATACTAGTTCGGCGTGGGTGGAAGGCTGGATGGTTGCTCGGGGCTTCGGCACCGAGAGGAAAGTCCGGACTCCATGGGCAGGGCGCTGGGTAACTCCCAGGCGGAGCAATCCGACACCAGCACCACAGAAAACAAACCGCCGATGGCCAAGGCAACGGGATCCCATCTGGTTGCTACGGATCAGGTAAGGGTGAAACGGTGGGGTAAGAGCCCACCGCGGGGATGGTGACATCACCGGCACGGTAAGCGTCGCCCGGTGCAAGGCCAAATAGGAAGACAGGTCCCGTGCTCCCTACGGACTGCGGGACGCCGACTGGCCCGGTCGAGGTCTTCGGGTAGGTCGCTTGAGGTTCGAGGTAACTCGAATCCCAGAGAAATGATCATCCATACAAAGGGGGAGACTTCTTTGTGGGACAGAATCCGGCTTATAGGCCCTCCATCCACGCACTTTATTCAGCGAGAGTCTTTCTGGGCCGTCGACACGTTGTCCTGCGCAGTCGCTGGGTGCCCACAGGGCTATATTGACGCTCCTATGTGGGAATGCTAGGATCAGGAATCTTTCCCCTTGATTTCAAACACATTTGTGCACGATGATGCGTGCTTCCGCGAGGGGTGCTGTTGTTAAGGTCTCACGATCGATCAGAGGCCTTATGCACGTGCAGTCGGAGGGAGGAGTGTCATGAAACTCACCGGTGCTGAAATCTTCATCGAATGCCTGAAGCGGGAAGGGGTAAAAACCCTGTTTGCGCTTCCTGGCGGAGTCGTGCTGAAGATTTTCGATATGCTTCACCAGCAAAAAGACGTGGAAGTCATCTTGACGCGCCATGAACAGGGTGCGGGCCATATGGCTGAAGGCTATGCTAAGGCGACAGGGAAAGCGGGCGTCTGCCTGGTGACCTCCGGCCCGGGGATGACCAATGTCATCACGGCATTGGCCGATGCCTATATGGATTCGGTCCCGGTCGTGTGCTTTAGCGGTCAGGTCTCGACGAGCTTGATCGGGAATGATGCGTTTCAAGAAGCAGACAATATTGGGCTGAGCCGACCCTGCACGAAATATAATTTCCTTGTGAAAGACGTGAACGATTTGGCGGCCACCATTAAAGAGGCGTTTTATATCGCAACGACCGGCCGACCGGGTCCGGTCCTGGTCGATATCCCGAAAGATGTCTCGATGGCCAAAGCGGACTTTACGTATCCAAATTCGGTCTCGATCCGCGGGTACAACCCGACTGTTGAGGGGAATAAGTGGCAGATTAAGCAGGCGGCCGAAGCCATTATGAAGGCCAAGAAGCCGATTCTCTATGTCGGCGGTGGGGTCGTGTTTTCAGGCGCATCGCAAGAGCTTATTGAGTTGGCCGAGATGACGCAGATCCCGGTCGACATGACCTTGATGGGGCTTGGTGCGTTTCCTGGGGAGCATCCATTGTCCATGGGGATGCTGGGGATGCATGGGACCTATCAGGCCAACATGGCGATGCATTATTCCGATTTGGTGATTGCCATTGGGGCACGGTTTGATGATCGGGTGACGGGGAAGGTGTCGGAGTTTTGCCCCCATGCGAAGGTGATTCATGTCGACATCGATCCGACCTCCATCCGCAAGAACATCCATGTCGATATCCCGATTGTCGGCGACTGTCGGACAGTGCTTCGCGAGCTGAATCAGATTCTTCGCGCGACGGTCAATGGCGAACAGAAAGACCTTCGGAAACCTTGGTGGGATCAGATCCGAGACTGGCAACAGGCTCATCCCTTGACGTATCACCAGGAGAAGGAAGGGCCGATCAAGCCTCAGCAGGTGGTCAAGCGGTTGTATGAGTTGACGAAAGACAGGGATCCAATCGTCGCGACTGATGTCGGGCAACATCAAATGTGGGCAGCGCAGTATTTCAAGCTGGCGAAGCCGAACCGATGGTTGACTTCAGGGGGGCTCGGCACGATGGGATTCGGATTTCCGGCTGCGATGGGGGCACAAGCGGCTTTTCGAGATCGCCTGGTGCTCTGTATTGCAGGGGATGGCAGTATTCAGATGAACATGCAGGAAATGGCGACAGCGGTCGTGAACAAGCTGCCGGTGAAGATTATCATCCTGAACAATGGTTTTCATGGCATGGTTCGGCAATGGCAGGATCTGTTCTATGAAGGACGGTATGCCTCGAGTTATCTCGATACGACCCCGGATTTCGTCAAGTTGGCAGATGCCTACGGGGCGGTGGGGTTAAGGGTCAAGAAGGTCGGTGATCTGGATGCCGTTTTGAAAGAAGCATTGGCGACGGATAAACCCGTCATTGTGGATGTGCCGACCTATCCCTATGAGAACTGCTATCCGATGATTCCTGCAGGCGGGTGCAACCACGAGATGATCTTGGAAGATCCGCCTGAGTTGAAGATGAAACAGTCCGGTGGCACCAAAGTGACACCGGAAGATAAAGACACGGTGCTTACGGCCTAAGTAGGGAAGTGCTGAACGATGAGTGTTTAGTGCCAGAGGGCCTGACGCAGGCCTCAGCACTCAGTTGCCAGCACTAAGGAAGATGGAACACATTATTTCGGTTACCGTTGAAAATAAATTTGGAGTCTTATCCAGAGTCGCAGGGTTGTTCAGCGGGAGGGGCTTCAATATTGAGAGCTTGTCGGTGGCTCCGACGCTGGATCCCTCAATGTCCCAGATGACAATCGTGACATCGGGAGATGAGCGAATCATCGAGCAGATCGTGAAGCAATTGAACAAACTGATTGATGTGATCAAGGTGGTTGATTTGAACGAGACTGAATTTGTCTCACGAGAGACTGCGATCATTAAGGTACACACAAAAGATGTGGATCGAGCCGAGGCCCTGAGAATCGTCGATATCTTTCGTGCCAACGTGATCGATTCGACGCCGACGACCTATACGATCGAAGTTTCAGGAGATCCGAAGAAGATTGAAGCCATCATTAATTTACTTCAGCCGCTTGGTATTAAAGAGTTGGTCCGCACCGGTCGAGTCGCTGTTGCACGGGAGCCTGTCCGGCAGGCTGCTGTCCAGGCAAGAAAAGTTGCCCGCGAATGACGGTCTGCGGAAGGGGAGATTGCTTTAGACAGATCAATGGAAAGGGTGTTTCATGAACATCTACTACGATAAGGATGCTGATCTTCAACAGATTCGGAACAAGAAAGTAGCCGTGATCGGCTATGGAAGTCAAGGTCATGCGCATGCTCTGAATATGAAGGAGAGCGGAGTTAGTGTGGTGCTCGGGCTGCGCGAGGGGGCATCTTGGAAAAAGGCTGAGCAGAGCGGACTAAAGGTCATGCCTGTTGCCGACGCCGTCAAAGCGTCCGATATTGTAATGATATTGGCGCCTGATGAGGCCCAGGCTTCCATCTATCGCCAGGACATCGCACCCAATCTCAAACCAGGCTCCTATCTCGCCTTTGGTCACGGGTTCAATATTCACTTTGGGCAGATCGTGCCCCCTGCCTCCATCAATGTCTTCATGGTCGCTCCCAAAGGGCCCGGACATCTTGTTCGTTCCGAGTACACGAAGGGCAGCGGCGTGCCATGCCTGTTGGCGATTCACCAGGATCCTAGTGGGACGACAAAACAAGTGGGATTGGCGTATGCAAGTGCGATTGGTGGTGGGCGTGCCGGTGTCATCGAAACCAATTTTCGTGAGGAAACTGAGACCGATCTCTTCGGTGAACAAGCGGTGTTGTGTGGCGGTCTCACGTCCTTGATTCAAGCGGGTTACGAGACGCTGGTTGAAGCTGGATACTCACCTGAGATGGCCTATTTCGAGTGTTTACACGAAGTGAAACTCATCGTTGATCTGATTTATCAGGGGGGTATTGCCAATATGCGTTACTCGATCAGCACGACGGCAAAGTACGGCGATGTTACTCGAGGTCCACGAGTGGTGACCGAGCAAACCAAGCAGGAGATGAAAAGAATTCTGGACGAGATTCAGACCGGGCGTTTCGCCAAGGAATGGGTGCTCGAGAACCAGGCCAATCGACCGGTCTATAATGCTTTGCTCGCGAAAGGAGAGGCCCATCCTATCGAAGCAGTGGGGGCCAAGCTGCGTGGAATGATGCCGTGGCTCAAGAAAGATCAGCTGGTCGATAAAACGAAAAACTAGAGATGTTGAAACCAACCACCAGCTTCATTCTCGCATCGTTCAAAGGCTCAAACGTACAATAACCACGTACGCTTCGCCTTTTCACTCCCTGCTGTCTCGCTGGATGGCCGGTTTGAACATCTCTTGTGAAGAATTGAGGATATCTCGTGGCGGATCGTGCAGTCGGTGTTCCATTTGCAAAAGAAGGAATTCCCTTCATCGCGGTTCCTGCTGGCGTTACACTGCTGACAGGATTGCTAGGATGGTTTCCTGTCGCGTTTCTCGGTGGGGTTGCGACTCTGTTTTCAGCTTGGTTTTTCCGAAACCCGGCCAGAGTGATTCCACAAGGCCAGAATCTCATCGTCGCTCCTGGCGATGGCAAAGTGATCGCTGTTGAAGAAGAGTTTGAGCCGAGGTATCTCAAAGAACGCAGCATTCGGGTGACGATCTTTTTGAATGTGTTCGATGTCCATATCAATCGATTGCCGTGTGATGGGGTAATCGAAAATGTGCAGTATCAGCCCGGCTTGTTCATGGTGGCAAGTAAGCCTGAGGCTACCTTCATGAACGAGCAGAATGCACTCATGATCAAGACAGACGAGGGGGTCAAAGTCTTGTGTGTCCAAGTTGCCGGGCTGATTGCTCGGCGCATCGTGAGTTGGGTCTCGCCGCTCGATCGAGCCGTTCGAGGTGAGCGATATGGGCTGATTCGTTTCGGGTCGCGCATGGATACCTTTCTTCCCATCGGCACCACTCTGCGGGTGGCGGTAGGGCAGCGGGTAAAGGGTGGTGAAACCATTCTAGGAGAGTTGCCATGAAAACCACGAGCTTCAGGAGTTCGTTTGGAAAAGGAGGAAAGCGGAGGAAGGCTGCAATGCACCTGATCCCCAACCTCTTCACGACGGGCAACTTGTTTTGCGGGGTGTTTGCCATTCTGTCGGTCTTCAATGCCAACTATCTGGAAGCCGCGATCGCAGTGTTGGTCGCCATGATCTTTGATGTTTTGGACGGGAAGTCGGCTCGGTTGACCAACAGCACCAGCCAGTTTGGGTTGGAGTATGATTCGCTTTCTGATGTGGTGTCGTTTGGTGTGGCACCGGGGATTTTAATCTATTCTTGGGCATTAAGCGGGCATGGCACGTTTGGGGTGGCCGTGATGTTTGCCTATGTAGCCATGGGAGCCGTTCGATTGGCGAGGTTCAACTCCACCGTAGCCGTGTCAGACGGCAAGTACTTTACGGGGTTGGCCATTCCCGCCGCCGCGGGTGTTGTGGCATCCTTGGTCGTTCTGGATCATTACATCATGAAGCTGGGGGCGGATGTCCGCTCGATTGTGGTCCTGCTTATGACGTTAGGACTGTCGTTTTTAATGGTCAGTACGATCAAATATCGTAGCTTCAAGGATCTGAAGTTCAAAGGGCATCGCCAGATCACGTACCTGGTCTGGGGTATTCTGGCGTTGATGATGGTCGCAGCGTGGCCAGCGGTCATGCTGTTTGTTGTGTTTGCAGGGTACGCATTAATGGGACCGGTTGAGAAGATCGTTGGGTTGCTGATTCCGGCCTCTGGGAAACGGGGCATAGGAAAAGTTGATCTGCCACCGGTTGAATCGAACCCATAGTCCCATACGTATAGAGGGAAAAACCGAAGCCGGTCTGAATGGCTAGGATGAGGAGTAGTAGGCGAACGGTCTAGATACAGGGCGGAAAACGCTCTTGAGAGAGCTGGTGGGTGGTGCAAACCAGCCTAGACATTGCCGAACTCGCCTCTGAGCTGAGTCTCCGAACAGGAAGTAAGAGATTCCGTCTTGCCTCCGTAAGAGGCAGAAAGAAGGGTCTGAGGATCGGGTGATCTTCAGGCTAAATCAGGGTGGTACCACGGAGCGCCTCAAGCCTTCGTCCCTGGGTCTCATGGGATGAGGGCTTTTCTTTTGCAAGCTGCTGAAAAAGCCTTCCTTCCGTATTCTCAGTCGTTCGACCCCCTCAACGTACCAAGCGCGTACGTCTCTGGGGTCTCACTCCTTGCGGCCTTGCCGGAAGGACTTTTTGAGCAGCTAGTATCGGAGGTTCAATATGACACGCATGATCAGAATTTTTGACACGACGTTGCGGGACGGCGAGCAATCGCCTGGGGCCAGCATGAATGTGGAAGAAAAGGTCATGGTGGCAAAACAGCTGGCACGGCTCGGGGTCGATATTATCGAGGCGGGATTTGCCTATAGCTCTCCCGGTGATTTCGAAGCGGTACGACGAATTGCGCAAGAGGTCGAAGGGCCAACGATCTGCAGTTTGGCGCGGGCTCGTCCCGAGGATATTGATCGGGCATGGGAAGCTTTGAAGGGCGCGCCCAAGGTGCGCATTCATACGTTTTTATCGACGTCCGATATTCATCTCAAACACCAGTTCCGGATGACACGGGAACAGGCCAAACAGCGGGCCGTAGAAATGGTCCAGCGGGCGCGAATGTATGTTGAGGATGTTGAGTTCTCCCCCATGGACGCGAGCCGGTCCGATCCGTCATATCTCTACGAAGTGATCGAGGCGGTGATTGCGGCAGGGGCCGGGACCGTGAACATTCCTGACACAGTGGGCTATGCGGTCCCGCAAGAATTCGGTGCACTGATCAAAGGGATTTGTGACAAAGTCCCCAATGCCAAACAAGCCGTGATTTCCGTCCATTGCCACAATGATTTGGGCGTGGCGGTGTCGAACAGTTTGGCTGCGATCATGAACGGGGCGGGACAGGTGGAATGTACGATCAACGGGATCGGCGAACGTGCGGGGAATACCTCGTTGGAAGAGGTCGTGATGGGACTGCGAACGAGGAAGGACTTCTATCAGGCTGATACCGGAATCAGGACCGAGGAAATCGCAAAGACCAGCCGTTTAGTGAGCAAGATTACAGGTATGGTGGTACAGCCTAATAAAGCGATCGTGGGGGCCAACGCGTTTGCCCATACCTCGGGCATTCATCAAGATGGCTTGCTGAAGGAAAAGGCGACCTATGAAATCATGCGCCCAGAATCGATCGGGTTGGTCGAGAGTCAGATGGTCATGGGCAAGTTGTCCGGTCGACATGCCTTTCGGCAACGTCTGGAAGAGTTGGGGTATAAGCTCGGTGAAGCTGAGATCAATCATGCCTTCGAGCGGTTTAAAAAACTCGCCGACCACAAGAAGGAGATTTTTGAGGAAGATCTCGAAGTCATCATCTCGGAAGAACTTTCAAAGATGGCCGAGCGTCTTGTCTTAAAGTCGCTTCACGTGACGAGTGGAACGGATCGCGTCCCAACGGCCACGGTCGAACTGGAGATCGACGGCAACCTGGTCTCACAGACTGGAACCGGCGATGGGCCGGTGGATGCGGTGTACCGCACCATTGCTGCCCTCACACAGACCAAGAGCCGTTTGTTGATGTATGTCGTGAAGGCCATCACCGGCGGGACCGACGCTCAGGGTGAAGTCTCAGTGCGGGTACAGGAAGACGGGCGGACCGTGTCGGGCCATGGGGCTGATACCGATATCATCACGGCGTCCGCCCGAGCCTATATCAGTGCCTTGAATAAGTTGTCCTACTTGGCGACAAGACAGGCGCAAGGTGAGCAGAAGGTGAACTTGATTTGACGCGGAACTCCACGGTAGAGTTTGCTTTTGCAGTGGCGTTGGTTCAATCGAGAGGGCTTGTCCTTGTTCAAGGTGACCCTAGCGGATCGCCCCGAGTTTCTCGCTGGGGACGAGACCCGTTTGCGGGAGATTTTTCATCCTGCCAAACATCAGCTGTCGCTGAATTACAGTCTTGCCCACGGGACCTTGCCGCCAGGTCAACGCTCGAAACTCCATGCCTTAGTCTCTTCTGAAGTCTACTATTTTGTTGCTGGGCGGGGTCGATTGACGATTGACAACCAGGTGACGCTGATCGAACCGGGAACGACGGTATATGTGCCGCCAGGTGGGAAACAGTTTCTCGAAAATGATGGAGAAACCGACGTTGAGTTTTTGTGTCTCGTTGATCCGCCCTGGCGGATGCAAGACGAAACGATACTGGAGTAGACCATGAGCCAAGTGCGCGTTCGAAAGGAGTACCAGTGAAGGCGAAGATTGCAGTATTGGCTGGAGATGGAGTCGGGCGCGAAATCGTGCCTGAAGCTGTCAAGGTATTGAAGGTGATCGCAGAGAAATTCGGACATACGTTCGAGTTTGTCCCTGGCGATATCGGCGGGCAGGCGATTGACAAGCTGGGTGTCCCTTTACCCAAAGATACATTGGCGTTAGCCAAACAAAGCGATGCGGTTCTCTTGGGGGCTGTGGGTGGGCCAAGGTGGGAGGGGCTGGAGTATAGTCTACGACCGGAGCGTGCGTTGCTTGGAATCCGAGAGGCTCTCGGGCTCTACGCCAACCTGCGACCGGCGAAATTATATTCGACGCTCGTGGATGCTTCCACGTTGAAGCGTGAGGTGGTCGAGGGGATCGATATCCTCGTGATCCGAGAGTTGACGGGCGGCATCTATTTCGGCAAACCAAAAGGGATCGAGAAATTGCCGAATGGGGACGAGCGGGGAGTGAACACGGAAGTCTACACGACGGAAGAAGTGCGACGAATTGCCAAAGTTGCATTCGAGGCAGCGCGAAAACGGCGTAAGAAGGTGACATCGGTTGATAAAGCAAATGTCTTAGAATCCTCGGAACTGTGGCGCAAGGTTGTCATCGACGTCCACGCCTCCTATCCGGATGTGGAACTTGGTCATATCTATGTGGATAACGCGGCCATGCAATTGGTGCGAAATCCTCGGCAGTTTGACGTGCTGCTCTGCAATAACATGTTCGGTGACATCCTCAGCGATGAAGCGGCGATGTTGACCGGATCAATCGGGATGTTACCCTCGGCAAGTATTGGCGCCAAGGTCGGCCTCTTTGAGCCGATTCATGGGAGCGCGCCGGATATCGCGGGGAAGAATATCGCCAACCCGATTGCGACCATTGCCTCTGCTGCGATGATGTTGTCATACGCGTTTCAGCTCGACAAAGAGGCGGAAGTAATTGAACAGGCCATCGTGAAAACCCTCGATCTCGGATATCGCACAAGAGATATTCAAAGTCACGGGGCAAAGATCGTCGGTACGGTGGAGATGGGTGAGGCCATCGTTCAAAACCTGAGTTAGTAGCCGCATCGGAACTATGGCAGCCATTCTGTCTACATGGAAGATCAGCACACTGGCCGGGAACGGCGAGCCTGGTTTCGAGGGTGATGGTGGACCTTCGAGATCGGCACGTTTGAATGAGCCGAAGGGTGTGGCGGTCGATGACCATGGCAATGTGTATGTGGCCGATTCTGAGAATCATGCAATTCGCAAGATAGCTCGTGTCAGCGGTCTGATCTCGACGATAGCCGGTGTGCCGGTTGAAAGTCCGAGGGAAGAAGCCCCTCGCACAAGCAACGCGTCCCAAGGAACGGATGAGGATCCCTTCTCTGAGAGTAGCCCAGAGTCTGAGCAACGCTCCTATGTCCAACAGTCCGATTTAAGCGGAACGGTCAGGTACGTCATGACCGGAACCGCACCAGTGAAGCGATATGCCGGCGATGGGGGATTAGCCGTGGCTGCTTGTCTCAACTTTCCGACTGCCGTGGCGGTTGATCGGGCCGGCAATCTGTACATCGCCGATACCATGAATCATCGCGTGCGGATGGTGGATGCCGTCACTGGTGTCATCACCACCTTGGCGGGGACAGGTCAGCCGCGATTCTCGGGAGATGGCGGCTCTGCTGACCAGGCGGCACTCAACGAACCATCGGCGTTGGTCATAGGCAACAACGATACTTGGCTTTATATCGCTGATCAGAGCAACCATCGTATACGGATGATTGATCTCAGGACCGGCGTCATTCAGACTGTTGCTGGAACTGGAGCGGCGACTTACGATGGGGATGGGAAACCTGGGATCGACACGGCTTTGGCAGGCCCGAGTGGCTTGGCGCTCGCAGATGATTATCTCTATATTGCCGATACCTTCAATGGTCGAGTTCGCTGCCTCCATCTCTCAACGGGATTGATCTCCACTGTTGCGGGAGACGGTGGTACATATCGATATGAGTCGGCGTCGGACGCCTCGTCAGCGAGTCTTTCACGTCCGACTGGAATTACCATTGATCGCCAAGGGCGACTCTTTCTGACCGACTCGGACAACCATCTCATCCGAGAATGGGATCAAGAATCGGGGAGGGCCGTATTTGTGGCCGGGCAAGGAACTCCCTGTTACTCAGGCGATGGCGGTCTCGCACGAGAAGCCGGTGTATGTTACCCATTCGGTATCGTTGCCGATCGCGACGGAACGCTGCTGGTGGCGGACACGTTCAATCATCGTATTCGCGTATTGTCATTGGAGTAGGAACGGCATGTTGAAGAGGAAACCAGGTTATACAGTGGCTATCCTTGGCGCAACCGGCGCGGTCGGCCAGGAAACACTGGAAATATTGGAGGAACGGAAGTTCCCGCTGACAAGTCTGAGACTGTTTGCCTCTAAACGATCTGCGGGTGAGATCATGGCCTGTCAGGGCAAGGACTGGACGGTGGAGGAGCTGACGGAATCATCCTCGTTCGACGGCGTTGATTTGGCATTTATCTCCGCGACGGACACGATCAGCAAAGATTATGGGCAGCGACTGGGGGCAGCCGGCATTGCCGTGATCGATGATAGTGCCGTGTTTCGCATGGATGAGCAGGTTCCGTTGGTGGTTCCGGAGGTCAATGCTGCGGCGTTACGGAACATGCCTCGAGGCATCGTGTCTATTCCCAACTGCACGACCACACCGCTCGTCATGGCGCTCAAGCCGCTTCAGGATGCCGTGGGGGTCAAGCGCGTGGTGGTGACAACGTTCCAATCCGTTTCGGGGACCGGATCAGCGGCCATGGATGAGTTGATGGATCAGACCAAAGACTTATTGGCGTTTCGTGATGTCACGACCAAGGTCTATCCCTACCAAATCGCCTTTAATCTCTTGCCGCACATCGGCTCATTCAACGAGGGAGGCGATTGCTCAGAAGAGGTCAAGATTGCGAAAGAGACTCGGAAGATCCTTGGTGCGCCGAACTTGAGGGTGACTGCCACGACGGTGCGCGTGCCGGTACTGCGGTGCCATTCCGAAGCGATCAATGTCGAATTGGAACGTCCCTTAAAAGTGAATGAGGCACGTGCTGCACTCGCAGCGATGCCTGGTGTGCTAGTCTATGATGATCCGACGAAGAAGCTCTATCCCATGCCGCTCGATGCGACGGGAAAAGACGAGGTGTACATCGGCCGCGTGCGGGAAGACGAATCGATCGCCAATGGTCTCAATCTCTGGGTGGTTTCCGACAATCTTCGCAAGGGCGCGGCGCTCAATGCGATCCAGATCGCAGAATGCTTGATCAACGGCTAGCAGGATGCTTCAGCAGTTTGGCAGCAAGGCCGCACTCTCGTATCTCGCAAACGAACGGTGCGGTACCGTTCGACATGCTCACGGCCCTGAGTGTTATCGAAGGACGGGATGCGCTTCACAAGCTTGAAAGCAATTCGAGGAACTTGTCACGCGGTTTTACTGCCCGCATGCTGGGATGAACGTCGATGCCGGAATGGACGACCATCGGGAAGATTCTTATCGGAATAGGGTTCGGCATTGTCGCGTTGGGGGTAGTGCTCGTCGCACTCGACCGGATTCCCGGTTTTGGGAATAGCCTTAGTTGGCTCGGGAAGCTTCCTGGTGACATTTCTATCAAACGTGAGCATGTCAGCTTCTATTTTCCTATCGCCACCAGTATTCTCCTCAGTGTACTGCTGAGTCTGCTATTCTATATCGTAGGATGGCTTTTCCGCCGATGAAAGCGGCACGGCTTTGGGCCGGGGCTGCGGGATTGGGAATCTGCCTGGGGGCTGGCATGGTGCTGGAGGCCCAGGCGGCGCAATCGATTCGCGTCCTATTGGTATCCGATGTTCAGCAGCTCGAAGTGACGAGTGACCAGACTCTTTGGGTGACTGACGAACGGAATCAGGCCTGGTCCTATGACTCGGTGCTCAAGATTAAGGTTCGAGGCCATGCGCTGATCCTGAACGGCAAGCCGGTGGTGACGGATCGACTCACGCTGCGGGCGGGCAATAACGACCTCACCATGTGGTTGAATGGGAACGGGAAGCGAACTGCAGTGCAGGCTCGTGATGACAATGGCACCCTTCATGTCAGTGGGGTGGTCAAGCTTATTCGGCGAGGGAAAAGTCGTCTCCTTGTCAATCATGTTGATCTCGAAGAATATGTCAAAGGTGTCGTGCCGGCTGAAGTGAATTCAATCTGGCACCCGGAGATGTTGAAGGTGCAGGCCGTCGCGACCAGGACTTATGCGTTGTACCAGCATATGCTGAATTCCACTCGAGAGTATGACGTGGTGGCCGGCATTCAAGATCAGGTCTATCGTGGGCGCCAAGGGATCGATAACCGAGTGGTTGCGGCAGTGGAGTCCACCAGGGGGCTCGTGGTGACCTACCAAGGGGCGCCGATCTACGCTGCGTTTTCGTCCACGGCGGCGGGCATGACGGAAGATGCGATGACTGTATGGTCGAAGGATCTTCCCTATTTGAAGGGAGTGGAGTGTCCGTTCGACATTGAGTCTCCCTACTATCAGTGGACAGCCTCGGTGAAGATTGAGACACTGGAAAAGAATCTGCGGCAACAGGGCTTTTCGGTTGGAACGATCTCCTTTGTCGCTCCCCAGTCGTACAGCCGTGCCGGACGAGTGGCAACTCTGCGCATCGTGCACTCGAACGGGGCGTTGGTGATACGGGGGGAAGATCTCCGTAAAGCGGTGGGTTATACGATTGTCCCCAGTACCCAATTTACCGTTCAATCGATCGGCCATGACCTGATCCTTTCCGGCTACGGAGCCGGCCATGCGGTCGGGCTCTGTCAGTGGGGAGCAAAAGAATTGGCTGAGTTAGGTTATTCGTTTTCAAGCATCCTGAGTTATTACTATCCAGGGACGGAGCTGCGCGATGCTGCCTTGACACGAGTACCGCCTGTTCCATCGACCCCACCTTCCTAGTCCACATTATTCATGAGTGCTTCTACTGCAACTGCCGGTACGCCGCTACAATATTCGTTGTTTGTGAAACGTGAAGCGTATCTCGTTTCCGGAGTCGGACGCTTTACAATAGATGCCGTCAAAAAGGTTTCGTTTCTAGACCTCTGGACATCGCTCTGGATCGAGCCTGAGTGGGCTCACAGGCTCGACGGTTCGATGGTGCTTGGGCCTTGGGCTGGTCGATGGGTCACGAACCATCATGAGTGATGTGGGATGATGAAACTCTCCGATTTTGATTTTCCCTTCGATCCTGCTCTGGTTGCGTTGCAACCGGTTCACCCTCGTGATCGTGCACGGTTATTGGTGCTGGGTCGCACGGCGGGAACGCTTGCGCATCGTTCCGTCGCGGATCTGCCTGAACTACTGAAACCAGGCGACCTTCTTGTTGTGAACGATACCAGGGTCATGGCTGCGCGGGTGCCAGGAATCAAGAAGTCGACAGGAAAGCCGGTTGAGGTGCTGTTTGTAAAGGATCTTGGGGATCGGCGATGGGAAATCCTGGTGAAGGGCGCGTTTCGAGTTGGTCAGGTTATTGAGTTCAATCAGCAGTTCTCTGCCGCCATTGTGAAACGCGATGCGACAGGGACAGAGGCGGTGGTGCAGAGCTCGGTGCCGATCACACAGCTATTTGATGAACGGGGGTTGATGCCGCTTCCTCCATACATCAAACGCGTACCGACTCAAGAGGATCACCAGTGGTATCAGACTGTGTTTGCAAAGCGCGAGGGTGCGATTGCCGCACCGACGGCGGGACTGCACTTTACCGAAGAGCTGTTTCAACGACTACGCGACGTCTCCATCAACGTGGCAACCGTCACCCTGCATGTTGGGCCTGGAACGTTCAAGCCTGTGACGACTGAGCGGATCGAGGATCATCAAATGGGAGGAGAAGTTTTTCACGTCAGCGAGGACACTGCTAAAGTGATCGTCGAGACGAAACGTGCCGGCGGACGGGTGGTCGCTGTGGGAACGACGGTTGTCCGTACGCTTGAAACGGTGATGAAGGAAAAGGGCGAGATGGTGCCGTTGTCCAGCGAGAGCCGCCTCTTCATTACCCCGGGGTTTGAGTTCAAGATTGTTGATGCGATGGTGACGAATTTTCACCTACCCAAGACAACACTGCTCATGTTGGTGTCCGCCTTCTCCGGAATCCACCACATTCGTGGAGCCTACGAAGAGGCAGTCAAAGAGCGCTATCGCTTCTATAGCTACGGCGATGCAATGTTGATTCTGTAGCATGCCACGAAACAACCACACCGTTCATCCTTTGATTTCTCAGGAAGAATGGAATCATGAGTCAGTCTCAGAACAACATCAGCTGCCATCATATCCAGTTAACCCGCACGGCAAGTGGCTGGTTCAGGGCTAATTCCTGCAGAATGGGTCAGGTGAGGCAGCGAGTGGTTTCAATCCTGCTTCATGGTTTCCCGCATGGGGTGGGCCGCCGAATAGAGGGAGCGAGTCGGGGCTCGTTGGGGTCATTCCGGCGGCCCTGAGTGCTGCACGGATCGGTTTAGAGCAATTCCCGGCGAATGGTGATCGGGATCTTGGCTTTCATGGATTGTTGAAATGAGACGAGGGCTCGTTGCTGCTTCTGCAACAGCATGTCATCCAGTACCCGTTGCTTAGCCTCAGCCATTTTTGCGGGATCATTCCCATCCGCGGGTCTTGTCATGAGGGACTGCCCTTCAGCGATCTCCTCGGGCGTCAGTGACACGGAATCGCGGACGACCATGCGGGCCTTGTTGGCCAAAACTTCCTGGTGCTGGATCGCCTCAAATGTGGCCGGGGTCAGGTGATTGGCGGCGAGGATGCGCTTGTAGTGTTCCGGGTCAAACGCGCCGTTTTTCTGAAAGACCGGCGTTTGCATGATCAACTCGCGTAAATCGGCATCGGATACCCGCACACCCATCTCCTGAGCGGCGATAATCCATACGCGACTGTCGACCAATTGGCCCATGACGAAGTCCTTGAATTCTTCCTCTTTGAAGTCGGTCTTGACGTTGTCTTTATAGATACGGTGCATGTTCTCGTAGGTACGCTTAAACTCGTCGAGCGTGACGGATTGTTCGCCGATCTTCGCAATTGGTCCTCCGGCTTGTTCACCGAATCCCCACCATCCCATCGTAATGACGAAGGCAATGGCCAAGATCCCCATGATGGATTTCAAGAGCCAAGGATAATTGTGTGCCGCATCCCGCATGATCTTGATCATCAGACCCCTCTTTGCTTTTGTGAAGCCAACAGTGTACTTATGGACTGGGCGGAAGGCAAGGGGCAGCTCCGGAGGCCGTATTAGCGCAGTATTGAGGTGTTGGGTGCGTGGAGGGAGCAGACTCAGGAGGTTTCCTGGCAGCGTCCCAATGGTTTGCAAAAAAATATTCAGAAAAAGATGGCGCTTTGTTTGTGCAAGGTGACGGATTTTGTTATACTTTGCCACTAATTAGAAGGAGATCCCTTGGTGGGGGATGGGCCAGGCTCGAGGTTATTCGATACAAGGGTTTATCCGAAGGCCCATGTGCTGAATCGGTTCATCGCGAAGTTGATCGATCTGTTTATCGTCGTCGCTGCCGACGAAATTTCTCCTCCGATCGGTTTTCTTTCCGGTTTGACGTACATCCTGATTGCTGATGGGTTTGCGGGGGGAAAGAGCATCGGTAAACGACTGGTCGGTTTGCAAACTGTGCGAGTCGATAGTCGGGACACCGCAGGATTTCGAGAATCGATCATTCGGAATCTTCCATTGGGTGGGGCACAGGTCGCATATGCGATCCCGTACATCGGCTGGCTTGCCTCTCTGGCGATCGTCGCGTTTGAAAGTTTTTTGATTATCGGGAATGAGCAGGGACGTCGCCTCGGCGATGAAGTGGCCCGGACACATGTGTTAGACGCTGGTCAACTAGCAGTCCCGGATTAAGTGCCAGATCAATCACGCACACCAGCTGGACTCTGAATGGGCCAGCTCAGCTGAAGGGAGAGACATCGTGGGGTTTCCGGGAGATGTGTTCGGTTGGTTTTCCGATGACCTGGCAATCGACTTAGGGACGGCGACGACCCTCGTGTATGTTCGTGGGAAGGGGATCGTCCTCAATGAACCCTCCGTGGTCGCGGTGGAGAAGAAAAGCGAAAAGGTCCTGGCCGTCGGCGCTGATGCCAAGAAAATGCTCGGTCGTACGCCTGGGAATATCGTAGCGGTTCGGCCCATGAAAGAAGGCGTGATTGCCGACTTTGAGATGGCTGAACAAATGCTGAAACACTTTATCCGAAAAGCTCACAATCGCAGTGCGTTCGTTCGGCCACGGATCATCATTGGTGTTCCTTCTCGCATCACACAAGTGGAGCAGCGCGCAGTTCGGGACTCCGCGGAATTGGCCGGAGCTCGGGAAGTCTATCTTATTGAGGAACCGGTTGCGGCGGCAATCGGTTCAGGGCTGCCGATCACAGAGCCATCCGGCAACATGGTCGTCGACGTCGGGGGCGGTACGACCGACATCGCCGTCATCTCGCTGGGCGGGATCGTCTATAGTGAGTCCGTCAAGGTTGCGGGCGATCGGATGGACGAAGCGATCATGAATTACATCAAGAAGAAGTACAATTTGCTGATCGGGGAGCACATGGCCGAGCGCATCAAGTTTGAGATCGGATCCGCCTATCCGTTTGAAGAGCGGAAAACTATGATGATCAAAGGGCGGGATTTGATCACGGGGATCCCGCGCACATTGGTCATTGATGATGCCGAGGTTCGAGAGGCGTTGCAGGAACCGATTAGCACCATTGTCAATGCCATCAAGATTGCGTTGGAAAATACTCCACCTGAACTGGCCGGTGATATCATTGATCGGGGGATCGTGTTGACCGGCGGGGGATCCCTATTGAAGGGGATGGATACGCGATTCCGTGAAGAAACGAACTTGCCGATCATTACGGTCGATGATCCGTTGACGTCCGTGGTCTTGGGAGTTGGGAAAATTCTGGACGAATTGGATCTGCTCCGGAAAGTATCGGTCATGTCTCAAGCAAACAACCTCCGGTAAGGTCCCATCCCTTCATGTGGATGGTCAATTTACGCGTGACGTCTAATGCCAGACGTGTGGCCCTCGTTCTTGCCGTCGTTCTAATCCTCGGCGTTCTCCTTCTGCCAGGCCAACTCCAAAGTGTGTTTCAAGGCGTAGGTGGGCCGCTCGGCTGGCTCATTAGTTGGCCCCTGCGTGCCGTGGCAGGGGTTCATGATCGGATTGCTGGGGTGTGGGGCAGTTATGTCGCGCTCCAGGGGATGGAGGAAGAGAATAGGCAGTTGAAACGTGAGTTAGAACTGCTGAAGGAGCAGAATGGGCAGCTGCGCGAATCTGCGGCGGCAACGGAGCGATTGGCGGCCCTGCTGGAGTTCAAGAAGCAAGCCCTTCCCACACTCATCGCGGCTCAAGTGATCGGGCGCGATACCGGTAATTGGTATAAGACAATTATTTTGGATAAGGGCTCGTCCGACGGCATCCAAGCGGATCAGGGAGTGATTACTCCCGCAGGCGTTGTGGGGCGGATCGTCAAGACGACGGCGTCTACCGCTGTGGTGTTATTAGTGACGGACCCGAATAATGCGATCGCGGGACTGATTCAGCGCACAAGAGACGAAGGAATTGTTGAAGGGACCACCCAAGGGCAAGCACGCTTGAAGTATATTCCGCTTCTGTCGAATGCGCGCCCGGGCGATCGCGTCGTTACGTCAGGATTGGTGGAAGGGTTTCCGCGAGGGCTCGCGATCGGCACCATCACGAGAATTGATAAAGAAGAGGAAGCCTTGTTCCAGTCGGCCGAGCTGACGCCTGAAGTTGATCCCAACCGGGTTGAAGAGGTGTTGGTTATTCAGTCTGCTCAGCTGCCGACGGAAAAAGAGCGATTGAGTCCGCCAAGGCCTAAGCCATGAAAGCCTTTATTTACGGTGTCATCATTGTGGGGATCGTTCCAGTTCAATCCGTGGTGTTGCCGCATCTCACTCTCTGGGGGGTGAAGCCTGATCTTGGTATCGTGGCGGTGTGTTTGATTGGGCTTATCAGCGGGGAGCTTGATGGTTTGTTGGTTGGGGTGGCAGTCGGATGGGCGTTGAGTCTCTTTTCTGCACAGGACATGATTACCGGAGCAATATTGAAGGGGGGGCTTGGGTTTGTCGCCGGCCTTGCGGGAAGGCAAATGGTCTATCTTAGCCCTCTCGTACTCGTTTCGGGATTGCTGGTGGTGTCATGTCTGGTCGGTCTTGTGACCCCGCTTGCGCTGAAGCTGAATTCCCAACAGGACTTGTGGTGGGCGGTCTGGAATGTGGCATTGCCACAAGCCTGTCTCGATGCGGTCATCGGAGGAGCGATCTACTGGCTGATGTGGAGTCAGTTCAATATCGAACAGTTGATGTCTGAATCCCGAATGTAGGCAGTGACGTGGCGACGGCTCATTATCCTGAAACAGAGTTCGGTGATCTTCATCGGCGGCTGCTGATCCTTCGTGTGGGACTTCTGCTGGTGGTTGCGCTGCTCGGCCTTCGGCTTTGGCATCTCCAAATTCGCGAGGGGCCTTACTATCGAGATTTGTCGGAAAATAATCGAACCAGACAGGTCCTCCTGGAGCCGGCTCGCGGGTTGATTTATGACCGGCATGGGGTGCTTCTGGCGAACAATGTCCCAAGCTTCAGCCTCTATGTCACATTGGAAGACGTCAAGGATCGGGAACTGCTGGTCAAGCAGTTGACCGACCTCCTCGGGCTTGACGCCACGCTTGTTCGAAAAAAACTCGCCGCCAAGGGGAGCAAGCTGCTTCCACGAAAGATTAAGGACCGGATGACGCTACGGGATGCCACACTGGTGGAATCGCACCGCCTTGATCTGCCCGGTGTCATGATTCAGGTAGAATCGCAACGCAATTATCCGGGCGGGATGACGGCTGCTCACATTTTGGGCTATGTAGGAGAGATTTCAGGAGAGCAACTGGAGAAGCCGGAATTTCTTGATCTTCATCAGGGTAGTGTCGTGGGACAGTATGGGGTGGAAAAGTCCTATGATCGGCACATGCGGGGCGTCGCCGGTCAGAAGAATGTGGAGGTCGATGCGCTCGGCCATGAGAAAAGGGCGACGGTGGTCGAGAAGCCGCAGGCGGGCAATGATTTGTATTTGACCATTGATGCGCGACTTCAGAAGGTGGCCGAAGACCTGCTTGGTGAGGAGCAGGGGGCCATTGTGGCTCTCGATCCGAACAATGGAGACATCCTCGCCATGGCCAGTCGCCCTGGCTTTGATCCGAATGTACTCTCCCGAGAGCTCACCGCAAAACAGTGGGTGGAAATCGTCCAGGACGAAGGTCGTCCGCTGAACAATCGCGCCTCACAGGGGCAGTATCCACCCGGCTCGACTTTCAAGATTCCAATGGCCATTGCCGCGTTGGAAACGAAAACCATGTCACCCTCCAGTACTGTTTTCTGCAATGGGGGTTATCAGTTCGGAAAACGGCTGTATCATGACTGGAAGGCCGGTGGCCATGGGTATGTTGACCTGCATAACGCCTTGGTCCATTCCTGTGATGTGTATTTTTATACAGTCGGGCAACGAATGGGGATCGACGTCATGGCGGAGTTTGGGAAAGATTTCGGCCTCGGGAAGGCGACGGGAGTGGAGCTGCCGTCGGAGCGGTCGGGCATCATGCCGTCGACGGCGTGGAAGCAGAAGGCCAAGAACGAACAGTGGTTGCCAGGCGAAACGATTTCAGCTGCGATCGGGCAAGGCTACGTCACCGTGACACCGTTGCAGATGGCGAGTTTGATCGGCACAGTTGCCAATAATGGTATTAGTTACCGTCCGCGACTGGTCCAAGCGGTGATGGACCGCATGACCGGGAATCTGATGGAGATCCCGGCGGTTCCACGTGGGAAACTCTCCGTGAAACCGGAAACCTTCCGGCTCATCAAAGACGCGCTTGCTGATGTGGTGACCAAGGGGACCGCGACGCGGGCAAAGTCCTCAGTGGTGACGATTGGGGGGAAAACCGGTACGGCGCAGGTGGCGGCCCTCCGTACTGGACCGGAGGAAAGCATTCCCAAAAAATTCAGAGACCATGCGTGGTTTGTAGCCTTTGCGCCAGTCGAGTCCCCGAAGATTGCCGTGGCCGTGATCGGTGAACATATGGGACACGGTGGAGCGGCCGCTGCCCCGCTCGCAAAGGAGATCATCGAAGCTTATATGAAACTCACCCCACAGGTGCCGGCGGTCATCTCGGAGCGTTTCAGTGTGGAAGGGGCTGGGCGGTTCTCGAACGACTCATGATCAATCGATTGACCGAACATCGTGGGCTCGATAGTTTCGACGTTCGCTACGTTGCGTTGATTCTCGCCATTCTCGGTATCGGTGTGCTCTCCATTTACAGTGTGACCTATGGGCAACGTGGTGTTGGGACACCCTATTATCTTAAGCAACTAGCCTGGATTGGTGTCGGCGCTGCGGCGTTCCTCATCATGTGGGCGTCGGACTACCACCATCTTGCGCGGTTTGCCTATCCGGCCTATGCCGTGGTCTTGCTGATGTTGGTCGTCGTCCTCTTCGAGGGGAGAACAAGCAAGGGGGCTCAGCGGTGGATCGCCATGGGGCCGTTCAGTTTTCAGCCGTCAGAGTTTGCCAAGCTCGTCCTCGTCTTGGTACTCGCCCACTACTATTCAAAGGCACCGAGGGTGGGGTGGTTGCAGCGGGTCATTGTTCCGGGACTCCTCGTTCTGCCCGGTCTTCTACTCATCCTGAAACAGCCGGATTTGGGCAGCGGACTAAGCTTTGTAGCGGTGTATGCGGCGATGTTGCTCATGGTGGGCGTGCGGTCACAAGCCTTAGGAGTTATCCTGCTTTTTTCGATCATGCTGTTTCCTTTTGCTTGGGAAGGGGTCTGGGGGTCCTTGCATGATTATCAACGACAGCGCATTATGGCGTTCGTTGACCCCGACTATGACCCGGGTGGGAAGGGGTATCATGCGCTGCAGTCGAGAATCGCCATCGGGTCAGGGGAACTGTTGGGAAAGGGACTTTACGGCGGGACACAAAGTCAACTGAAGTTCTTGCCGGAGGGGCACACGGACTTTGTGTTTGCCGTCTTCGCGGAAGAATGGGGTTTTCTGGGTGTGGTGGTGCTCTTGACCTTGTTTGTTGGATTGATCTGGCTCTCGTTGGAAATTGCGTCCAAAGCGAAGGACCAACTGGGAGCGTTGCTCGCGGCCGGGATCGTCGCGATGCTCTGTTTTTGTGTCGTGGTCAATATCGGGATGACAGCGGGGATGTTTCCAATCGTCGGCATACCCTTGCCGCTGGTGAGTTATGGGGGGAGTGCCACGATTATGACCATGGCGGCGTTGGGGTTGCTGCTGAATATCAAACGCAAGCGGCTGAGTTTATTTTATTGAGTCACATCGGACGGCGGGAACTTCGGGGGCCGCTGTTTTGAGAAATAGAGTGTTGATAGCCAACGGAGCGAGCTGTACGGATGAGCAGATCCGGGTCCTTTCCCGCATCTCTTGCCCGACACCAACCCCGGCGGCTGTGAAACCAAAGGAGTATCTATGGGAAATGAAATTGCGATAACGGTTGCGCGAGAAGAAACTCGTGTCGCCGTGCTTGACGGCGGTGTCGTGACCGATTTATTCGGGGACCGCGCCAAGCATAAAGATTTTGTGGGGAACATTTACAAAGGGCGGGTTGCCAAAGTTTTGCCGGGTATGCAGGCAGCTTTTGTCGATATCGGGCTGGAGAAGGCCGCATTCATGCATGTCTCGGATCTGTTGGTGGAAGCAGAGCCCGGTGACATGCTGGTTGAAGCGGAGGAAGACGAAAAAGATTCGGACATGTTACGGCCGAAGCGCCAGAGTGCCAAGCCGATCGAACAACTTCTGAGCGAGGGGCAGGAACTGATGGTCCAGATTTCAAAGGGGCCGATCGGGACCAAGGGATCTCGAGTCACCGCCTACGTATCCTTGCCCGGGCGATACCTGGTGTTTATGCCGAATGTCGACCATATCGGAGTCTCGCGGCGGATTCCGCGGGACGAAGAACGGGCCAGACTGAAGGACATTATGCGCCGTGTTCGGCGACAGGGTTACGGGTATATCGTGCGGACGGTCAGCGAAGGGGTCAAGGAAGATGAGCTCAAGTCCGACGTCGATTTTTTGCACGTCCTGTGGCAGGACATTTTGACGAAAAGGGAACAGCTTCCGGCTCCTGCCTTGCTGCATTCTGACCTGAGCCTCAGTTTTCGTGTCGTCAGGGACTTGTTCAGCAAGAAAGTGGATCGACTCTGGATCGATTCGCGAGAGGAGTATGACGCCATTCGGAGTTTTGTTCAGCGGTTTTCGCCTGAGCAAACGGCCAGGATTCAGTTATATGACAAAGACGAACCGTTGTTTGATCACCTTGGAGTGGAGCAGGAGATCGTCCGAGCCCTCAGCCGAAAGGTCTGGTTGAAGTCGGGCGGGTATTTGGTGATCGATCATACCGAGGCGATGACGGTCATCGATGTCAACACGGGGCGGTTTGTTGGGAAGCGCGATCAAGAGGAGACGATTTTACGGAATAATCTGGAGGCTGCCAAAGAGGTGGCCTATCAGTTGAAACTGCGTGGAATCGGCGGGATCATCATCGTCGATTTTATCGACATGGAGCGGGAAAAGAATCGGGACAAGGTCTACCATGCGCTGGTGGATGCGATGGGTTCGGACAAGGCGCGGACCAGGATCTCTCGCATCTCGGATCTCGGCTTGATCGAGATTTCCCGTGAGCGCGTGCGAGAGGACCTCTTACGCTCCCTATCGGAACCCTGTCGGTATTGTGAAGGTCGAGGGTATACGAAGTCTCCCACGACCGTGGTGTACGAAATTTTTCGTGAGATTCGACGGATTGAGCCGTCCGCCGATCAGCAACGGATCATCGTGGGGGCGCATCCGACCGTCGCCGAGCTCCTTCAGGACGAGGAGCGTCATGGAGTCGAGTCTCTGGAGCGAGATTGCTCGGCGAAAATCGTCGTGACGTCGGACAGTCAGTTACATCTCGAACAGTACGATCTCGTCGTGTTGTAGTAAAGCGGCGTGTCAGCCGGTGATTGCTCGCGAGGCAGCGAGGACTCTGCCTTCCGTTACAGGAATCCCCCCTTGCACCGTTGAGGCCGAGTATGGACGAAGCCTTCTTGACCGCATGGCTCTCGCTTCAAGCCGTCGACGGTGTCGGAGATCGAACGTTACTGAAATTGATTCACGCCTTTGGGTCGCCGGATGCCGCATTGCATGCGACTGTCGATGATTTGGTTGGGGCAGGGTGCAGTGCCGAATTGGCGGGGGCCATTTGCCGGGGACCGTCCGAAGAAATCCGTCGGCAGATCGATCGCCAAGTCACCGCCGCTGTACGCCTTAAGATCAGGATCCTCACATTCTTCGACGGCGCCTATCCGGCACGATTGAAAACGATCCCTGACCCGCCACCGTTGTTGTATGTGAGCGGAGAGCTGTCGCCGCAGGATGCGGTGGCGGTCGCCATCGTGGGGGGGCGACGGGCGACTCCTGTCGGAAGAGTGATCACGGAAGCGATTGCCAAGGACCTTGCGGAATGCGGCGTCACCGTTGTGAGCGGGTTGGCACGAGGGATCGACGCGGCGGCGCATCGAGGCGCACTTGCGGGCAAGGGGCGAACGATCGCCATATTGGGCTGTGGCATCGATCGAACCTATCCGTCCGAACATCAGACTCTTCGGCGAACCATCGAATCGCATGGGGCCGTGCTCTCGGAACTGCCGATCGGGGCGGCTCCTCAAAGTCACCACTTCCCTCGAAGAAATCGGATCATCAGTGGGCTGTCGCTTGGCGTGCTGGTCGGTGAGGCGACAACCGATAGCGGCTCGTTGATCACGGCCAAGTTGGCGCTCGAACAAGGACGGGACGTGTTTGCCGTGCCAGGTTCCATAAAAGAAGAAGCCTGTCGAGGGTCGAATCGCTTGATCAAGGAGGGAGCAAAGCTCATCGAAGACGCGCGCGACGTTCTGGATGAGATTCTACCTCAAGTCGATGCACGGCAACGAGCAATGTTGCGGCTGGATCACAGGGCGATCGATGCCGTGCCCCCGCTGTGTCAGGAAGACGCAATGGTGTACGACGCGCTTTCCTATGAGGCGCGGTCGGTCGATGCGATCATCGAGACCACCGGGCTGAGCGCCGCACACGTTGTCGCTACATTGCTGTCCCTTGAGTTGAGAGGACGGATTCGCCAGTTGCCTGGTCAACAATACATCCGTACCTAGCATCGGCACGATCGCGGGCCGACGTCAGTTGATACGCGATTCTCGAGCGAGAATGGCACAGCTGATTGTTGCCGACTGCCAATCTAGTTGCATGAATCCTCGATATTTGGTACGGATGATACAATTTGTGAGGCTGTGGACGGAGTTGCTATGGCAAAAAATCTGATTATCGTTGAGTCGCCGACGAAGGCGCGGACGATTACAAAATATCTGGGACGCGGCTATACGGTGATGGCGTCGGTCGGACATGTCAAAGATTTGCCGACGAGTAAGCTGGGCGTGGATCTGGAGAACGATTTTGAGCCGCAGTACGTCACCATCAAAGGCAAGTCGAAGGTCCTGTCCGAGATCAAGAAGAAAGCGGAAGAAGCAGACAAGGTCTTTCTGGCACCGGACCCCGATCGCGAAGGGGAAGCCATCGCCTGGCATCTCGAACAAGAGCTACTGGGAAAATCGAAGAAGAAAAAGCAGGACGGAAAAATCTTCCGAGTCTTATTCAATGAGATTACGCAATCGGCGATCAAACGCGCGCTGCAATCACCGGGCGAGATCGACATGAATCTTGTCAATGCGCAGCAGGCTCGCCGTGTGTTGGATCGTATTGTCGGCTATCAAGGCAGTCAATTGTTGTGGAACAAGGTACGCCGCGGTCTCAGCATGGGGCGGGTGCAGTCGGTTGCGATGCGGCTGATTTGCGAACGCGAGGCGGAGCGGGAGGCCTTCCGGGCCGAAGAGTACTGGTCGATTACTGCGCTTCTGGCGGGTGCCAATCCACCCTCGTTTGAAGCCAAACTCCAGAGCATCGATGGCGGAGAAGCTTCGATTGAGAATGCCGAACAGGCGGGACGCATCGTCGGCGAGGTTCAAGGCAAGACGTTCGTCGTTCAATCGATCGAGCGTCGCGAAAAGAAGCGCAATCCCGTGGCACCGTTCATTACCAGTCGACTGCAGCAGGAAGCGTCGCGCAAGTTGCATTTCTCGCCGAAGAAGACCATGACCTTGGCGCAGCAGTTATACGAGGGGATCGAAATCGGCGCCGAAGGGGCGACGGGGTTGATCACCTACATGCGAACCGACTCGCCGCGCATTTCCAATGAGGCGATGGCCGATGCACGGGAGGTGATCCAATCGCGATTCGGTTCCGATTATCTTCCGGCTACCCCTAATGTGTACAAAACGTCAAAGGCGGCGCAGGAAGCGCACGAGGCCATCAGGCCGACATCCGCGGCCCGCGATCCTGAGTCGATCCGCCAGTATTTGGAACAGGATCAGTACAATCTGTACAAATTGATCTGGAATCGGTTCATTGCGTCGCAGATGGTGCCGGCCATTTTAGATGTGACCCGTATCGATTCATCACCGGTTGGGACGACGGCTCGGTACATATTCCGTTCCACTGGAACCGTCGTGAAGTTTCCCGGACACACCATCGTGTATATGGAGGGAGTCGATAAGGAAGCTCCGTCACAAAAGCCTAAGGCTGATCAGGAGGCGGACGACGACGAACGTCAGTTGCCAGCACTGTCAGAAGGGGAGCAGTTGCGGCTTGTCGAACAAGAGGCGCAAACAGTGCCGGGCTTGCTGTCGAAACAACATTTCACGCAGCCACCGCCACGATACAATGAAGCGCTATTGATCAAGGAGCTGGAGGAAAAAGGGATCGGGCGCCCATCGACCTATGCCGCTATTATTTCAACCATCCAGGACCGCAAGTATGTGGAGAAAACGGAAGGGCGGTTGGTGCCGACCGAGACGGGGAAAACGGTCAATGATTTTCTATTGAAAGGCTTCCCTCAGCTCATCAATGTCGATTTTACCTCCCAGCTCGAAGAACAGTTGGATGCCGTAGAAGAGGGGAACAAGCAGTGGGTGGCGGCGGTTCGAGATTTTTATGCGCCGTTCACCATGGAGATGGAGCGCGCCAAGACGATTCCCGGTCCAAAGGATATCGTCGAGCCACCGACCAATATCCCCTGTGAGAAGTGCGGCCGGATGTTGGAAATTAAATGGGGGCGGAACGGAAAGTTTCTCGCCTGTCCGGCCTATAAAGACGATCCACCCTGTAAGAACACACAAAACTTCGAGAAGCTGCCGGACGGGACGATCAAAATTGTGCCCAAGGAAGAAATTACCACTGATCAGAAGTGCGATAAATGCAATAGCCCCATGGTGGTGAAGACCGGACGCTTCGGAAAGTTCATCGCCTGCTCAGCCTATCCGCAGTGTAAGACCACCAAACCCTTGGCGTTGGGGGTCAAGTGTCCGCAGCCCGATTGCGGCGGCGATCTGGTGCAGAAGCGGACGAAGAAGGGGCGGTCTTTTTTTGCGTGCAGTAACTATCCGAAGTGCGAATATGCCCTCTGGGATCGTCCGATTCCAAAGGCCTGTCCCACCTGCCAGGCTCCGTTCCTCGTGGAGAAAGTCAGTAAACAGGATGGCCGCAGCGTTCAATGTCGCAATCAAGAATGCGGCTATCGCGAGGCGGGGTGATGTCGGGAGGCACGCTC
>JAEURV010000005.1 GCA_016788465.1 Nitrospira sp. | reverse complement strand
GGGTCGTCGAATTAGAACAAATCACAAGAGGGTGGCATGGAATAGGATAAGCGGTCAGACGCTGCTGTTTATCTTGGCAATCTACAGTTCTGCATCGCGCAACCCACGAACCGTGATGCACTTCAAGTTCTTTATATAGGGATTCTTTCGCCCTTTCATTTTGGAGAACTCGTAATGTTCGCTCATAACTCTTTGCTCGATGAGAACTCATCATCAAGTAATAGTCTCATACCAGTCTTGAACCCTATTGCTCAGGATGGGGATCTTTTCTGATGAGTGCGAGGTAGAGGAGCGTGTCGGCGAGGTCTTGATCGGTCAGAGTGGTATCAGGAAACATGCCGGTGCCGGGATGACCCTCCCGAATGGCCCGGGCTCGTTCCTGGTTATTCTTGAGATGCAGGACATCGGGGTTCCGTAAATCGGAAGGAGGAGGGTTCAGTTTTGCGATGAGCTTGGCCGTGTCCGCTTCCACCCGTGGTGTCCGATACAAGTACCCGTCGATGCCGTGACAGTAGTAGCAGACACCCTTGCCGTTAAAGATGTCTCGTCCCCGTAGAATGTTACCCTTTAGTTTCCCGTTCGGTTGAACAGCCGGAGGCTCGGCCCAGGCTTCATGGGCTAGGGGGCCTGTCTCCATTCCCAACCAACCCGCGAGCAGGATACTAAATATGTTCAGCCAGGCTTTCTTGTTCATTGGTCTGTCCAGTCTATTTCGTCTTTCTGGCCTATCTCGCTGAATTGGTTACTCGGTCGCACTACGTCAGCCGACATACCAACCCAGAGAGACCGCACATGTTTCCCTTCTTAGTGCCCACTACAACAAGCGTTGTACCGGTCTTCCGGAATACTGTTCATGTTCGTGAAGATCGTGGCACGTTCGTCCGCATTCGTCACGTTATCGATCGCGGGATACAGCGCCCGTTCCTCCTTTCGATTATGGGAACTCAAGAGATTGAGCAGCGCCTGCTCCTCCTGATCGCTCTCGAGATTCTGCTGTTCCACCTTTTGGTGAATGGCTTCAAGCAGCTTTTTGATTTGTTCGTGCTCAAACCGCATCACGGGCGTCGGCCCGTCCTCGATCATCCCAGTCTTCTCTTCCCACATCGGAAACAGCAGCTCCTCTTCCCAGACGATATGCCGCTGGAGACCGACCTTGAATTCCTTGAAGGCCTCCTTGGCTTTTCCAAAGTCCGACCGTTTCGACGTCTGAAAGGTCTTAAACAATTCATCCAACCGATCGTGATCCTTCTCATACAATGCCGTAATGGTCTGTTCACTCATAGCTCCCTCGTTATTCAACATTCCGCTGCGCGACCGGCCGTTCGCTGCTGGTCACGATTGGCCGGTGACTTTGTACTCAAGGTGACAAGCCACACAAGCCTTGAGCAGATTATTGAACGCCGGGAGGATCTTCTTCAAGTCCTTGGAAGGAATAGTTGTCGCTAGTTCCTCCGCCGCCTCATGATGCGCCAGAGCCAGATCATGATAACTCGGAGGGAAATTCTCTGAGTCACCATAGGCCAGTGCTTGGCGATGCCTGAAGAAACCAAGATGCGACTCGGTCAGGCCCCTCGCCAACTCATAATCCTCTTCGACCAATGCATCAACGATCACCTGCATCGTCTCCAGATGTTGCAGCATCACCGCACGATGTTCCTTCCCAACCGAGGATGACAACGGAATCGCCTGTCTTGTATCGGGGGTGAGATAGGGATTGGGGCGCATCACCCTCTGTGCCTGACCGGTGCACCCAGCGACTACTGTGGCGCAAAGCAACCCCATCACAAGAAGGGCCGGCGCAGATCTAGATGAACAAGCCAATCGTCTACACATCGAAACATTCATCCGTCTACAGGCTCAGTTACGCCTTCGGTTCTGTCTGTTTTACTCGTTCCCAGTATGCAGTGACTCGATCCTGGATATGCGCGATCACAGCCTGTTGAACAATCGGCTCAAACAGATGGCGAAAGCGCCCTTGGAGCTTCAGATAGTCGTCAACCGGACTGAGCTTTGGAAGATAAGTATGAACGACCTTGCCGTCGACGGCTTCTTTGAGCGGCCAAAGTCCGCATTCCACCGCCAGTCGCGCGACATCGGGCGTGTAAGCCGGGTCGAACATCCATCCCGTTGGACAAGCCGCAAAGCCCAGGAAGAGCTTCGGACCTCGATATTTCGAAGCACGCAGAAACTTTTCTTCTAGGTCGAGCGGGAAACGTGGCGACACCGTCGCGACGTATGGCGGGTTGTGTGCTCGCCAAATTTCAAAGATGTCCTTTTTCTCCTGCGTCGCGCCGACCGGCTGCTGTACGGCGCAGGGAGACGTCGTCGTTTTGGCTCCGTAGGGTGTGGAGGGGCTCAATTGGACGCCGGTGTTGCCGTATGCTTCGTTGTCATAACAGAAGTAATAGAAGTCCAATTTTCTGGTGATCGCTCCGGAGGTCGACGAGAGTGCCATATCGTAGGTCGACCCATCTCCGCCTACGACCACCACCGTGACATCTTCCTCCTTCGGCAACCGTCCCTTTGCAATCAACACATCCAGCGCATCACGCACCCCCTGCGCACCGGCGGGAGCGGAGCCCATCGTCGTATACAGCCAGGACGCATCCAACGGGGTGAAGGGGAACGTGGCCAAGTTCGTAAAGCAACCGGCTGCGTTCACATAGACGACATGCGACCCAAGCACTTTTGACGCGAGTCGCAGCGATTCGAGTCCTCCGCAGCCGGCGCAGAGCGGCGCACCCGGGAAGACATGTTCTTCACGGGGTATTTGATGAAGGTCTTTGAACCGTTGTGGCTCCCAACTCATTGACTAGTCACCGACCTGTTTTGAGTTCATGGGCAAGAAACTGCAACTGTTCCATTTCGCGATGCTCGGCTTCCGTATAGAGCAACACCGGTCCGACGCCGATTCCACGCCTGCCTGCGTCCTCCGTTTGCTGGAATATCGCATCAAATTCGCCTTCCGCGATATTCTTCCCTCCCAACCCTCCGATAAAGGAACAGAGCGCCCGTGGTCGTAGCGGTTCGTGATAGAGGCAAGCCGCGATCTCCTGAAAGAGAATCCCCCCCTGGCCCGGCGACAGATTCTGATCCAGCACTGCGACCGCCCTTTTCCCGATCAATGCGTGACGAACGGCATCTGCAGGCCAGGGTCGGATCATACGCAGTCGGAGCAACCCGACTTTGCGACCCTCCTCTCTTGCCTTATCCACGGCCGCCTTGCCCTTGCTCGCATAGGCGTTGGTCATCACCAAGACATCCTCTGCATCCTCAAGCCGGTACCCCTCAACCACATCGTAGCGACGACCAAACAGCCGCTCGAACTCGACTGCCACCTCATCGTGTACCCTGAGCACATTCATCGAAGCGAGATGGACCTGGTGACGGAAGTAGCTGTAGGTGACCCCGCCGAGCACCGCCACGCCAAGCGCATGCGGCGAGGAGGCTTTGAATCCCAAGTGGGCCGGACGAAATGGCGGAAGAAATTGTTTCACCATTTCAGAATTCGGCACCATCACCGGCTCACGGGTAAAGGACAAGATAAAGCCGTCGAGGTTCACGACGACCGGCAGACACACACGAGCATCTTCGGCGATGCGATAGCC
>JAEURV010000212.1 GCA_016788465.1 Nitrospira sp. | reverse complement strand
GTTACCGAGAGCCGGAACCTCGATGCACTCCCCCGAGGACATGAAGCGCCACCCATGAAACGGACAACGCAAGGAATCCCCTTCTTGCCTACCTGAGGAAAGGGGGACGCCTTTATGGGGACAGCGGTCCTGTAGCGCATGCACCTGACCACCCCGATCCCGAAAGAGGACAAGCGGTTGGTTGCAAAGGACTGCCGTGCAGGGTCGACCAACGCGGACGTTCCTGCTTTCTGTGGCGATATACCAGAATCCTTCAAGCATTCAGTTCTAGTGGATCAGCCGCCGCGTGTATCGAGCGTTTTCTTGAGACTTCGACGAACGTGGGTGACGATTGCGGTAGAAACAACGGTGCAGAGAGCTATCAAGTAGCTCCCTGCACCATTGTTGGCGGATACCATGTTCCACCCTGCTTGTACGCTATTGGCCCACTAGAATCCGATCGCCCCATAGACCCCGGCGGTCCAGAAATTGTTCACCGTGTTGGTTTGGTTTGAAGCCAGATGGAATCGGCTGTCGAGACCCAGCCACAACTCTTTCCATACGCGAAACTCGGCACCCCCGCCGAACTGAACTCCGATATCCAAATAATTGATCTGACTCGACGTTGGACTGATGACGTGGAAATCCAGCCCCGCCGGAATGATCCAGGGTTGGAAATCAGTCCCCTGCCGGAACTTTAGTTTGGGCGCGACACTCACCGTCAACATGGTCAATTGAACCTTGCTGAGACCACCGTTACTTACTCCCGTCACACTTGTGGTATCTCCATTCCCGACGGTGGCGGAGGCCCACCTCTTGAATTCCAATCCGATCTCACCGACGAGCGCCACGCCGTTCATCATGCCCCATAGATCCTTGGTGACCATGAGATCCGTTCCTCCGCCGATGTAATAGCCCCCGGTTCCATCGTTCTTCCCGGCTACCCCATGGCCATCTGTGATCAATTCACCGCCGCGATCGCTGAGCAACTGACCATAGCCGCCGCGAAAGAACACGCGGTTCCCGGTCGGCGTCGTGCCTTCAGCTAACACTTCTGCCAAATGCGCGGACGCACCATCGGCATGTTCGGTGCACGCATCCGCATGCCCGGCCTTGCCGTGTTGCACCGCTTCCATCAGATGTATGACGCCCATATCCACATGCGGGTTTTTCACTCCAGCCGCTCGTGCATGCTTAAGCGCTTCCTCCGCGCGCTGAACACAGGCGTCGGCATGTCCCTGCTGCCCATGTGACGCGGCACCT
>JAEURV010000349.1 GCA_016788465.1 Nitrospira sp. | reverse complement strand
CAAACGAGTAGACACAGAAGGTAGCTTTTTCTGGCCAGTGTTGGATTGCAAGACCCGACCCCATAGACCGGATAAAACATGAGCCGGTCGCCTTGATCCTGACCAGACAGACCCTTCCCACCATCGATCGCTCCAAATGTGCGGCTGCATCCGGCGTAGCCAAAGGCGCCTATGTGTTGGCCGATGTGCCTGGTGGAAAACCGGACGTGCTGCTACTCGCCAGTGGCAGTGAGGTGTCGCTCTGCCTGGAGGCCGCGGACCAGTTGAACGGGGAAGGGATCAAGCCCCGCGTGGTGAGCATGCCTTCGTGGGAGCTGTTCGAACATCAACCACAAGCCTATCGCGACAGTGTCATTACGCCACATGTCACAGCGAGGGTCTGTGTGGAACAGGCCTCGACATTTGGATGGCGAGCTACGCCGGTCTGACAGGCGAGATCATCGGCATGAAATCATTTGGAGCTTCGGCGCCGCTGAAGGAGCTGCAAAAGAAATTTGGGTTCACGAAGGGTAACATCGTGGCCGCGGCAAAATGACGGGTTCAGATAGTAGCGAAAGCGACCTAAGATATACAGCCTAACTTATTCATGAGCGCTTCTACTGAAGCAGCACACAGTTCCTTATGTCAGTTCTCAATGTGCACATTGTACATTTCGTTCGATCGGGCTACACCAGTGTCCTGCGAAAGACGTGCAGATCGAGGAGCTGAAAGGGCGCTTTGGCGTGCCTGCTGAGTCCATCCGGAGCGACATCCGCCACATCACGGAAGGCCATTCGGATGTTCGGCATGAGCTGTGGGAGATCCGCGAAGAATTTCGAGATGAATCCACAGAAATGCGTGCCCTCACGTTTGACCGTAAGACCTGAACCCGACACTGCTTCGTTCACAGTTGAGACACTCATGAAGACTCGCCGCTAAGAGCTTTGTTTTCTCCACGTAGATATTCCCTGAGCAATTTGGCACGAGCCAGGTTTGCCATAGCTGATGGGTGCCGATCAACTTGGTGTATGTAATAGTCTTTAGATTGCCCTAAGGTCAGGTCGATAACGTCGATTCCCATTTCAGTAATTCGCTCGACTATTTTCGCGTTTGAATACTTACGATCAACCCAGGTATTGTCCGCCTCAATAAAACCTATAACAAATCTTTGATTGCGAGCATGAGATAGATTCTTGATCTCCTGAATGATCGCCAAATACAGCTCCATTTGCCAATCTTTGGTCTCCGGAAGTACAGATTCTCCAATTAGCTGATAGATTCTTGAGTGATGGAGTAGTAGCGTTCGAGTTATAAGGGAGTACTCTTGACCCGACTGATTATCGCAGGTTCCATCTAATCTTAACTGCCCGTCGGCTGACAGCACATACCTTGGTGTGCCTCGAGAATAGTCCGGGATGCAAGCTGATCTTTCAGCATGCCATGGCATAGTGAGGAGAAAGTTAACATCCCCCTTTGTGTCTCGTCTGCTTTCCAATATTCGCAATGCTTGATGGACCCCGTACCCATGAAACCCAAAGTTTTTCACGCTGATACCGTCGTCCAATGCATGAAGAAAATACGGCAATGTCTCCTTGTCATTTAAGCCCTCACCAAACGTGAAGGAGCAGCCAAAGAAATTTATTCGAATTCGCATGTTACTGTTACTCAAATCGGTTATACGGAAGCCGTCTTCACCGATCGTATAAGCCACATCGTATACAACATCTCCATCAGCAGATAATTTCTTGCTTGTGTACCTTCCAGGACGAGCCTGATAGCCAAGATCAGATCCGAAGAAGAAATATGAACCTTTCCCATAGTCACTATCTGGAGAATACTTCGTCGCTCTATAAGCCGATTTATTATTGTTACTGAATAGGTCTATGGACAATTCTGCCAGCGACAGAGACAGAGTGACGGCGCATACTAGAATAAGTAGATTTGTTGCACCAAGAGCCGGCAATAGACTCACTTGCATCAACAACAAGCCAACGAGCATACCTGCAAAGTTTTTTGCTGTATAAGCAAACGCTAGGACAAGCAAGGCACTGATCAAAACCGTTAAAGAGACAAAATACTTATTTTGCGTCTTCG
>JAEURV010000333.1 GCA_016788465.1 Nitrospira sp. | reverse complement strand
GTGGCGATAAGTCCCATGGTCAAGATGGTTGGTTGCAGGCTCCAGGAGAGATCGAACATCATCTCCAACACTCCCCATGAGAGCGCACTGGCCAGCATACAGCCAAGCAGCCCTCCCAATGCTCCCAGGAGCGCGTATTCGGCGGCAAACGAGCGAACGATCACGCTCCGCGGAGCTCCCAGAGCTTTCAGAATGACCGATTCATACAAGCGACGATAACGCGTCGCCGCGAGGGCTGCGGCCATCACCAGGCCTCCTGATACGACACAGAACAATGCTACAGCGCGGATGGCGAGAGACAGGCGATCAAGAACGCGGGAAAAATTGTCGAGGACATCCCCCATATTGATGGCCGTCACATTGGGGAAGGACGAAACGACCGCTTGTTGTAAGGCGACTTCTTCGGAAGGTGCGACGCGAACAGTCGCTACAAATGTATGTGGGGCCCCATCTAGAGAACCAGGTGAAAAGATCATATAGAAGTTGGTAGAAAAGTTTCCCCATTCTACTTGGCGAATACTACTGATTGTCCCTGTGACGAGTGCTCCCTGTATGTCGAGTTCAATGGCATCCCCAATTGTGAGACCAAGCTGTTTCGCTGCATCTTCTTCGATCGAAATCAGCGGGTCTGGAAAAACCTGCTCCGGCTTCCACCACACACCCTGAACAATTTTATTGTCTTTGGGGAGGTCCTGGAGGAAGGTCAATACATATTCTCGGGTCAGGTACCACTTCTTCCGGCGTTCTTCCTTTTGAGCGGATTTCTCCTTCTGTTCTTCCTCTTCGGACAGTGCATCGAACGTCACAGGCTCACCCTTGATGGCCGAGAGGCGAGATCGCACGAGTGGGGTGAGCCGAGGGCTTGGATCGCTGGAGTGTTGGCGCAGGAGGGCTACGACTCCGTCCACCTGATCCGGTTGAATGTCGATAAAGAAGAACGAGGGGGCATCGCTCGGGCGGTTCTCTCCCACTTGCGCAAGGAGCGCGTGCTCAACGAGAGACACAGTCGTGACAACCATGACGGCGATCCCTATAGCGATCGTGATACTCACGGCTTGGCTTCCTGGTCGTATAACATTGCCTAGCGCTTGGCGAAGCGTAAGAGCGCCGGGTCGGGGAGATTTCTTCAGGAGTATCAGCCCCCCGCGGGCGGCTGCACCCAATAGCAGTACGGCGACCAAAAATGCGAAGATAAACAGGAGGCCCACCCTCCATGATCCAGCTTGCCACACCGAGAGCAGCGTCATTCCTAAGCCGATCGTGAGAGAGGAACAGGCTCTGACTCGATCGATCCCATACCACCGTTTCCACCATCGGCTTCTCTTCTGGATTCCTGAGGGGGCAAGAGGCGTAACCTCTCGGCGAAATATTCGAGCTGGTTTCACATCACGGATCGTCAGCAGAGGCCACAGTGTAAAGAGCAGTGTGGAAAGGACGCCCAATGCCAAGCCTTTCGCCAGGGGGCCGGGAGCGATCGCGAGTCCATCGCTGGCAAATCCCAATTGATCGAGTAGATCCGAGGCCATCACAGCCGCGATCATTTTGGGGACTCCTTGATGAAGTGCTATACCAACGACCAGGCCGGCGAGGCTCCCGAGCAGTCCGAGTAGCATCGCCTGGAATCCATAGGTTCCGATAATGGTGAGCGAATCCGCCCCAATCGTTTTCAAGATGGCAATGGTCTGAAACTTTTCCCGTACAAATGCATGGACCGAGGTAGCAACTCCTAAACCACCCACGAACAGCGCCGTCAATCCGATCAAACCGATGTAGCGGGTCAACTGTTCCAACGACTGCTTCAGCTGCGGTTGGGCGTCTCGATAACTTGATACACGGGCTGAGTCCGCAGCCAGGCGACCCCTCAATTCGTAGAGCAGTGGCTCCGGAGGCACCGTGCTTGGAAGCTTGAGGAGGTACCGTTCACGGATTCTGCTGCCGACCTTAATCAGTTCCGTTGCGTGCAGTCCTTCGCGGGACATCAGGACGCGAGGGCCTAGACTGAATGCATTGGCCATACGATCCGGTTCCGTTCTGAGCACGCCGGTGATAATGAAGTGTGCTTGACCAATTGCGAGACGATTGCCCACGCTCAGTCCCATCCTGATAAGGAGTGATTCTTGGACGAGCACTCCAAAACAGGTTCGGGTAGGGCATTGAGGACTCTGTAAGCCTAGTTGTTTAGATAATGTGACCTGTGGATCAAGCCGAAGGCTGCCGTAGAGAGGATATGGTGGTTCCACGGCTTTGAGCTCGATGATCTGTGTCGGCTGTCCACTGCCGGATGAATCAACTCTCGCTGCCATCGCGATGAGCTCACTGACATGTGTCAGCGTAATTCCGCGCTCGCTCAGCTTGTCCAATACCGACTGACCGGCTGGGCTTATGGGCTGTGACATCCGAATCTCAAGATCTCCTCCCAAAAGACTACGTGCTTCTTTGTTTACTGCTTGCTCCACCTGGGCTGAGAATAGGGAGACACCGGTCAGCGCGCCGACACCAACCGCGATGCACACTAAGAAATAGGTAAAGTGCCTCCAGGCTCCGCGTGTTTCTCGCCAGGCCATGTTGAACACGAAGGAGGTCATGAGCGGGGGGCGGCGGAAGTCTTGACCGGCATGTCCGTAGCAGGGCAGGTTCCGCCGACAGTTCGTGAATTGTCCGTCCCGTCATCGAGGCACCCCGAGGATGTCGTCACAGTGTCGGAGATGAGGCGTCCATCTCTCAACGACAACACGCGTTGCATCGAGGCCGCAAGGGCGCCGTCATGGGTCACGAGCACGAGTGTGGTCCCATGGTCACGGTGTAGTGTGAGCAGGAGCTCGACAACCTGAGCGCCGGTTGCACTGTCTAGATTTCCGGTGGGTTCATCTGCGAGCAAAATCGGGGGGCGGCAGGCGAAGGCACGAGCCACCGCGACTCGTTGCTGCTCTCCTCCGGAGAGTTGGACAGGGTAATGCTCCATGCGTCCGGACAATCCGACCGCAGTGAGCAATTCGGCGGCCCGATCATTGGCCCGCCTCTCGCCGCTCAGCTCCAGTGGAACCGCCACATTCTCAATGGCTGTCAGTGTCGGAATGAGATGAAACGACTGGAAGATGTAGCCGACTTTTTCCCGTCGGAACCGTGCGATCTGGTTTTCCGACATTCGTGTAATGTCTGTCCCATCCAGCTCGATGAGGCCGGAGGTCGGCCGGTCGAGCCCGGCCATTAATCCGAGCAACGTCGATTTACCGCTCCCTGACGGTCCCATGATTGCCACCGTCTGCTTTGTAGGAATGTCAAAGCTGACGTGGTCGAGAATCGTGACGGAACGACCACCGGCTGCCAGTATCATTGAGATATCGTTCACGGTGATCATTTGAATGTCTAGCCAATCATTCAAATTGTGAGAGCAAAGGATGATAGTATACTGAACGATAAGATGGATCGAGCATTGCGGAAGATTGTGGTGCTAGCCAAACAAATTGCTCCTCTCTGTGCAGCGTGGCTTGTGATACTCCTGGCTGTTTCCACGGAAGGGGCCTCCCCTGTTGTCGCAGATAGCAGGCCTCGCATCGTGGCATTTGGTGACAGTCTTACGGCGGGACTAGGTGTACAGGTCGATGAATCCTATCCCGCTCAGTTACAACGCCGACTCGACAGTTTGGGCTATCACTATCGGGTGATTAACGCCGGAGTCAGTGGCGACACGACTGCAGGCGGGCTTCGCCGTGTGTCATGGATTTTGAACAGCAAACCCGAGTTGGTGATCCTTGAATTGGGTGCGAACGACGGGCTTCGAGGGATCCCGGTTGATGAAACGCAACAGAATCTTCGTCAAATTGTCCGCCGACTGCAAGAGGCACAGGTCACGGTGATCTTGGCCGGGATGAAGTTGCCGCCCAATTACGGTCAGGACTACACAACTCGGTTCGAAGCCATGTATCGAACTTTGGCCAAAGAGCGCCAGGTTGCCTTCATTCCCTTCTTCCTCGAGGGGGTTGGGGGAAGCGCCTTGTTGAATCAGGCCGACGGGCTTCATCCAACCAGCGAGGGATACAAAGTCGTTGTCGAGCACTTGCTCAAAGTACTCAGCCCCATGCTCAGTGAGAGGGAACAGAAAACCAACCCCTCACGACAACATGGGTGCAGAGGGGTTGGTCAGCCAGCGTTCGCGCAATACACGCACAATAGATCCGACGATGGATCTGTAACCCGCGATGACTTAGGATTTCTTGAAAAACGTGTCGTAGACGCCGTAGATGAGAACGAGCGCGATCAGTACGTAATACAGGCCGGTGATTCCGCTATAATCCGGAGGCCCTTCCGACACGTTCGCCATTGCCGGCAACGCCTGGACCAGTAAGGCCCCGGTGAAGAGTCCCGTTCGTGAAAGTAACTGCTTCATCTCTTCCCCCTTGTAAATCCACAAACAAAAAGTGGCCGCATTTTACTGGACATCGGCTTGATGGTGCAAGAGGTAGATATGAGAAGGGAGGAACGAGAAAACTGATTATGGTTAAGGTGTGACCTTCGCGGCGGCTTGCAGTGCCTCTGTGACCTCTTTAAACGACGTGGCAACCTTGTCAAAGTGTGACCCTTTTTCAAGGATTTCACGGGCTGCCATACGGATCTGCTCATCGTACTGAGCCACCTCGTTCGTCAATTCGCCGAGTTTTTTGAGGGTGTCTCGATAAGTGCTGACTTCGCGTTCAAGGCCCTGTGTAGTCGTCTGGGCGGTCTTCAGTTCTTCCATGGAAGCCTGGAGCTGTTGCGTGAGGCGCCCTGCATAGGCCTTGCGATCACGTAGTTCTGCCTCTAAGGTTGCCAGCACATCCTCTGTCTCCCGACGTCGATCTTCTAAGCTCTTGATTGCGAGAACCCATGCGGACACCTCTCCTGCGTCGATGACAGGCGGGGGAGGGAGCGGCTGTTCGTTTTCAATCGCTTTCATCGCCGGTTGCAACCATTCAACAAACTTCAAGATCTCGCTGAGTTTAATATCGGCGATGGACGACTGCAAGGTCAAAGGTGAGGGGTCTCTTGCGTGATTGGTCTGTGGTCGTGATGGAGAGTCCTTTCGGGCACTCGACCTCGAAGCTGCTTGATGCGTGGCCCACCGGTGATACTCCAATAAGGCGGCGATACAGTGGCGGCACATAGGCTCTTCCGGCTGGGAACAGGAGCATGCTGAAATGAGATGGCCATCCTTCAGGTTGATCTGTTGCTCGTAGAGACCCGCATTTCCGATCACAGACGATGAGATCTGGGAATCGTTCGCTTCAAGAATGCGGACCCGCTTTTCCGTCATGTATTGGCGGGCAAGGTGAAAGGCGCCCGCCTCCGAGATCGCTTGGATCATTTGCGGAAGCAATAGATCGAGCCGCTCAGCGCTGCAGGGAATTCTGTTCGGCATTGGGGGAGGCTTTGAAGCCCTTCTTAAGGCCATGATGCCGTCAGTTTGACGGCGGAACTGGAGACTGTCAAGAAACCTTGAATAGCGTGCGCTCCGCCACGGACGAGAGTCTCGAAGCGTGGTGAGACACCACTACCGACAGGGCTTTGCAGGGTTTGATCTTCCTATCGGTGTGAGCCAGATATAATCTGCAATGGGGTCTTCCATGTGAGCGCGCACAGTGTCGGCTTTGTTCGTCTCAAAAGACATCATGTACACGGTGGTCTGTCGGATGTCCCCACCCAGCCGTCTGGCAACCCGCTTGGGTACCGGAAGATTGTATTGGAGATGACCCCCTCCCGTATAACTTACGATGATCCGACGGGACTCACTGGGATCCCTGCGAAGTTCCTTCTGCCGAGTGACGAGCGTCTTTGCCATACCCTCGTCGCGAACCATGGACGCCTCGTACATCGTTCGGAAATGGTCCTCTGTTCCCCCATGGCATCGTTGAAGTTGATCCATGATCCGTTCACGATAGACTGGATCGTCTAGGATTTCGTCCTGCAGGATCCCCCAGGCAGCCCATTCAGGGTCCCCCTTGGCATGCTCAAGCCCAAGCTGTACCACGCGTCGAATAAGAGGTTTGGGCGGGTTCATGGCTCGAACCGACAGGTGATGGTCTCGGGCAAAGGTCACTAACGGGGCATAATCTTCGAAAGCTCCGCCCCAATTTTGCTTCCAGCGCACCTGTTCTAAGAACTCGTTGGTGACCGGCCTATTTGTCGAGACATAGTCATCAAGTGCGGCTTGGCCGTCCCAACCGAACATCTCCAGGCCGATTGTGGGCTCCAGTCCGTCTGCCACCAACTGCTCCAATATCTTGAGTGCTGCCTGAATATGGAACGAATTGTGATGCTCCTCCCCCAAATAGATAATGTCGTACTGTTCAAGAATTTTGAGCCATTCCTCAAACAGGAGCGTACGTCCGGTGCGAGTCTCTAGGATCTGCCAAGCTTGCCAGGTCTCATTCAAGGCGGTCTGTGAGCCTGTGTCACTCTCCGCCGGAGCGCCGTTGACGCACACGAGTAGGGACATGAACAGCATGAGTATGATAATAGGCCATGCTCGGAGAGCCGGTAGCCATGTGAGGTCTCTACTCATACAAACCACTCCTACCATACCCCGTGTGCATGAACAAGCGGACTTGACCCTGAAGTTGCGACCTTACTATTCTGTTCCACGATAGATCACTCGCTGACACGCGCTGCCGATGCAATTTGACGCACTTGCTGAATTCCGCCATGCCGTGAGCCGTCGTGCGCGCCAGATTCCTGCTCAGTGGGAGGCCTCGAAGAGACTGGTGGACGGCCCCACCCTTCCTTCCACGATCGTCCGGCTCATTGACGCTATCCAGCAGGGGGATCTTCCGATAGCGGTCAAACATGCTCTTCTGCGTCTCTTCGATCAACCCCGTCCACTGCGTCTCCAAGATTGTAACGGTGACGCATTCAGATCTCTGACCGGACTTCCTCCGGCGAAAGGGATCAGAGCACTGTGCGTGTGGTTTGCATTGGTTCCTGCTCCCGGCTCCAAGTGGCCGATCACCCGGATGTCGAGTGAAGCGATCGAAAGGGAACTGCGTCAGAGGGTGAATCCATTCGACCTGCTGCTCTATGCCGATGTAGCGTCAGTACTGGACATCGGCGCCGGCGATCTCTCCTTTGCAGAGGAACTAGTCGATCTGTACGGTCGGCAGTCTGTCCAAGAGAATCGGACGTTCATCCTTCACTGCCTCGATCGACTCGATCCGCGATCGCGATTAGGTGGTCCGCTTCACGCAGAACCTGAAAGACTACGCAAGTTGCGGCAGCAGGAGGGGATCTCATTCGCCTTCTT
>JAEURV010000276.1 GCA_016788465.1 Nitrospira sp. | reverse complement strand
CGGTGTTTACGTTTGTGAGTAGCCTGCGTCTAAGAGACATGGCCGATCACCAGGGAGGGTATTCATGATCTGGAAGCAAGGTTTACACGGGTGGGTCTCGCTACTTGCAGCTACGTCTCTTTTCCTCGCAGGCTGTACGACGGCGCTGGTCCGGGATGATGTCAGGTATCCGAAAACCGAAGCGCATTGCGCAGGCTCTCAAGGGGTCGATGACTCTTCGATCGCCGTCCTGCCGGTCCCGGTAGTGGCCTTCGTCGTGCCTCATGCCAACCTCCATGACATCAAAGCTGACGACTATCTGAAGCGATGTGGAGATTCAACTAAGTTGATGAACCGGAAGGTCGAACTGAACCGTACGGCTTGTATCCCGGCCGGATTGACCCGTATCATCACCCTTGGCATTTGGCAATGGTGCCCCGCCCATATCTCCTGGGAAGCGGATGTGAAGTCATAACTCGTAACCTAGCTCATCCAGGCAGCTGATCAGCCGCCTGCCTGAGTTCGTCAATGAGAGCGAACGTACGCGGTTCTGCAATGCTCAGGAGACTGTCCACCTGAGCTTGCCGCTGGATTCGATAACCCTGCTCCGGGCCCGTCAAAGGACTCTTCGCGGCCATTGCCGGGACTCGATACGAGCACCCAGGGCGCGAGGCCGAAAGTACCCCGGCGCCCCAGTTTTTGGTATCATAGCCTCGTGAGTTGAATAGTCCCACAATGATTTGGTATCATAGCCTCGTGAGTTGCATAGTCCCACAATGAATCGTCAGAACTGGATCGGATCAATCGTTCTTGTCTTGGTCGTTCTTCTCCTCGGAATTGGTTTGGCCTCGTGGAAATATGGGTCACTCCAGGGTGAAGAAGCCGCTTCAGCCAACCAGCCTGAACCCAGAGAGTCGGTCACCGTCGCCAGTGCACGAACGATCGAGCACCGTTCGAACACTACATCCATTGGAACCGTCCTCGCGCTTCGATCGATTTCGCTGAAGAATGAACTGGCCGGCACGGTG
>JAEURV010000273.1 GCA_016788465.1 Nitrospira sp. | reverse complement strand
CGCCGTTGTTCATCCGCGGTTGGGTTCGTCTCTTTCCAGAGGCCGAGGACCGTTCTGAAGACCGGTGAGGTGAACGATGTCCCATGTAAGAGCGCGGCATCGACACGACCAAACGTCTTCAAATCCGGCGTCTGCTCTCTGACGCCCTTCCACTCTTCATAATGCCGCTCATGGCACTGCTTACAGTCCTCCGACCGGATAAAAATCTTTTCAATTTCCGCCACCCAACTCGCAGATACTTGGTTATCTACGTGCTGAGCCTCTGCCTGTCCCTGAGAAAACATACTCAAGGGGCTGGCGAGTCCAACGAAGGACAGAAAGCAGAGCATCGCAATACTCTGTCCCCAATGCGTTCCCCTTCTCCATCCACTCGCCTTACCCTTCACTCCTTACCCCTCACCCGTCACTTCTAATAGCTAATCCCGCTTACAGCCGACAAAGTGAAAATTCACTCCCCATCCAACCGGATCACCAGGATCAGCTGCTTCATAGGTTCCGACAGTAACGTTACATTCCTTCATCGCCTTCTTGATAGCTCGACCGAAATCCGCCATGTTTCGAATTTCTTGCTTATTGATCTCTTTGATGACGGACCGAACTTTGATACCGGCATAGTCTGCACGGGAGTTCCCGATCACCTCGAACACCGCAACACCCTGTGGTTTTTGAAGATTGAGTTCCTTCTGAATTGCCTCATCAACGGCACCGACCACAATTCCAAACTCTTCGCCCAACGTTGATGCTTCCTCCTCCGTCATTTCACCGGATTGCGCCTCAGCCTGAGTAACCCCGACAGCGGCAAAAAGGAACAAACCCAACAACACCTCACTCAGCATTCCGCCATTCACCAAAGGTTCCTCCGAACCTGTTGCGATTTTTCGCTCCCGCAGGGTGGTCAAACAGGCTGTCCAGCGAGGCCGCAGGGAGTCCGGCAACTGAGGCGTACCCTCTGGGGTACGTCGCAAGGAGACGGACGACCGAGAACAAAGCTGGCGGCCTTTTTCACCATCCTGCTACAACCCTCCGACGGGATCGATGCGTAACTGAAACCAAGGCGCCACGGCTTTTTGGCCGTTTCGTTCTTTGTTTTCTCCATTCCAGACAGAGAATGACACGGTTTGGATTCGTCCAGGAAGGAGTGTCGCTTCATTTTCCTGCTCCTCACTGAGAAGTGGACGTCGCATCATGACGTGCCACACGCCATCCTTCCAAAAGGCTTGCCCCTGCACTCGTCCCTGCTTGTCCTTCGTCGTTAATGTGCTGAAGCCTCCACCGATGAGGTCCTCTACGGAAGACACTCGCCTTGGAATGACTTCGAACGTTCGCACTCCACCTTCCTTCTTCTCCGGAGCTCGGGCGGCTCGGCGATCGATATCGCTCTGCCAATCCGCCTTCCAATGCCAAATATTGATGTAGTGATCCAGCTGCCCCATGCAAAAGAACGCCGGGGCATCACCGAGAGGAAATCCGATCGCTACCCCGTCGCGGAACGTCCCAGGAGTCAACCGATCATTTTTAGTGTTGTCCTGCCATTCCAAGAGAAAGGCAATATCGGTTCCATTGTGAACAGACCGCACTGTCAACGCGCGAACCGTGGGCTCAGGCCAAACCGGCCTGGTAATGACTTGACCGCTAAGCGGGATGGTGATGGGCGAGGCTGTTTTCCAGGCCGCATCATCAGTTGTCTTCGGTATTTCGCCTTGGATCAAAAACGATCGGATCGTCATCCCCTCGGAACTGACCAAGGGAACCCCGAAGGCGCCGAGTACGCTCGCAATGACGACCAGCCCGGATAAGAATCCAAGCACATGAAACCGAACGCGAGCGATGGACCTGGTTGGCACGGCACTGTACTCCGAGAAATGACTGTGCTCAGAATATCACAAAACCTGATCGAGACAAACGTGAGGAGATGCGAGAGAGGAAGGTTACGAAAGCTTCAATCGGCGGATCTTGTTTTCTCCACGTTCGCAGACGTAGAGATGGCCCTGTGAGTCCAACGCCAAGCCGACAGGAGAATTGACCACTGCCTCGACAGCCAACAGACCGTCCCCGTGCTTCAACTGTCCGGCCGACTCTTTCGCGACAAATCGGGCAGCTCCGCAGCCACCGATATTCTTGTCTTCGTAGCCGCTGTCCCCGTTCCCTGCGACCGTCGTGATCATACCCGTCTTTGCGTCCACCTTCCGCACCCGATGATTCATCGTGTCGGAAATGTAGAGATGGCCCTCTGGGTCGAAAATCGCGGCTTCCGGAGCATGCAACATGGCTCGCACAGCCGGCTTGTCGTCACCGTCATACCCATACCGACAGACCCCCGCGACGGTCGAAATCACACCAGTCCGGGCATCGATCTTTCTGACACGATTGCTTCCCTTGTCGACCACATACACGTTATCCCTATCGTCGACGGCAATCCCCACGATGTCGTACAGACGCGCTTCCGTCGCCGGTTTTCCATCATCCAGATACATCGACATATCGAGCCCATCGGAACAAACCGGCATGAGCCATCCTTGATCATCACTGAAATCGATCCCGATGGCGTCACCGGAGAGCACCACGAGGTTCCTCGCCACCAGTGGTTGTTCTCGCGCGTCATCCTCCGCCGTCCAGGTACCTGCTATCGTCGTCACTAAATCCGTTTTGGGGTCATACCGCCGAACCTTATGCGCCTGTGTGTCGGCAATATACAGAACGTCATCCTGACCAAAGGCAATGGCTGCCGGCCATGTGAGGTTGACCTCACGCGCTGGTCCGTCTCCATTAAACCCATGCTGACCGGTCCCGACCACGGTTGTGATGACGCCAGTCTCATGATCGACCTTCCGAATCCGATTACTTCCAGAGTCACAGATATAGAGATTGTTCTGCGAATCAAAAGCGACCCCTAGCGGCAAATAGAGCCCTGCCTCGCCGCATACTCCGTCATCGCCGCTGTAGCAGGTTTCCCCGATCCCGGCAAAGTTATGGACGGTCCCTTCTTGGAGGTGCACACGCCGGATGCGATCGGAGCCCGACTCAGCAAAGTAGAGCCACCGCTCTTCCCGATCGAGTGCCGCATGATGAGGGAGCGGGATTCCCGCTTTCACCGCACGCTTGCCGTCACCCGTACTTCGGGCCTTCCCGTTACCGGCAAATGTCTCGATGTAGCCAGCGGCCAATCCGAGTTCGGTTTCCATAAGTACGACACTCCCCAGGGGACTGTTAAAAGATTATCTTGCCGTTCACGCACTTCCAATCATCGGTGCCGGATGTTCAAAAGGCCCTCGCCCTCACCCGCC
>JAEURV010000270.1 GCA_016788465.1 Nitrospira sp. | reverse complement strand
CCGCTGATCACCCGCGCGGCAAACACCGTCTCTACCCCCGAGAGCTGATCCCCATTCGGATACCGCACGGAGAACCGTTCCCCCGCAAAGACACCGAGGAGCTGGGTGAGTTCGACATACACCCCCGCCTCTTCCCACACTTCCCGCACCGCTGCATCCGACGGCAGCTCATGAGGATCGACAATTCCACCTGGTGGCCCCCACAAACCTGAGGGCTTATCTTGGACGAGCAAGACCCGCCCCTGGTCATCAGCGGCCAAGACCGACACTGTCGGCACCTGCAACAGATCTGTCCCGATTTTGGCGCGAAGGGTTTTAATGAATTCCGGAGTAGCCATGCGCTGAACGATACGCCTTTCCCATCCTCGAAGCGAGCCCCACGATACCTTCGCCCAGCGCTTCGCACAGGATGATCATGTATCGGTAAGCCCTGTCCCGAAACCGTATCACCGCATAGGCTGTTATCCCACTCTTGGCTCTTAAAGCAACTGGAGAAGGGAGCGGCACCCATGCCTCAAACACCACAGTTTCCTGTTGAACCGCGCATTGACAGAGACGCGTGAGAAGGTGCACCATACAGCTCCCATTGATCTTTTGAAACGCGTATCAAAGAGGATACAGAGAACGTGCGACACCAGGTGTAATCTTAGCGAATAAGGAGACTAGGATCATGGCATTGCTGATTACCGACGAATGTATCAACTGCGGCGCCTGCTTACCGGAATGTCCGAACGAGGCGATCTTCGAAACGCGCAGCGGCGCGGAAGAGAAGGGACTCCATGTGGGTGATGGGCAAGGTGTGGGCGATAACATTTACGTGATCGCTCACGATCGGTGTACTGAGTGTGTCGGCCATTTTGATGAACCGCAATGTGCGGCAGTCTGTCCGGTCGACAACTGTTGTATTTCTGATCCCGCTTATCCAGAAGCGGCCGATGTCTTGCTGGAAAAGGCAAAGTCCCTCAACCCTGATAAGACGATCGATCCAGCCAAAGTATGGAGCGGGGTGCGGAACTAAGCGGTTCCACCTCAACGTTCCACTTGGTGCACGCTGTTGAACCATTCATTGAGCCCTCGGTGCCGCCAGAGGCGCCGAGAGCTCAGGTTCGCCAGCCGGATTCGAGGACGTCGCCAGTCCAGACGCCTGTGCCGTGGCAGAACCGAAGCGATGCGCTATGTCTGACAAAAGTCCCAGATTCCTGACCAATGCCACGGTCATCAAGGTATTAGCGAAAGTCTTTGCGTTTCAGGCCATCGAGATCGACCTCTTACGGTCCCAGGCTGGCATCTCGGACGCAGACTGGAAAACCTTGAAGACGGAAGCCTTTAAGAAGACGTACGCCAAACAGCGGGCCTTTTATGAAGATCGCCTGACCGGGGCATTTGCGTTGGAGCACATTTCTCAGTCCGAACGCGAGACCAGACTACTTGAACTCTGGCTCAAACAGAGCGAAGAGTCCTCCAAAGACGAACCGTAAACCACAATGTCTGGCTCCAGAGCCTGATAGCTGATCCTGGACGATGAGCGCGTCCCGCCGTAGAGGACTCGTCACCCAAGACCACATTACCCTCATCATTAGGAGCAGTGCTATGACTATGAATCGTGTACAGTTTCACACCGAGCGGCTGTTGCTGATTGGAGCGACCGTCTGCACCCTCCTGGTCATGACCGGGACACCAGCCCTAGCGCATGGAGACGACTTACCCGAACTGAGTGCACCACACACCATCGCGTCGAACTCACCTCCTCTTTCCAGCCCCGAGGCAGCCAGGCGTCAAGCCGCCTGTTGGGCGCTCACCGTTCCCTATGGTGCTGCAAAAATGGTCTATTCGATCGGTGGAGGGCTTGTCGGAGGGGTCGCGTGGGCGGTTACCGGAGGGAACATGGAGGTGGCTAAATCTATCTGGATTCCGTCGATGACAGGTGACTATATCATCCAGCCACAACATCTCACCGGAGAGAAGCGCCTCCACTTCGTGGGTATAGCCTCAGAGAGCCCTCACTCATAAGACCGGTGCTCCGGACTCATATCGTCCGCATGAACGGGGTATAAGCCTATCCCGCTTTGTAACGGCAAAGACGCGGCTCACGCATCTGGTTCGCCGACAAAGGGTCGGATTCACACATCTCCACAAAAGCGCACCTCCATGTGACATTAGAGTTCCTATTACACATAGTCCGATCCTCTCTCAACAGCTCACCTGCTCGGGAACGGATTCAAAAGCCTTCTTTGGGCTTCGGTAGGTCGTACAGTGTGACATTACCGCCCTGCTCTTGGACTAATGCCTACAATGCACGACTCCTACGAGGACGAGAATTGGCATCGTATGTTTGATAGATCTCAGAAAGGAATTTGTCCTTTTTCACCAGAATTAGGCATTACAAGTAATTACTGGCGATTCCACTCCCCTCTCTTTGGCTTCCCGTTAGCTCACCTTTGCGACGGTGCGGAAGGGTACCCCATGCATACAAGATCAGCTTCAAGCACCGGCCGGTGGGTCACTTTCGTCGGTACAACATCACACAATTTGCTGCGTGGACTAAATGGCCTCATCCGCGAGATCCATGGCCAGTTCCACCCCCACCATGAAGGCCGGTGTATGTTCATCACCTTGACGTTGTAGACCGTTCACCAATACACATAGCCACCATCCTCTGACCTCCGCCGTTGCATCAGGATGTATACAAGTCTATTTGCTCCCACCGACTTGGACAGGGACAGGAGGCCTAGTCCAACGACTATTTTCCGATCCAAATAGAGCCGTCTTCCTGCGTTTCCCCTCTTGACAGAAATGATTTCACGCTCCTGTTGCAGAGATCGTCATCCCCAGAATAGATTACAACCTGTGGATATCCGGTCAGCAGTCTGGGAATAGTATGGGTATCAGTGAAACTGAGTGGATAACAGAAGGCCGTTTTTCTAGGAATATGCAAGAATATCCTGAATGTCTATTCATACCACTATTACTTGTGGCATGCATGTACATGAGCAGATGCCTACAAAATAGGCACTTTGATAAATTTGCACGCCATTCGCTGCGTATTGCCTGAAAAACAGAACTTGCCCACACAGTTATCCACAGAAGATGGGGGTGAATATTTCTCGACGGATCGCTGGAGATGAGTGTGGCTTCTGCACGCTAGTTGTGACGGGCTGATTTGGTGGGTTTCCACTTCCACGGTGGGACAGGGGCAGGTTCGGACCACAAGCCGTGTTTGGAAGCTCTGGCTAACTCTTCAAGATCTTTGAGAGCTGGATCATGGACTTCACCGGGTTGAACCCAAGCCAGCCCCTCTTTGACCAATTCATGGGCGATGTTTCGCCCATCATTCAATAGAATGTCGGCCGTCGTCCGACCCTCCTGATCTTTCGTGATGTCCCTCACCACGACATCACGGTTCGCGAGATACGCCGCCGTCGCATGCTTCGCTTGCTTCCCATAAGGTTGTTTGGGTTCGGGACCGTTTACATCACGAAGAGCAACCATCTCATTTTTCCCTCGATAATGAATCGTCACGCGATCTCCTTCATGGACAGCGAGCACTCGCGCGACAAATTCCGTTCCGGCTATGGCGTGATAGGGCAGAATCAACAAGACACAGAGCATGACGTGATAGAACATCATGATGCTCTATGCTACCGAGCACAGCGGATCCGGCCAATCGTTTCCCAACTTTATGCAGCAGGTACGTAATGCCCTCCGTCCCATGTGATGATCAAATCTTGACCGGCGTCATGAGCCGAGCGTAGATTAGAATTAAATACCGCCTCAGGGAATAGGAGGTGGTGCCCATGTGCGCCTCAGGCAACACAGACCGACCCAATCGGGCTAGTGGAAGCCGTTCACCTACACATTCCTCTCTTGCCTCTCCTCTCCTTGCGTGGCTGCCTAAACGTTGCGGGAGATTTGTGTGCCTGACTCAGTCCCTTCTAGCTGTAGAATTCTGTGGCCCACCATGAAGGGAGGGATATCCTACGCCGAACCGTCGCGAGAAGATGGCCAATGCTCGTGCCGCTCAGGGCGTCTCGTCCATATCCATCCGTGTGTTGCTCGCCGAGACCCAGCGGCTGTTCAGACAGAGCCTGCGCCTCCTGTTGGAGCGGGAGCGTGACGTCAGCACTGTCATTGAAGCGTCTGATGCACATGAGGTCTATCGCCTCGCAAATGAACACCACCCCGACCTCCTATTGCTCGATGTGGACCTGCCGGATCTCGACGTCGCGTTCGTCACCAACCTCCTTCACAAGCACCAGCCCCAGACGCGTGTCCTCCTCTTAGCCCGATATGAAGAGGACGCAAGGATCGTGGCCGCCATGCGAGCTGGTGCCTTCGGGTACATCCTGAAAGATACCGATTGGGCGGATTTCCTGCACATCCTGAGAGCCACGGCGAACGGGCAACCTATCCTGTCACCGATCCTGCCGGATCGGTTTGTGCACGACGTGCCAGGTACACTCCATCCCCCACATGACGGTGAGATGTTACGGCTATCTGCACTCAGTGAGCGTGAACGTCAAATACTGGCTTGTGCGGCGGCCGGGCGTAGCAATAAAGAAATTGCCGACCACATGTGCGTCTCCGTGGATACCGTCAAAACACATCTGCATCATATCTACCGGAAGTTATCCGTCGACGGACGCGTCGAGGCCGTCATCCTATTTCTTCGTGCGCAGTAACCTTTTCCGATCTGCCGATATCTCTTCACCCAATTGATGTAGATGCCAATTCCATCCACTTCACAATGGGAAACACTATCAGTTTTATGGAATTCAGGCGAACAGGAGGACGGTCTAAACACGTAAACCACAATCGTGCACGTATGCACTGATGATCGCCGGTTTCATGGACTGAGAGAGGCCGAGAATTAACGGCCAGAGGAGGTAGGGCTATCAATCCCTGTTGCCGCCAATTCGGCTGGAGCCGCCGCCCCACGGTGGCTCCGTCAACCTCAGCCTTCCGCCTCGTAGGGGCCCAACCAACTTCGAGGCTTCGCCAAGGCCATGATGGTTGTTCACCTTTGTTGGAGGATGGCTTCATCCTAGCCACCACAATCTGTCCCAGGTCCTGGTAAATGCTGTTAACCCAAGGAACGGTTGAAGAGATGCCTCCGTTTGAATCCTCTTCACCGTGCAAGGCTGCTGTACATTCGCAATTCCAGCCTTGATATGCTACACTGAGCTATACGAATTTTGCTCCTCGCGCCCATCCCTCCCGACACTCGTACCTGCGCGATCGTCAGCAGTGAATTTCCTGGGCAAGATTGTTTTGTAAGCCCTTGAGGTGCGTGTGAGGATGCCACGGCCTGCGAGGGACAGAATTGTAGCGACAGACACAATCCCCAAGGGCACAATGTTCGGTGTCAGCACTGGGAACCGCACTGGATGCCCACAGGCAGAGAGGACAGCTTATGACCACCGCAAACGATACCAGACCAGCACCCGCAGAGCATTGGGTCCGCATTCCGAACGGCACAAGAGTACGCCATCGATCCGAGGCCTACGAAGGGATAATCGACGGACTCACGGAGATCGTCTCCGGATCAGAGCGTAACCCCGACGGGAAAACGCAGTATCGCGTCAAGATAGAAGATGGGACACGATTGCTCGTGCCGGAACAACATCTCAATATTCTGACCGACCCTAATCAGCTAGTTCTGATCGGCCGCGAATCTGAGCTGTATCGTCGTTCTCTCACCGACCGGCTGCGAGCAGTTCTTTCGGAAGATCGGTTTGTGGCAGCGACTGACAAGGCGTCTGCGTCCCGTACTAAATCTCGGTGATGGCATGGCAAAGATCGAGCCGCTGATGCATAAGCAAACTTTCGAAATGGAGGCACCATGAAGACATCATGGGGAACTAAATCCCCGAATAAACGAAGGCGAGTCGTACTTCGGACCAAGGTGCGTTGGGAGAAGCTGGGGCTCCAAGATCCGGCAGGATCGGCATCGGTACCGTCGATTGAGGACCTTCGTCGCCAAATTGCGTCAGCTGCTAGTCAAGGGCTAAGTCCCGATACGGTATCCCGCTCTCAGCAGCCAGCCCCAGGACCCGGCGCGAAGCGATCCGTACCTAGCCGCAAGGGAAATCCCACTTCGTTGTAACTCGAGCAGCGTCACGTCACGCTCGAAAGGAGGACATCATCGGAGGACCAGGAAAAACCACGGCCGCAAAGAGAGATCGTGAAAAATCACGTCAACAGAAGCAGCGCGACAAAGAAGCTAGACGTGCAGAACGCAAGGCCAATAAACCGGACCGGCCAGCCCAGGATGGCGAAGATCCTGATCTCGCTGGGTTGCAATGGGGTCCGCAGGCGCCGCTTTATTGAATCGGTGTGCCATCCTCAATAGGTCCCGATTGCTCTTGCCGGTTTAGGAGACCGAGAATGGCACAACTTCTTCACACTGTATCCCGTTGATGGTGAGAGTAGGCTCGGTTTGCCAGTCTCTCATGCCACCCTGGTCGTGTTTCTCCTCATACGCTGACCCGTGCCTACAAGCCTCGGAAACGAAAGGAACCGTAATGAGCCGTTTGAACCTAGAGCCGGTCATGACATTTTCCGATGGATCCTACCTAGCAATCAGTACAGAGTGCTCGAAGGAAGGCGATTTCTCCTGTTCAGTTTATACCGTTATCGAGACGGCCAATCGCACGGACTTCCGCAATATCGCGAACCACCGCCTTTCGGCATCCACATGCCTGACCGCTCAGGAGCAGGCCTACAGCTACACCTTGCGCCTCTATCCCAACGCGGGTGAGGCGATGAAGAAACCGCCGTACCTCATCTGGCATGGGCCACAATCGTCGGGTAACCAGTGATCCATCACCTACTCACAATCCGCTCACGTGAGGCACCGGATAGCTATTTTATCAGGCACCTGCTAGGATGCCGTTGCTTCATCGCGCAGGGCCTCGCATGAAACAAGGTCACAATGGTCCATCACCGATGTTGTTGTTACCGGGAAATCTGAATGGAAGCCTGACCTAAGCCGCCTCCTCCGATTGCGTCTTCGGCCCTCTCCTTCCCCTCACACACCATTTCTCGAGTCTCGGCCATATCATCATACCTGGAAGGAGATACTGTTTATGAGTACAAAGTTGTATGTCGGCGGATTACCCTATGCGGCGACCGAATCGCAGCTGACCACCCTCTTTGCCGAACATGGGACCGTGGAGTCAGCCCGCATCGTCTCAGATAAGTTTACCGGCCAATCTCGTGGATTCGGCTTTGTCGAAATGTCAACCACGGATGAGGCGCAGGCGGCCATTACGGCCTTGAATGGATCACAAATGGATGGACGATCCTTAACCGTCAATGAAGCCAAACCGATGGAACCTCGGTCGGGCGGCGGTGGGCGTTTCGGCGGTGGTCCAAAGCGTAACCGCTTCTGATACGACTTACGTTCGTCGTGAAGCACCGACGGGGGCGCTTCAACTGAAGCGCCCCTTTGCTTCCTGTTGTTCAGCATTCGTTCACGCGATTGAACGCACTGTACACGACACACACCCAATTTCTCGTCCGCCGTTGATGGAACTCATTGGTCCTCCCTTCTCTGCCTTCAGAATTATCCGTTTCATCGTGGCCTGGTCCATGATGGAGATCTCCTCAATCCACCTCTTGTCTCCGCTAAACCTCACTGCCTGCCACACAAACGGCATCAGGCGTGCAAAGCATCTGTGTGCCTTGCGCGACACCCAAAAGGGTGAGTATGCTGAACGCAGGTTTAGATAACTGGCACTACTCACCACCGAGCAGAGAGAAGGAAGCCCAGACGTGGATTCACTAGTCACCTGGACAAAGGTTGTCTACGCCCTCCATGCGTTCAGCCTACTGACTGGAATCGTGGGCACAGCCACGATCGTTGGCGCCTTCCTCACCGGCTGGCCTTCGATCATCGCGGTCATTCTCAACTACATCAAACGAAGCGAGGTTCATGGGACCTGGCTTGAATCGCACTTTCGCTGGCAGATTCGAACATTCTGGTTCGGACTGCTGTGGATCTCCCTCTGCGTCGTCTTCATCATCGCAACTTTTGGAATTGGGTTTCTCTTCGTATGGCTACCGATTGGTCTGGTCGGACTCTGGTTCGTGTATCGCATCATTCGCGGCTGGGTGACGCTTAGCGACAACCGGCCCATGTACCTGTGAGCATCTCCGCCCTCACCAATATATGATTCCCTTTTCCACTGCTTCCCCGTAGGGCTTGAGCGACTCTTGCTGTATTTCGTGTAGCCGTACTAAGTAATGTGTGCTATGGTTCGCTTGATCAGAAACGCGACAGTCTCGCGTTAGGGGTCTTCATTGAATATGAATCGCTTGTCCTACCTCTTATTTGGTCTTCTGATCGCCATTCTCTCACTTACGAGCGTTTCTAGCCTACAAGCGCAGACTCCAGCAGGTCAGCAGGTTGTCTCCTCTGAACCTGGTGTTAGCAGTGATCATCATAATCACCCCGGCGGACGCTGGGAAGGATCACCGGAAGGCATTGCCTTTTCGGAGTTTAACCATCACTTCGCTGGTGTCAGCGACATGCTCTTTGGGTTTGCTGAACTAAGCATCGCCCTAGAACATCCCATGTCCGTATGGACTCGCCTTGCACTGCCGGCCATTCTCGGTGTGGTTGGAGTCTATAATATAATCTGGAGCGACCATGATGCTTGGCCGATCGGCACCCTCAGCTTTGCCGAAACATTTTCTGGCCAAGATCGGGAAATTATTGAGCACAAGTTCAGTGGAATCATTGCCATTGTCATGGCCGTATGCGAGGCACTCCGACGAACCGGGCGTGTTCGACATCCAGCCTGGGCGGCACCATTAGTATTCTTAACCTTGGTCGGCAGCCTCCTGCTCTTCGTCCATTCACACGCGAATCATCCCGGCGCCGCGAGGATCGACCTTCACCATGCGGTGTTGGGTGGCGTCGGTGTCTTTGCAGGCTTGTCGAAAGGACTGGCGTCCTGGTTACCCGGCGTATCGCCTCAGGTGAGGAAGTGGTGGGACGTCGCCTGGGGAGGATGCGTGGTTCTCTTCGGTCTTCTGCTGGTCGTCTATTCTGAATAGAGTGTGGGTGGTCAATCGAGCATAAGAGGTAGCTACTCGGTGGCTCGGTTGTGACTCATGGCTTACTGATCCCTATGAAAGAGGATACCAGCATCTCCTTATCCAGCGTTGGGATTGTCGATGTGGTTGTACGCGCATATGGAGCCGGCGACCCGGATTGAACGGGCGACCTGCGGTTTACGAAACCGCTGCTCTACCAACTGAGCTACGCCGGCACCTTGGAGAGACTGGAGGATGACCTGACAGGAAAATATTCCAGCATGATAACGACCACTACGA
>JAEURV010000262.1 GCA_016788465.1 Nitrospira sp. | reverse complement strand
CATCAGTCCGATGGTCGCTGAACTTTCGGAAATCTCTTTGTTCCTGGATACTGTTTCTTCCCCCAGGTAAGAATCGCTTCCAAAATCGGTTCGAGATCTCTACCTCTTTTGGTCAATCCATACTCATAGCGGGTGGGATTCTTCTGATAGGCCCGCCGGTTGATCAGACCGGCGGCCAGCAATCGGTCCAAGCGCTCAGCCAGAATGTTCGATGCAATCCGTTCCGGTGAGGCCAAAAACTCCTGGTAGCGTCGCTTGCCCAACACCAAGTCGCGGATGACAAGCAAGGTCCACTTGTCTCCGAGTAAGTCCAATACATTGGTAATCGGACAATTCGACCGCTCAAACTTCATGTCCCCTCCTTCCGTGGGCAGATAGGTTTATCCTAGCACTGTGACTTGCATCTTGCAAGTCACTATATCGTCGTCATCATTCAACTATCCCTCATAGGTCGCTTCTACCTTTGACACGGTTGGTTCTACCGTGTACCTTGCTGACGTTCGAGCAGGTGGCCTGCCTTCATTCCATCACCCGGAGTCGCGTATGCCCTCGTTTGCCGTGTTTGTATGGTGGAGTTCGTTTTTTGTATTAATCACAACCGCATCCGCAGTTGCGTCAGAGCCCGTGGATGCAGAATCGGCCGTCAGACGACTCGTCCGTGCCAATGCCGAGAAGGACTTACCGACGCTCTCTCGCATGATGGCCCATGACGCCGACATCATCAGCTATGGCGTCGCCGGTCGGAAATATGTCGGGTGGCCAGAGCTTGAGCAGGGCATGAAGGAGGAATTCCTTAATGCTCAGAAACTTGAGATTCCGATCAAAGAACTCAAGGTATGGACGAAGGGAGATCTGGCCTGGTACGCCATGGAACTCGACTATATCCGTTATGTTGCCGACGACGCCAGACTCAAACAGACGGTACTTCCAATGAGGGAAACCGGTGTGCTGGAACGACGTGCTGGCCGATGGCAATTATTATCGTGGCATGAATCCTTTCGATCCGCTCAGCTAAGCGGCCCGCTCGCCCCACCGTCAGCCGACCCCTTGCTCCATCCCATGGAGCACTCGCAGGACTTGCCAGGCATCGATCTCAGTGGAGAATGGGAGATCATCGAGGTTGAGGATGACAAGCGCTATAGAGCGACGTTCGATCAGAATGGAAACGGGCCGTATACCCAGCATGGCGGTCGGTTCACGACCAGCACCATCAGAAATCGTCTCTGGCAAGGGATCTGGCATCAGCCAGGCAACGATCGAGAAGGAGGGTTTGAAGTCCTCCTCTCAGAGGACGGCACGCAAGCCAAAGGAAT
>JAEURV010000211.1 GCA_016788465.1 Nitrospira sp. | reverse complement strand
TCATGGCTAGAATGCTTCTTTTGGATCGATATGCCGACGATCCCGTCCGTCAAATGGGGTCGGAAGGAAAGGAAATTCCATCGCGATCCCATTCGCTGTTTTGTTGCTGCCGACTGCTCCGACGTTGAAATTCACGCCGTCGCCGAGGTTCGGGACGGCGGGATTCGTCAGGATACCCGCCACGACGCGGAGCGCCACATCAGTAACATCGTCGTTTGGTCTCCGCCCGTTCGGCCAGCCTGCCCGATCCGGTGTCGCATTACCGCTGGTGTCATGCGCGAGTGGGCCCAATCGTCGCTGTCCACCCGCCGGAGTTGGCGGCACATCCAGATCAACCCGCAGGAGGTCAGCGAGTGCTTCGCTAGTCTTGCCCGATCCGCAGACGGCCGGTCCCGGTGCATAACGAAGCAGGGCGTTCACGAGATCCTCCCGATTGGTCGTCGGGAAGCTCGTGCTGAACACGGCATTGAGTGCCGTGGCCAGTGCCGAGTTACAGTAGAACGGGACGAACTCATTTTCGTCCTCCGCATCCGTAGCGTTCCACTTGTCCTTCATATTCGTCGCGATGATCAACTCATTCACGAGGGGATTACCCATGCGCGCGACCTGAACAAACCGGGTACTGTTGTCGCGATCCCCGCTCTTCTTGATGACTGTGACCTTGGGGCGGCTTGTGGTTGCATAGGCGCCGAGCACCTTGTTGCCGTTCGGCCCGATCAGTTCGCTGATGGGAATCTCCAACGCGATCGTATTGACGTTGAAACCACTGAATGTATCAGCAGTGCCGGAACTCGGCGCTCCGACGATGATGGCCTCATTGGCATCATCAGCCGGTGACAGGATGGGCGAGATATGGAGATTGAGCGTATCGAACGTTCCTCCCAAATCGATGTAGAACGTTTCGTCACGCTGCCCGGCGAAGATCCTACCCCCGTTTTTCAGAGAATAGATGCCCTTCTCGGCGAGGTTTTCATAGTTAGGCATCGTGCGGGGACCGACATTTGACGGGACGGCATACATGACACCGTTTCCAAGGTCTCTCGGCCGTTGACCGTAACGAACCTCTGTGACGGTATAGCTCTGGCGTAACAGAAGTCCTTCCGACCCGTTCCCAGCCAGGGCGGTAATCGGCGGTAATGCCACATACGACAAGGGAAAGACGTTGCCTGGTTGGCGGATTTCGGTCTTAAATCTGATCTGGTAGACGATGTTTGCAGCGATGTTGTTTTTGTTGTTGTCGATGTGGATTTCATACAGCACATCATCGGCAAAGTTGAAGTAATTCGGTCCGGACCCCGGCTCCTGACTGGGAATGACATTCATGACGAGCACAGCGTTGTCAGGGTTCTGCCAGCTCCGGAAGAAATAAAAATCCGTGATATCGGCGGCCGGATCATTTGAGATCAATGGAGCTTCACGATGGCTGGCCGCTAGGACAGGCGAGGCCATGAGTACTGTGAGTACAAGTGCAACGAATGGTCGAAGTCGAGCAAACATGGAATCCTCCTTTTGGAAAGGCATCTGTTTCTTGATGGTGTATTACAGGTCCGGCAATGAAGCCGGAACCGGGTCAGAGTCGGCATGGCTGATCAGCGATGCCTCTTCAGCGGTCAAGGCGTCTGATTGAACCATACGCTGCTCTTCTACGGCGGCAGTAGGTCCGCTGGGGGTGATGACCGGCACGTTGTCGTTCCCACTGCAGCCGGACAACAGTCCGACGGCACAGGCGACTCCGAGCGGCCACAACATGGGTCGTGTCATGTCTCTGCTCCCTCGCTACATGGTGAACTGCAACTATCATCTATGTTTGTCTTCAGCACCTGCCGGCGGTCTGTTCACCATTACGAGAGGATTTCGAGATTGGATGTATGCCTCCGAGCCGGTCGGCTTGTCGGGGTATGGGGGCGGTGCTATAGTCCGCCTATCGTCGCACCATCGATCCAATGGGCAATCCAATCTTCCCTGTCGACTCGTATAGCTTCATGGGGAAGACCGTATGTCGACCATGACCATAGAACCGACCAAGCTGGATCAAGACCACGAGTGGGCCCAACTTATTGCGCTCACCGCCCAAGGTGATCAGGCTGCGCTCGCCAGGTTTTATGATCGTACCAGTCCACAGGTATTTGGCTTTATCCTAAGAATTCTCAACAACCGAGAGGCCGCAGAAGAAGTCACCTTGGATGTCTACACCCAGGTCTGGCGACAGGCTCATATGTATGATGCAACAAGAGGGGCGCCAGGAGCCTGGCTGATGACGGTGGCTCGAACAAGGGCAATCGATCGTTTGCGTGCCAGGGCTACTGAATCTGGGCGACTCGAATCGTTGGATGCCGTCGAGTTGTTCGCCAGTCATGACGAGACCCCGGAACAGAACGTGGAGGGCCAGGAGCGACGCCGATATGTCCAGGAGGCTCTGGCTGGTCTGACGTCTGAGCAGCGGCAAGCCATTGCCTTGGCGTACTTTTATGGACTGAGCCAGAGCGAGATCGCTGAGAAGTTACAGGTGCCTCTCGGCACCGTGAAGACACGCATGAGATCGGGCCTGATCAAGTTGCGGGAAGCGCTAGCACCTTACGAAGCGGGTTTACAGCCATGACGGAGACGACCTTGCCGGAAGACCTGGAAGAACAGGCCATGTTGTATGCCCTTGGAGTCTTGGATCCAGAGGATCGTCGGGTATTTGAGGTGAGACTCCAAGAACAATCAGATCTCCTGCGGCAAACGGCAGCAGCCTATGAAGCAACCATTCATGCCATCGGTACGGGTGTGGTTCCTGTGACACCTCCGTCTTCTCTTCGCGAGCGGCTGGTTCGGCAGGTTGCGAAAGAAGCCGCCCGAGAGCTCGAACAATTCGAGCTGGCCGCCAACACCGTGGCTTTAGGGTCGGTTCCAGTCCTGCCTCAGGATTCTGTACGGGAGCGACTTCTTTCCCGAATTCAAGCCCATTCCGCTGTCCAATGTGCCGTCAAGGAATCGTTACCCGTTTTAGGAGACCTTGCGGATCGGAAGGGCGACGAACGGGTGAGTGAAGAAAAGATAGGCGTACCGAAAGATGTGGCTTCCTTGTCCACGTGGTTGTCTTCTGGCTGGACCGCTGTTTCAAACTTTCTACGGACCCTTCTGATTCGTTCCCTGATTCCTCGCCCGTCTTCAGATGGGCTCACCTTCGTGAAAGCATCGGAGGGAACATGGCGAGAAATTGCCCACGGGGTGACGGCCAAGTTACTCGCGTTCGACCCAGTTTCCCGCAGAACCACGACGCTCCTTCGTTTTCGCCCCGGCACCAGCTATGCCCCGCATCGTCATGCCGCAGTTGAGGAGCTCTATGTCCTTGAAGGTGGCTGTTCCATCGCCGGTCGTGAGATGGCGGTCGGTGATTATCACCGAGCCGAAGCCGGGACGGTGCATCACGATACCTCGACCGACGAGGGGTGCTTGTTACTCGTCATTTCCTCTCCTCAGAATGAGATATTGAAATAGTTCGTGGCCGAGGAGTGGGTCCTCGCTGAGTCAGAAATCCAATCACAACGAGTTTACGTAATGTATTCTGAAGTAAAAATCGGGGTTGATTCCACGGGTGTAGGGTGCTATGAAAGAAAAATTCGTGCTACCTTCAAGAGGGAGGTAAGTCGTGAAGAAATTGGTGCGGTTCGGTGTCTCGCTTGACCATCATCTCTTGGACGCATTCGATCGGCATATTGAACAACGAAGATACACAAACCGCTCGGAAGCCTTACGTGATCTGATTCGTGACAACCTGGTTGGTCAGGAGTGGGACGAGAACAAGGAAACCGTGGGAACGATTACGTTTGTGTATGACCATCATGTCCGAGACCTAACGAGCAAGTTGACGGACATTCAGCATGACTATCATGGTCACATTCTCTCAGGGATGCACGTCCACCTCGATCATGACCATTGCCTTGAGGTGTTGGTTGTGAAAGGCAAAGGCTCTGACATTCGAAAAGTGGCTGACGCACTGGTGAGCGTGAAGGGTGTGAAGCACGGGAAGTTGACTATGACGACTACCGGAAAGGGGCTGGATTAGACCATGCGGGTCTGTGTCATTGATGGCCGAGGCGGTGGGCTGGGGTCCCGGTTAGTGTCGGGGTTGCGCGATACCCTGGGGCTCAGTTGCCAAATTCTTGGGCTGGGAACCAACCTTGCGGCGGCTGAGGCGATGCGGGAGGCCGGGGCTGAACAAGTCGCATCCGGGGTCGAGGCCATCTCGAAGACGGTGCCGACGGTGGATGTCATTGTGGCCTCGTTAAATATGATCTTGCCCGGTGCCATGTTAGGTGAAGTGACTCCTGAAGTGTCGAAAACGATTCTTGAGGCAAAGGCCAAGAAGGTGCTGTTGCCGCTGAATCGAGTCCACATAGAAATCGTGGGGACTGAAGGTCGCACGATGGATGTATTGATTAACGAGTGCCTCTCCCGAGTCCGCGTCGCTGTACAGGCGACCGATCAAGTATAACGACATTCCTATCCGTTCAGAGTTGCGAGACCACGAGGGTCTACGCCGGTCGATGAGTCGACTGTGTAGGAAGCTCGTGGGCGTCTCATCCGTCCACTGCAGATATGACAAGGAGTTGTGGACATGACACGCGCGATGACCCCCTTACTTGCACTGGTAGGCATTCTCAGCTTTTGGGGAACAGCACAGGCTCATGACCCAGACGAAACTGATTTGGAAGTTCCTGAGATTGCCGTCATCGGAGAAAAACCGGTAGCGGCCTCCTCTCAACAGTTCATCCCGGACAAAGAAATTGTGCTTCAACCCCAGGGTCGCCCGGCCCAAGTGCTTCGCCTGATTCCTGGCTTCGTGGCCGTGGAGCATTCCGGAGGAGCGGGGAAGGCTGATCAATATTTCCTCCGAGGCTTCGACGCGGATCATGGAACGGATGTCGGGTTTTTCCTTGATGGCATGCCGATCAACCTCCGTACGCATGCACATGGGCAAGGCTATACGGATCTGAACTTCATTATTCCGGAGACGATCGAAGGGGTCGATGTGCATAAGGGTGCCTATCTGCCGGAGTATGGCGATTTCGTGACGGCGGGTGCGGTCAATTTCCGAACGCGTGATATGGTGAAAGAAGGACTCCTTCAGGGAGCAGGCGGGGAATATAGCACGCAGCGATACCTGCTGATGCTCTCGCCGACGAAAGATCGTGTACGCACATTATTCGCCGCCGAGGGATTTTACACCAATGGTCCGTATCTCAATGACAATAACTACCATCGGGCCAACCTATTCGGGAAAGCGACCACGAATCTGACTGGGCGGGATGAACTGAGTCTGCAAGCCACCTTTCTTCAATCAAGATGGGACGGATCGGGTGAGATACCGTTTCGCGCCGTGAGCAACGGGCTCCTGGATCGTTTCGGTTCCATCAATCCCTATGAAGGGGGGAATACCCTCAGGACCACCGGGCAACTTAACTATCATTACGACACGACGACCGGAGGACAGTTTTTTGCGAACGCGTACGGACAGTATTACCGGCTGGACCTGTTCACCGACTTCACCTTTTTTCTGAATGATCCTGCGCGAGGAGATGGCTTTGCTCAATACGATCGTCGGGCTATCTATGGCGGTGACATCGGATTTAAGCAACGAGTCCAACTATTTGGTATGCCGGCGATCGGGACTGTAGGGTTTCAAACGAGAGTGGACGACGTGCATACCAAATTGGGAACCCAGACCTTGCGGAGTCCGACTGGTACCACGATCGACAGCGACGTCCGTAGCGTGTCGTATTCCCCATTTGTTAAGGGGGAAATCCAGCCGTTCTCATGGATGAGGTTTTCGGGAGGTGTGCGGGGAGAGTTTTTCACATTTGGCGTGACCAACCGTTGCGACACCTGTGCTGAACAACCGGATGGGCGTAAAGGTTCAGGTATCGTCCTTCCAAAGATGAGCATGATTCTTGGTCCGTGGGCGAGGACCGAATTCTTCGTCAACTATGGCGAAGGGTTTCATAGCAATGATGCTCGATCAGCTGTCTCGATCGGGGCTGCCCCGCTTGCCCGATCCCAAAACTATGAGGTGGGGATCCGTTCGAGACCATGGGGGTCTGAAGGTCTCGAATTGATCGCCACAGCCTGGCGGCTGGATCTTAAGTCGGAACTCGTCCTAATCGGTGACGAAGGTACGACGGAGATTCGTGGGGGAACCAGACGTCAGGGAGTCGAAATTGCCGCCAGAGGAAAGGTGTGGGGTCCTCTCTATATCAATGGGAGCTTTACCTGGACGCATGCGGAGTTTCGCAACGGGGATGCGATTCCGTTGGCGCCGGAATACACCGCGTATGGGGCAGCGATCCTCCAATGGCCGGAAGGGTTAACCTCCCAACTGCAAGCCACCTATCTAGGAGTTCGTCCGCTCGTGGAAGACCGGAGCATCAAGTCGCCTTCATGGATCACGTTTGATCTCTCTGAGCGCTATCGGATCCCCGTAAAATTACCGCATGGGCGGCTCGAGGCGTTTCTTTTCGTGCAAAACCTCTTCAATACGCAATGGGAACAGGCCATCTTTGCGTTTGAGTCGCGTCTCCGGGCTGAGCCGACCGGGGTGACGGATATTCACTTTGTACCTGGCAATCCGAGGACGGTGATGGGGGGCATGGCGTGGTACTTCTGAACGGCGGATGTGGTTTGGTCAATGGTCAATGGTCGATGAGGAATTGAAAGTTTCGGTTCCGACATTTACCATTCGCCACTACTACCATGGCAAAGACTCTTGCTCGAGCTTTTTTCAATCGCCCCACGTTGACCGTCGCCCATTCCCTGATCGGAAAGTACCTGGTTCGTGAGAGTGGAACGAGGGCCATTGCTGGAAGAATTATTGAAGTCGAAGCCTACGTTGGGGTGGAGGATAAGGCTTGCCATGCTTCGAAGGGGCGGACAGCAAGGACGGAGGTTTTGTTTGGTCCACCAGGGATCTCGTATGTCTATCTGATTTACGGCATGTACCATATGCTCAATGTCGTGACCGAACAGGCGGAGTTTCCTGCCGCCGTGCTGATCCGAGCCATTGAGGTGGATGGAGAATTGATCGACGGTCCCGGAAAGCTCTGCCGCGAGCTGAACATCGATCGGTCTTTGCATCAGATCGACCTGACACAGGGACGATCCATTTGGTTTGAAGATCGAGGTCGGAGCGTCCCTAGAAACCAGATCGGGACGTTTCCGCGGATTGGGGTAGACTACGCGGGACTGTGGGCGAGAAAACCGTGGCGGTTCCGATTGATTGAGGCAGACAGTCTCTCAAACGGTTCTAGGAGGAAACAGAAAACAAAGGGGAAGTCCTTCTAAAGGACTTCCCCTTTTGTTTTATCGTATCGTTCAAAAAGCGAGCTAGTCGATCTTGCGATCACCGGTGATCTTGGTCGCGGAGGTCACTGGTGGTGCAATCGTGATTTGCGGTCCCTCCACATGCGGAAGTCTTCCGGCTCCCTGCCCTTCGGTGATTCGGGCATTGTCGGTTTTTGTCAACTTCTGCTCCGCGCTCTTCACTGAGTCCGCGGATTTCAACAGCGAGGAAGTTCCATGTGCATCTGATTGCCCGGGATCATTTGCCGTCGGCTGGCCCGTGACGGGGCTGCCCGAGTTCTTCATCGGATAGCCTTCATGTTTGGGAAGCAGTGCTGGGTTGGCTGAAGCCATGGAAAGACCGAAGAGGATCGCGGAGGCCGTGGCTACTACAGCAGTGACAAGTTTCATACCCGTTCTCCCTTTGAGATAGAAGAGTGAATGAGGATCACCATATGACGGAGTCGTTTCAATACGGATCGGCATTGGGCGAATCATAGCGATCAGCGGCTATTTCTGTCAAACGCACACCGTCTCTTACAAACTGCTCGGTTGGCACCATCCGGGTGTCGAGAGCCATGGGAGGAGGAGGCGAGATGAATAGACCCTGGTCAACCCGGCCGCCGGGGAGGTCGCCGACCTCGTCCACGGTGGCGGAACGCCGGTCCTCGACTGACACCAGGGAGGCGGATGGTCACGGTCGTGCCTTCACCGGGTGCACTTCCGATCGCAATCGTCCCATGGTGTTCCTCGATGATTTTCTTGACACTGGGCAGCCCTAACCCGATGCCCGATCGCTTCGTCGTAAAAAACGGCTCGAAGACCTTGTCCACGATTTCAGCCGGGATCGGTACCCCGTTGTTCTTGATCAGAATCTGCACCTCAAACCCTCGACCGGCTCGATGTTGCGTGACGGCGATGGTGAGGTGACCACCGGGAGACATGGCCTCACAGGCGTTCCGGAAGATGCTCAAGAAAGCCTGCTGGAGCTTCGCCTCATCACCGCGCACTGGAGCGATGACATTGGCATAATCTTTCGTTACGTGAATGCGGGTCGCTTCAAGATCAGTCCCGACTACCACCAACGCGCTCTCGAGCACTTCCGGAATTCGGCAGAGATGCCGATTGAGCTCAAGCGGCTTGGCAAAATCGAGGATTTCGTTAAGGATCGCCTCGATCCGGATCAAGTCGCGCATGGCGTTTTCCACCCGTGTCTGGGGATCGAAATCAAGAATCCCCTCGCCGGTCACTTCCTCCAATTGCGATCGAATGGAGGCCAAGGGTTCGCGGATCTCCGTCGCCAAGAATGCGCTGAACTCCCCGATTGCCGATTGGCGTTCTTGTTTTCTGATGCTCGGCTCGGAAGGTGTGGACGAAACGGCCTGCGGACTTGGTGACCCGACCTCAGTGGGTGGAGCCGGGACAGGAGCTTGAGGCGCCGGCGCTTGTAAGAGATCAGTAAGTTTTACGATAGTGGGTTCGAGCGTGCGAGCATCAGTTGTTTGATAGCGCTCCGGATCCTTTGCGCCCAGCGACAGTGTGCCGCCAACTTGGCCCTTGACAAAAAACGGAATAACGAGGGACGACTGAAATCGGTCCTTATAAAGTTGTTTATGATCGAGAAAACGCCCCTGAGTGGAAGCAAGATCATGATCTACGCGTGGTTTCCGATGACGCACGGCCCATCCGGCCGCAGAGCTATCCAGTGTCAGACGTTGGCCAGGCTTGAGATCTTTCTTACTATCGCGTTGGTCCGCTTTCCCATCGCCGACGACCCCCAATACCTCCACATTTCCCGCCAGCGGATCGTAGTAACAGGCCCAGGCCCGGTCGTAGGCCACAGACTGGTTGGCTTCCGTGAGAACGGCTTCAACCTTGGCTTGAAGCTCCGGCGAAAAGTGCTTGATCATGGGTGGAAACAAGTCGCCCCCAGCCTGCTGTGGAGGAGCTGCTTCCTGTGTCACGTAAGGACGGCTGAGTACCGCAGCGGTGTTGAACAAGCCTTCGCGATCCAATGCCTTGGTCATTCCCTCGCACATCTGGTCCAGTTGCAATCGATCCTTTTTGGAAAAGGCAGCGCCTTCTTTTCTGCCGATCACCAGACAGCCGTATGTACGATTGAGATGGCGTAATGGAACGACGAGCAAAGACTTGGCGCCGGGAGTAATCAACCGCAAACGAACGGTACGCCCACTATCTGGCTCGGTTGTGTTCGGGGTCAGGGCTACGGCGCGCTGTGTGGAAAGCGTACGAAGAATGGTCTGGACGTCCCGAGGCGTAAATCCTCGTGAGGCATGCTCAACCAGCGGGCCGTTTTCTTGATGAAAGATCGCCGCCAACACTGAATCCGTGCCGATGTCGTTGAGTGCCGAATTCAGCGTCCGTTGAAGAAGCGTTTCAGGAGTCGGTTTTGTCTGAGGTGTCGACGTCGTCATATGTTCCAATGCAAACGGGGGCATTGTAGCCGGATCGGCGGCGAATAGCTACTCTCTCGACGATCATCGTGGCATGTGACTCTTGTTGTCCGTACGTATGGGGAAGGGAGCGGTGAGTATCAATCGTGTGGCATTTTGTCGGAGTCGAGCTCGGCCAATCGGAGGCGGCCATTGCCGACATGGTCGGTTTTATAGATGTGAGAGCCGATTTGGATGGTTCCGATTAGGAGATTGCCGGTGATCACAAAGGTGAAGTCGCCTTGCACGGGCGGTTTGAAGGTCCCACGGATGACAGCGGTGTCGTTGATCCGAGAGACGGTGGACGAGACGTCAAGTTCGGGGGTTACATTGTCGAAGAGCTCGATGACAATTCGAGGGAGAGGTCTGGCTCCTGCATCTTTCAAAACGTGCAGAAGTGGAAGGTCGAGTTCAACCTCTCGGTCGCGGAGGATCCACGGCTTCTTCGGTGTCCGAAGCTGGGTAATTGGAGGAGGATTCAGGACCGTGTGCCATAAGCCTTTTGGCTCAGATGGTTCACCGGCCCAGCCTGTCTGGCCAACCAGACTACCCAATAATAAGGAAAAGAGAAGAGATCGAGCTCGTGCAATCGTTGATCGATTCCTCAAATGTAACATCGTGGTTCGCTACCTGAGCATAGCCCTGAAATATCTGGCGTAGTCACGACAGGGAGGACCGACATGCGATCCTCCCTGTATCCTATCAGTTAAGGAGCTGGCGTAGGAGGCTTTCCCTGCGATTTCCCACGAGAATCCTTTCTGGGCTTGTCACGAGAATCATCATCTGCGTCGTCGTCTGCATCATCGTCAGAATCGTCATCAAGATTATCCTGAGAATCTGCACGGGCATCTCTCGATCCACTTGGCGATGTGGCAGCGGACGTCGTGGTGCTTGCACGCCAGGCGGCGATGACGTTTCGAACCTCGTTCATCGAGCGGGCATTGTCCGCGGAGTTCGATGGGTTGATCCTATGATCGATTCCGGCCGGCCGACCGTTGATCAAAATCTTCGGGTTTGAAAAGTATTTTACGCGAGGGCATGACACCGTAGGGCAGGGGTAGGCCATGATCGTCCTGAACTTTCCGACGGTATCTCGATAGCCATATGAGTAGGGAAAGACCCCTGTACCGCCGCTCGCGCGGTCGTGCGCATCTCCCATATTGTGTCCTAGCTCATGTGTCAGCGTATTGTTCGACACGCAGTCACGATCCGTCACGCTGAATGCCCAAGGTGCAAAACTCGCGCGGGGACCGTTGGCCATGACATACGCGATACCGCAATAACTGCCACCGTTGTCTACGATCAATGCGACGAGATCGGCCTTATACTGGTTCCGCAATGTGTGGACCTGATCCAAGAAGCCATCGTTCGTTCTTTGGAGGCGTACCAGATCGGTATTCATGTTGCCGGTTTCCGCATAGGCGACCTCTGCCGCACGCACAAGGCGGAGCCGCATGGCGATTTGGCTGTTTTGGTAGGCTTGATTGGCCAGATCGACACCCATGGCAATCAAGGCATTCATGGCAGCCGTACCACCCTGCCGCGCGCGTGCCGTCGATGTGTAGACCACCAATAGATCAACCGTCGTGTTAGTCGTCGCGGCTGCTGTAACCGGGGTGCCCGTTGCTCCCGCTGTACCTGGCTGTTGGAGTTCCGGTTCCGGAGCAGGAGGGTCCGCCGGGGTTCCATCATCTGGCACTACGAGAGGATGATGGTCCAATGGCATGGCGTCGTCGTCGATTTCAACGAGACGATGACGATGATCCTCGGTCGGCTCAATTTTGTAGAGCCGTTGACCGGAGACAATCGTCCCGGCCATCTTTTTGCCGCGTACCGACAAGGTAACATCGCTTTCCTGTTCTCCGCGCAACCGTCCGCGCCACACCCTCGCCTTGTTGCGGTGGATTTCAGGCTCATCCAGATCCAGCGTACGTGTGCCGGCATCAAACAGGTCCAGGGATATATCCTGTTTCGAGTCTTTGCGGACAAGTTTCATGGCTTCCAATGCCGCGGGGTTAAGCCCCATCGTGCGATGTCGACGCACCCATCGCTTCGTGATCTGAGGTGACGGGAATGCCTGATCAATCGCAGCGGGAATATCGCTTGGCGTTTCCACAAAGAGGGGGACCGGCGATGTCGTCGATGCGCAGAGTCCAGCGGTGGGAATACTGATGGCTGCGGCGCAGAGACAGAGGACCATCGTGCGTGGAGACGACAATGAGCGACGAGGTGCTCGAGGATCTCTCGATGATTGTTGCAATGGCAGCATTGGTTTCATTTACCCTCCCGTGTGTGAAAGTGGGCTGCTGTGCATGTCGTAGAGCAAGGTACATGCCGATTTGTGAGACGACATGTCGGGGGTCACCATGCTTGGATAATCTCCTCAATATTCATGCGCGTTCTACATACAAGCAGAGAGAATTCGTGGCAAGGTGGAGCTGAAAAATGAGGCGTAGACTGTACGAAGCGCAGGCCATGTCCTACATGATCGGCTGCTCTGGCATGGCATAACTGTATTACTTTGAGACAGGAATTTGCTGATGGTGCTGATGAAGAATGAGTCAGGAATTCAGCGAGGAGGTGTTGCCCCGAGCTCGTGTGGTGACGGCGTGGGCAGACCAAGTCAGCATAGTTCCCTGGTCCATATATCTACCCAAACGTATGGCGGAGCTCGTTTCCAAATTCCGACGCTTCAGGCGTTACGGACGACGACTCATAATAGTGATGCGGTGGGAGGGGCAAGCGTAAGCCAATCCGGTTGAGCAAGACTCGATCATCCTGCATGAAGCGGGAAGTTCTGAATGTGTCATCGGACATGTCGACCATGTGCTGTTCCGCGATCTTGATCTCCACTACTTATCGAATGGGGCGTGGCCAGATACGTGTTGAGTTCTGCTCAGTGCGCTGAGCAAAGGATCACCGTCGATCACGTTCCCGATATCAGAGTGACGTCCTCCAGATCGATTCGTATCAAATCCGATACGCCTTGCTGTATCGATCAGATCCACCTCCTGCAACTTTCATTCGGCAATGAAGACCAGTGGTCTGTTCCAGACCACTGGTCTTCAGGTCTTTTCATCCCTTATGGATGCGTGACCAAGAATAATCGACGAGAGAGTGGCTGGCATGTGTATTGCTGTCTGAACAGAGGTAAGAATCATCAGATCGGAGGCGCCTCCGATTTGCAGACAAACAATTTCTAGCAGCAAGACGGAAAGGAACGGTGCGATATGTTTGGCGATGTTGCGATGATAACGATTTTGGTCTCGAT
>JAEURV010000205.1 GCA_016788465.1 Nitrospira sp. | reverse complement strand
TCCATGATCACGGCTCGCGGCGAAGATGGCACCTGCCCCACTGCGATCTTTTCCACGATGATCCAGCCACGCGAGATACACGTTCCCGTTTGGCATGGCCAGCACGTGTTCGAAACTATGGCTGATGGGTTGATTGTCATCGTTGACGGTTATCGGAGCGTCAAAGGTTAGCCCTCGGTCATGCGATCGTGCGAGGAGAAGATCGGAGGCAAATGGCGAATCAGATTTGGCCTGTGCCGTAGACCACGTGAAATAGACTTCATCTTTTGCTCCGATCGTCAGACCGGGCGCCTGATGCAACGCGGCCGGCTCACGCGTTGCGGGATTGACTTGCACGATTCGGGCGGGCGCTTTCTCCGGCCCAACCAGGTGAACCGTCTTCAACGAACGTTTCTCACCCTGCTGTTCGAACCATCCCAGGTGAACATGGCCCATCTCATCGAACTGCAACGCTGGAGGCGAAATTTCGAGTGACTGAGATTCGAGGATCTTCTGTTTTGAGAAAAGCGACAGCCCATCGCCTGTACCAGCTTCAGAGACGGATGGGAGGGCTTGAAAGACGATGTAAAGGCAGATCAATGTTTTGCAGGGCGGGTGACTTCGCATATGTCCTCTTCACCTTCTGAGTACGTCAATAGTCGAACCCTCTCGTTTCAACGTCTCAAACTGTAAGAAATTGGCAAGTCAACGACCACCTGGGCGACTTCTAACTGGTGCTCCATGTGCAGCGGGCAAGCCTGACGGACGACATCAAGCGCGGCTTCGTCGAGGTGGTCATTCCCGGAACTCTTACGGATCTTTACGTTCATAAGATTTCCATTGGCCTCGATCACGGCCCGAACGATCACCTCACCCTCCGTGCGATTCAATCGTGCAAGGCTGGGATATCGCTTCAGCTCTGTTACACGCCGCCAAAGAGATTCCCCTACCCACCGATGATTGGCCTTGGCTGCCGATGTCTGCGCCGAACTTGTCGGTGTCGAGGCCGTTTCCAGGGCCGGAAGGTCAGTAGGAATCGAAGACGTCGCTGGATTCGCAGGCGATTCATGAAAGACCGGTGCGGGAGTTTTCGGTATGTCGGTTTGCGCCATTGATTCTGTTATGGGAGTCGTCTCAGGCACGGACTCCTTGATCGGCTCCTCCTTCGCGATCTCAGTCACCGCTGGTTCGGGGTGTGTCGGTTCAGGTTGTATGGCTTTTTGCAGTTCAGGATTGATGAGCTTCTCTTCGATCTCTGGAGTCGATCGCGGAGATGGCGAAGGCTGTGATCTGGATTGCCTGACGGCGGGTGGGATCATCCGGTTCTTCTGAAGCGGGTATGAAGATGTTTCTGGCGATGATGTATTTGAGGACAATTCAGAACTCGTCACTTCTGCAGCCGTTTGGACAATCTGCAGGGTATCTTTGGAAGCGCTGTTCACCAATGAGACTTCCCATCGGAATGGTTCCTGCTCCAGCACCATGGCCGTCATCGGCATCCAGAATACGAGAATCAGAAGCAGCGCTGCATGCAAAAGAACCGAGGCACTCCATCCCTGAATGGACTCGCTCGAAAGAAAGGGGAATTTATCGATGGTGTGATTTTTGTTCATAATGCAACACCTACATCTACGGGCTTACGCAGCATCTATTGCCGCGTTACCAGTAATCCCATAGGCCGGGATGTCGCCGCATGACGACAACCGTGGTAAGAAAGGACGATCATCGATGGTCCTCTCTTCTTCCTAAACACGCGAGAACGTGGGGCTAAAAATTAAGCTTGAATTAGAAGGGGAGGGCCACGGGACGTAGCCGTCTTAAGGGCAACGAACGGAAGAGAACTGAAGGATTCCAGATCGACATGTTGGATAGGCGTCAGTTCGACTAGCACGGGCACGGCGACTACATCGAGAACCTGTCCGGCGGTGCACATCCAGGAGCACAGGACGGTGCCATGCGTTCCTTGTTGGTGATGCGCATGAGGAGACTCGTGGACCAAAGAGTGAGTTGATGCGAGACCTGCGGCACCGAGGAAGCAAATGACTACGAGTGCGACGGCAATCTTCTTGTAATTAGGAGATTTCATCGGGTCGTGAATGTTACGTGGGCATCAGACGAGAAGTCAAGGCGACTGCCCTGCATATGCAACAGGTACTCGCTTCCAGGCACGCCGCCTTCTTCGTGTTCCTTTTTACATTGCGTTTCTTACAGGGATCGATGCGCTTCCCATCGAATTCATCTTACTGATCTCCCCCCTGCCGTAACGCTTTCAGAATCTCCAAGCCGATCCGCTTCTCCTGACTGCGGGCTTTCCTTAATAGTCACCACCATTTCAGTATTTTGGTTGAGACCACACGTGAAAGATGACTAGGAGCGGTTTCGATCCAGCCCTTCCCATATCGGCATCACCGCCGCCGTCACGACGTAAGGCCGCAACCGGAGTAATCCACATATGTTGGAGTGTCCATCGACAAAAACACCCATATCGGCTCATGAATAACGAGCAGGATCACCAGCATCGCAAATCCACCAATTGAGCCAGCGCATTCCCATCATGAGCTTGGCTCCTTTCTATTGGCAGGCTTCACGGCATAGTGACCATCGGTTACGTATAGTGTGACTCGTACGGTCAATGCTTTATCCCTTGGCTCAATATCCTCCGATGCTCACGCCTCCATAGCTTTTCTATAGCCGGACACCGGGGCTGACTTTGATGAGCGGCGAGCGGTCGCTTTCCAGCTGGACCGTTGTGTGCTCGATGTTGAATCGTTCACGGAGGAGCGTCTGGAGATCGTTCAAGATATGCTGCCCATCAGACAGATCATCCACCAACACATGCGCGCTCATGGCTTCCTTGCCTGAAGTAAGCGTCCAAACATGAAGGTCATGGACATCGCGAACACCATGGGACGTACGCATGGCGGTCTCGATCTCTCGGACGTCCAGGTGCGGTGGAACGCCTTCCATTAAAATCTGCACCGCCTGCTTAATCAGATTCCAGGTTCGAGGCAAGATGAATAGGCCGATCGCTCCACTGATCAGCGGATCGGCAAGGGTCCATCCTGTGAATTGAATGATGAGCGCAGCTGCGATGACGCCGAGCGAGGCCATGGCGTCACCGAGCACTTCGAAATAAGCACCGCGAAGATTCAAACTCTCATTGGCGCCCCTATGGAGCAACCACATGCTCGCTAGATTCACGCCCAACCCGACAACCGCGATCGTCAACATCGGGCCAGCCAGAACTTCCGGTGGCGACCACATGCGCCGATAGGCTTCGTACAGAATGAAGGCCGCCATACTGAGCAGCAACACGCCGTTCGCAAGTGCCGCCAGGATTTCCAGTCGCACATATCCATAGGTATTCGATGGGGAGGGGGGCTTTGACGCAAACCAGATAGCGACGAGGCTGAGACAGATGCCCGCTACATCCGTCAGCATATGACCGGCATCGGCCAACAGCGCTAGACTCCCGGTCCACAACGACCCAATCACTTCAAGGATCAAAAACCCAAGCGTGAGCCCGAGTGCCGAGAGCAATAGGCCCTTATGACGTTCGGCTATCGTCGCTGAGGAAATTGGATGTGGCTGATGTTTCTCTCTGCCCATAAACCAATTCTTTCCATGGAACACCCATGTCGCTACATCATAAACGGAACGCATACATCATCGCGATCATACCCACGAGGCAAATGGCCGCTCCAGCGGCCTCGTGCCATCGAAGCCCCTTCCCCAGAGAATTGACAGCATGTTAAGCATGCTGCCATGTGCAGCATAAACTCGGCCATAGGTGCTTGGTGGAATGTCGGGATAATGCCGTACGGGAGAAGAACGATGGTACCTGCAACGACATAGATGATCGGTTATCCTTCACCAACCAGAGCCGGGCGAAATAGCCGCCTCCGATTTCGGACGAGCTGATCTGCCTCTCGACCGCTCATCCGAGGTATGTCGACAGCAGGGTGAAGAGCGCGAAGCCGCTGACAAAGATAAGCGCCGCCAAGCGGGACTCTCCGTCTCGATGCGCTTCAGGGACCATTTCCTCAACGACGACTGTCGTGAGGATGCCGGCTGTAAAGGCAAGGAGGCTCAATTTGATGATTTCAGGTTGTCCCCGCACGGCCCAATAGCCGATGGTGGTGCCAAGGAAAATAGGAATCGCAAAGGAAGCCCCGAGTAAGATCCGTGTGGAGCGTGACAGGCCTTGCCTCTTAAAAGTGGCGATCGTGGCGAACCCTTCGGGAACGTCCGCCGGCACCTGGCCTAGGGCCAGCAGTAGGCCGAGACTGAAACTGATTGTCGAACCGGAGCCGATCATGATGCCATCGCTGAACAGATCCACCGAGACCCCGAAGAAAATGGCCCATGGCGTCGTATCGCTGGCAGCTCTCCCCATTCGATTCTTCACGATCTCAATCATCTGGTCGACAAGGACAAAAAATCCGCCTCCCAGCATAAAGGCCACGATGATCACCCACGGTACATCTGTTTTCAGCGCGGTCGGCATGAGTTCCACGGCGACGACCGCGATGACAATGCCGGCTGCGCCGTGCAGTGCCAGGCTCAACGCTCGCTGAGACACCGCAACCATTTCGGCGAGCAGTCCGCCAGCAAAGTTGCCGAGCGCTGGCATTGCCGCCAAGGCTAGGACCAACAGGTACTCCCTCATAGGGATTGTCTCCCCCCAGGAAGCGCTGCCCGGCGTGACACGAATGAAGGAAATGCGGGAAAAGAAGACAGGCTCTGCTCTCCCAACAGTTGTTTGGTCCTGCTATTTAAAGGCTTCACTTCGCGATGGTAATTCCCGGGACAGGGGCTTGCACAGGCCTCACCGTCATTTGAAACAATTCATACAGCAGACGAAAGACGCGCAAGTCCCACCCGGCCCTTTCCATGGTGGCCTCCTCACCCGGGATCGCATAGGCTCGGCCGTTGTAGTGCACGCTCACCGCTGCCTGCTCCGGTCGGGACACCGCTTCAACGATCTTCAACAGTTCAGGCGGGTCGAAGGGAATCCACCCCGTACGTGGGTCTTTCTCCACGGCATATTCTCGGGTCGCTGGCCGGTCCATAGAGAGAAACTCCAGAACTGCATCGAAGCTCCTGAGCCGAATCGTTCCCTGCATGGGATACTCCCCTCCCGGGAAGCCGGGCTGGATGTCCACTAAAATCTCGTTCGGCGGCCACGTTTGAAAAATGTTCCCCAGGCGGCGTTTCTGTTCGCTGGAAAGAGGGCCGGGGAAGTAATTGCTCACGACAATCCTCTTCCGGGTAAGGATGAAGGACTGATCCTGCAGGTTGCGAGACCACTCATAATCTTTCTCCAACGCCTGCAGGATGTCTCCCGGCCCCAAGTCACCGGTCAATTGACCGGTCCAAATCGTCTGCGTGACGAGTTTTTCGATTTGTAGTTGATGCCGCTGATAGAGGGATGCGAGATGGAGGACCCGGCGGCGAAATTCCTCGTACTCTGCCTTCTTCTCCGGTTTATTCGATAAGACGACCACTCCATCGGCCTCCTTCAAGCGTAATTCGCTACACACCAACCGCAGCAGCATATTGAGGTCCGTGCCAAACCCAAGAAGAGCTGTCACTCTGGACTCGTCCATTGGTGTCAGGAGCCGTTGAGTGAATTCTTCTCCTTCCATCGGCACAATGGTAATTGTCGGGTTTTCGGCAACTGTCGCATTGACGACGGGGCCGATAAGGCCCCCGGTTTCTCCTTCCGGTGGAGTGATGCCGGCACTGGCCTGAAACAGGAAGGTGGCCGCGACGCTTGGGACCGTGGTGAAATGCACGGCGCGGTGGTGCCGTGCCCGAACGATATTCAGCAGAAGCTGCTCGTGGCCGACCCGTGTGACGGCGTCATCGTAGGCCAAGACGGCTCGATGAAGGGTGATGGGAGAAAGACACCCTGATGTGCCGAGCAGGAGAATGATGGTTAACGTCAAGTAGCTGTGCCATTTCATTTAATGAGGTTTCTTTCCCCTCTGGATCCTGACGACAGTACATAATCTTCCTGCGGGTTTCTGTCTATCGGCGAAGGATAAGAATGAGTCTCAAAATGAAGACCTCCCGTATTAGGATGGATCGTCTGCCTTCCAATTCGAAACCAACCAGCGCAATGCTGCCCCCGCTGAACCCTGCGACGTTTCTGAACCAGGGCCCACTCGCCAGAGATCTCTTCATGGTCGAGATCTATCGTGTTTCGAATCCGGCAAGAAGGCCCCCGAGTGTGCCGAACAATTGTTGTTTACCTGTGGCTTTCATGCTGCCCATCCCGGATGGGCAGGTTCATTGGGAACTCATGAAGCTTATATGTCTTTAGCACGGTAGGTGACACAGCAGGGACTAGCCAATGCCCTGACTGGGACGTGACTGGAATAGCAGGGTTATAGTCACATGGGTCGCCGCTCGGCAGCGGTCAATCTTTCGCATCGTGCTCGGCATCAACCTCGGGCATGTTCTTGCTTGAATCCTCGCATTGGGTTCTCGCCTATTCGACGGCACTCCTGGCGGGATTCAATTGACCTGTTAGGCGATGCCATCGTCTATGGGTTTAGCCTCTATGTTGTTGGCCGGGGGGCCGCATGGCAGGCGAGAGCCGCCGTGCTCAAAGGCACATCATGGCTGCATTTAGCGTGGTGATACTCGCTCAAGTAGCCTTCAAGATTCATCATGGATTAGTTCCTATTGCTGACGCGAAGAGCGTAGTCGGCATCACCGCGCTGGCTGCCAATCTCACCTGTCTTAGGCTCCTTTGGCAACACCGCGGCGACGACATGAATATGCGTTCGGCATCGTTGCGTTCCCGAAACGATATCAGCGCAATGTGGTAGTGCCGGTCGCAGCTTTAGCCGTTCGCGTCGCTGGCTCTCCCGAACCGGATATCGCGATCGGCTTTCTCATTGCCGCTCTTTTTAGTCGATCCGCCATCGCGGTAATCCGTGAAGTACTTTCCCACTACAAATTCGGTCTATGAGGCTCCGGCACTTCTTCGGCCTGCCTTCTACGGGAGGCCCACGCTTCTCGAAGACGCTCTTCCCAGACATACAGGGTGGGCAAGACGAGAAGCGTGAGCGCCGTCGAGGTCACAAGTCCGCCAATCACGACGGTGGCGAGCGGCCGTTGCACCTCCGCGCCCGCGGACGTTGAGAGCGCCATGGGCACAAACCCGAGACTGGCTACGAGCGCAGTCATCAACACCGGCCGCATGCGAATGAGCGCGCCTTCATAGGCTGCCTCTTCCGCCGAACGCCCTTGCTTGCGCAAGTCTAAAATATAGGACATCAACACGACACCGTTGAGCACCGCCACGCCGAAGAGCGCGATGAACCCGACTCCAGCGGAGATCGAAAAGGGCATGCCCCGAAGCGCCAAGGCCAGAATGCCGCCCGTTGCCGCCAGCGGGACGTTGAGGTAGATGAGGAGTGCCGGCCTGAGGCTATTGAACGTCGTGTACAAGAGGACAAAGATCAGAAACAGCGCGATCGGTACCACAATGGCGAGCCGAGCAGACGCCCGCTGCAGATTTTCAAACTCACCGCCCCATTCAATCCAGTACCCAGGCGGCAGGGTCACATGGCTTTCCACCGCCTTCTGCGCTGCGCCGACAAATCCGGCGAGGTCGCGACCGCGCACATTGGTTTCCACCGCCAGCCGCCGTTGGATGTTTTCTCGACTGATTTGTGCCAGGCCGGTTTCGATACGAATGTCGGCCAGTTGCCTGAGTGGAATGAGACGACCCTGTGAATCGGCGATGCGAATATCCAAAATGCGTTCGAAATTCTTGCGGTCGTCGGGACTAAACCGCACTTGCATGAAGAACCGACGGTTGCCCTGGACGACTTGACCGACAATGCGTCCCCCCAACGCGGTGACGGTATCTAAAATCTGCCCCGCATTGATGCCATAGCGAGCGATTTTCTCCCGGTCGATAGCCACCACCTGGTACGGCATACCGGCCACCTGCTCAGCCTTGGTGTCTGCGGCTCCGGGAACTTTCGAGACCGCCCGGACGACCTGATCGCCGAGGCGTCGGAGGATCTCCATATCTTCACCGAAAATGGTAATGGCGATGTCGGACCGCACTCCGGCAATCAATTCCTGCACACGCAGCTCAATCGGCTGGGAATAACTGAACGTGTTGCCGGGAACCGCCTTGGTCACTGTCCGGTTGATCGCCTCAATCAAATCATTCTTCGTCCTCGCGGTCGTCCA
>JAEURV010000197.1 GCA_016788465.1 Nitrospira sp. | reverse complement strand
GCTAGTGTCCCCGCACGGTCGAGTCGTACTGCACGACACGACGGTGCGCGATTCCACCTGGCACGGCGTCTCCGGACGCGGTGCCTCAGCAGAGACTCCTCCGATACTCCGCCTTGCTACGGATCCAGGTGAGTGCCCCCTCAGGATTCTGGCGTATCCGACCCACGGCCACCCCTACCTTTTCGGTATGGTCATAAATTCTGAACCCTTTCATAAGTTCGTCTCGGAGGCTCACGCTGTTGGCAAAAATATAGGACTCAACACATCGGACTGAGCACGAACATGGAGATCAACAAGTACTGAAGTCTTGGTGTTCTATGCTTCTGACCATTAAAGACATCGCCGCACGGCTTCAGGTGAAGGACAAAACCCTTTACGCCTGGGCCGCTCAAGGGAGAATTCCCACCCTCAAGATCAATGGAGTCATCCGATTTGAGCCGGACGCCATTGACCGATGGCTTCAGGATTGTCAGATGCCCACCGAACGATCATCTCCCACCGCCAAGCGCAGGCGCATAACGTCAGCCAGAGACGTAGATCACCTCATTGAGCGAGCCAAACGTGCCGTTTATACTCACCGCGGGGAAACCAGACCAATAGCGAGCCCATTCAGAGAGGAGGAAGCGAATGGGTCTCATTAAACGAGGAAAAGTTTGGTGGATGGATTTCATGTTTCAGGGCACACGAGTTCGACGGTCCACTGAGACCTCGGACAAAAGATTGGCGACAGCGATTCTCGCGAAGGTGACCACACAAGTCGTCGAAGGTACGTTCTTCGACCATCGCGAAGAGGATGACCATACGTTTCAGGATATGATGGAACGATACCTAGCCGAATGTTCCAAGATGAAGGCCCCCAAAAGTTGCGTACGTGATGGGACTTCTCTCAAGCACCTTGTGCCAGTGCTCGGGGAAAAGCTTCTATCCGAGATTACGCCTAAGAGTCTCGTCGCCTATCGAACTCAACGGCGCACAGAAGGAGCCGCACCCGCCACGATCAATAAGGAGCTGCAATTGGTGCGACACGCCTTCAATCTGGCGATGCGGGAGTGGGAATGGTGCCGGGAGAACCCTATGCACCGTGTGTCCCTTGAGCAGGTGCGGAACGAAGTGGATCGTTGGCTGAGTGCCGACGAAGAGGAACGTCTCCTCGCCGCGTCGTCGCCTTGGCTACAAGAAATCATTCGCTTTGCGCTCAACACCGGGATGAGACAAGGGGAGATCCTCAACCTGCAATGGCAGGATGTGGATTTCACGCGTGGGACACTCATCGTGATGAAAAGTAAGAACGGCACACGCCGCACGATCCCAGTGAACACCACCGTGTACGACCTGCTGGCAGCCAAACAAGGTGCAACGGGCGCATCATCAGGTCTAGTGTTCAAGACTCCTTTGGGCAATACACTGCAAGTCCGTTTCCTGGTGCGGGAGTTTTGTGAAGCACGGGATCGGGCAGGGATTCTCGATTTCCGCTTTCACGACATGCGGCACACGTTCGCAACTCGACTCGTGCAGCACGGGATTGATCTCTATAAGGTCCAGCGTCTGCTCGGTCACAAGACCAGCACGATGACGCAGCGCTATGCGCATCATTGCCCTGAAAGCTTGCGTGATGGGGTCAATGTGCTGGAACACCGGCCGCCGATTGACACAAATTTGTCACAATCGGGCAGGTCGATGAAGGCGGGATCTTCTAAATCATTGATTTAGTGGTGAGCCGGCTGGGACTCGAACCCAGGGCCCTCGCCTTAAAAGGGCGATGCTCTACCGACTGAGCTACCGGCTCACAATCTCGCGGCGTGAAACGTGAATCGTTTTTATGAAGCGACTGGCTGAAAGCCAGCCAAAGACTCACGGACGCATCATAACATTGACCACTGACCGATGACCATTGGCTATTTTCAGGAGCGTTTGGGGCGTCGGCGGGAGCAATCCAGCGGATTTCGCAACATAATTGTTTCCGCACGCTTTGACCCGGTCGAAATCATGTCGATGCGGCAGTCCACCAGCTCTTCGATGCGCGCCAAATAGCGTTTCGCCTCGACAGGGAGCTGCTTATAACTCGTCGTTCCTGTCGTTGCCGTGCTCCACCCTTTCATCCGCTGATAGACAGGCTCGCAGTTGGCCAACACATCCAGATCGGCCGGCATGGTCTTATAGATGGTGCCGCCATGTCGATAACCAGTGCACAGTTTCAACTCTTTGCAGCCATCCAACACATCCAGCTTGGTCAACGCCACCGAGGTCAGTCCATTCACCATCGTGGCATGCCGAACCGCCACCGCATCAAACCAGCCGCAGCGCCTGGCCCGTCCCGTGGTCGACCCAAACTCCTTCCCGCGTTCCTGGAGCCCTTGGCCGACCTCATCGGTCAGCTCGGTCGGAAACGGTCCGCTCCCGACCCGAGTGGTGTAGGCCTTGGCGATCCCCATTACAGCGTCGACCATCGTCGGCCCGACACCAGTCCCGGTGCAGGCTCCCCCGGCCGCGGCGCTTGATGAGGTCACATAGGGATAGGTGCCGAAGTCCACATCCAGGTGCGTCCCCTGCGCACCCTCGAACAAGACTGTTTTGTTTTTCTCCATCGCGCGATTCAGCAACGTGATGGTGTCGACGATATGGCTCCTGAGCCGCTCCGCATAGCCCATATATTGATCGAACACCTTGTCGACTTGGAATGTCTCGACTTTGTACAACCGCTCCAGGAACCAGTTCATCTCTACAAGATTTTCTTCCAGCTTTTTCTTAAACAAGGACGGATTCAGCAAGTCCCCCATGAGGATGCCGATCCGCGCCATTTTGTCGGCATAGGACGGTCCGATCCCTCGTCCGGTTGTGCCGATCTTCCGCGACCCTTTCGACTGTTCCGATGCACGATCGATCGCCTTATGATAGGGGAGGATCAAGTGCGCACGTTGGCTGACCGCAAAATTCCTTCCGATCACGACCCCCTGGGTCTGGAGCTGGTCCATCTCCTCTATCAGCGCGGCGGGATCGACCACCACGCCGTTTCCTATGACACAGACGGTTCCCCGATATAAAATCCCTGAGGGAATGAGATGGAAGATATAGGTGCCTCGCTCATTGATCACGGTATGTCCGGCATTGGAGCCGCCTTGATACCGCACGACAAAATCGGCATCGCGGGCCAAGATGTCGACGATCTTGCCCTTGCCTTCATCGCCCCATTGCGCACCGATAATGACGAGATTGCCCATAGATTGAATCCTAACCGGTTTTTGGCACGAAAAATGGCTCTGACCCGATCGGGAGCTCAGAGCCAAGGCGCCTCATGGTAGGTGGCACCTAGTGTTTTGTCAAGCCGTTCGTCTTCACACCTACCACTGAAAGCTGTTTGGATTCATAATCTCCTGATCAAAGATCCTGCCGATGGTTTCTTGACTGGTCAGTATCCGCATGTTAGCATCACGATTCGTTCTCAACATCTTCTGTATTTTCGAATTTAATTCCCTTACTTCTTCGCATGAGAGTGGGGCTGTAGCGCAGTTGGGAGCGCGCGTGAATGGCATTCACGAGGTCGCCGGTTCAATCCCGGCCAGCTCCACCAAACCTCGCTTGGGCGTGCCGACCGCCATCTTGGGTTTTATCGTAATGATCGCGGTCGGATACAGACCACAAGTGTTGCAGGGTTTTACATGGTAGTCGCACTCATACCGACAGTGCTGTTTATCAACTTCGAGCTGCCTCGCCTGCCAACCTGCTGACCCTTCTCGTTTGTTCGCGTTCATCTCTGATCTGGCTATTCCACTTCACACGGAAGGTTTGTGTCGATGCTTCAAATTGAATCGATCAGCAAGCAATACTCCACGAAGGTGCTGCTTTCAGGGGCCTCCGCGCATCTACGCCCGAACTCACGGGTCGGTCTCGTCGGTCCGAACGGAGCCGGGAAAACGACGCTCTTTCGCATGGTCCTCGGTGAAGAGTCACCCGACAAGGGCTCGATCCGCAAACGCCCTCGCCTTCGCATCGGCTATCTCCCGCAAGAACTGGAAACCATCACCGGTAAGACCGCGCTCGACGCCGCCCACCGCGACGAATACCCTGAGCACGAAGCCAAACGCATCCTGATGGGGCTGGGGTTTACCGAGGCCGATTTCGATCGCCCCGTCGAGAAACTCTCCGGAGGCTACCGGATGCGGGTGGCACTGGCACATCTGCTCCTCTCCAACCCCGATGTCTTGATGCTCGATGAGCCGACGAACCATCTGGATAAGCCGACGCAGCGTTGGTTCGAACAGTTTCTGCTTCAGTCCGGCATGACACTTCTGATCATCAGCCACGACACCGCGTTTCTGGACCGTGTGGTCACCCACATATGGGAACTCCGTCACCATAAAATCGAGGAATACCGGGGCAACTATTCGCTCTTCACTAAACTGAAAGAGGAACGTGATGCCCAGCTTCAAGCCTCGGCGACCCGCCAGTCCAAAGAGATTGCCCGTGTTCAGAAGTTCGTGGATCGGTTCCGATACCAGGCCAACAAGGCCAGTCAGGTGCAATCCCGATTGAAGCAGCTGGAAAAGGTAAAGCGGATTGAAATCCAGCGGGACCCGAAGCGCGTCAAGTTCCGATTTCCTCTCCCATCCGCCAGCGGACGTCAGGTCTTGGATCTCGTCGGAGCCAGCAAGCGCTACGGCGAAAAGATCGTGTACAAGACGCTCGATTTTTCCGTGGAGCGAGGCCAACGGGTCGCACTGGTCGGTGAAAACGGGGCCGGCAAGAGTACGCTCTTGAAGATGCTTTCCGGCGTACTGGCGCCTGATACCGGCAGCAGAACGGTCGGCCATGGGGTGACCTTGCACTACTTTGCCCAGCATCAGGCGGAGACGCTCAACCCTGAACATTCGGTGCTCGAGTCGCTCGAAGAGGTCACCAAACATGCGGAGATGAATTTCCTCCGGGGAATCGCAGGTGCGTTCTTGTTCTCGGGCCAGGATCAGAAGAAACCCATCAAAGCCTTGAGCGGCGGGGAACGGAACCGAGTCGCCCTCGCCCGTATGCTGGTAGAGCCAGCCAATACCCTCTTGCTCGATGAGCCGACCAACCACCTGGACCCGGCCTCCGTCGATGTGCTCACTGATGCCCTGGCTGAATTTCCAGGAACGATCATCTTCATTTCGCATGATCCGACGTTTCTGACCCGTATCGCCACCCGAGTCGTCGAAATTGAAGACGGAAAGGCTCGAAACTTCATCGGGGACTATGAATATTATCTCTGGAAAAAGGCGCAGGAGTTTGAATCAATCAAGGAAACGAGCGAGGAACTCGAGAGTGGTTCGGCGCCCACGTCTTCCGGACCGACCCGCGCGATGGTTCAACAGGTTCAATCAAAGGGCAAAGGCGGCGAACGACGAGACTTGACAAAGACCCAGGCACGACTGGAAAAACAGGTCTCGCGAGCAGAAACAGAAATTGCCGAGGCCGAGACCAAAATCAAAGCACGCGAGTCCGAGCTTTCCGATCCGAAACTCTATGCTGAGTTCGATCGGTGGAATCTGCTGCATCAGGAACAGGAAGGCTGGAAGCGGGATCTCGAGCGGCTGACCGCCCGATGGGAGTCGCTATCGGCCGAACTCGAGACCGTGAAACAACAGTTGGTGTCGATGAGCTGATGATGTTTCCGCTTGTGGCGGATGGTGTGGACCGTCGATGGATAACGAACTGCCGTGCAAGGAGCTCAGACGGAGGCTTTGAGAGTTTCTTCCAGATAGTAGTACAGCCAGCGGTGCTTTTCTTTGGTGACCAATTCATCCCACACGACTCCGATGAGGAATCCCTTCTTTTCCCAGGGCCTCACCCAGGCGACCATGCCGTCGAGTTTTTCCTGCTGCTCGACTCGATCAGAATCCAGGAAGGCGAGCGAGACGGTGACCCGCTCATTCGACGGGAACCGTTCTTTGGTGTGAAACCCCGCCCCGATCTTGTTCACATTATCCAGAACCGCCGTACAGGCGCGCCTGCCGCTCTTCGGCGACACTAAGGCGGACCCGACCAACTCGGCACGGACGAATTTCCGTCGCTCACTCAGCGCGGCGACGTGGGCCGAAAGTTTTCCCTCTGCTCGTCTCATCCTTCTAAGTATAATCGATAGGACGAGAATGTAAACCCCGGCAATTGGCCCTATGGAGACGGCTTTGGGCGGTAGTACCGTCTGTCCTTGAGCACCGGTGGGAGGTGGGTTTGCTCTGTTCGTGCTTGCGGATCGTCATGAACATAACGATAGTCGGTTCCATACCCCAGGTCCCTCATCACGGACGTCACGGCATTCCGGAGATGGAGCGGAACCCCTAAATTTCCATGTGTTTGTGCATCCTTTCTCGCTTCCAGAAGTCCGACATAGGACGCATTATCCTTTGGCCGCAAGGCGAGGTATGTCGTCCCATGCGCCAAATTAATCTGGGCCTCCGGAAGTCCGACAAGCTGGACGGCCTGTGCCACCGAGACAGCCATAATAAGCGCGAGGGGGTCGGCATTGCCGATATCCTCTGATGCAAAAATCACCATCCGACGGGCAATGAATGTGGGATCCTCCCCGGCCTCCAACATGCGCGCCAACCAATAGAGTGCCCCATCTGCATCGGAATCCCGAAGACTTTTGATGTAGGCCGAGATGGTATTGTAGTGTTCTTCACCCGACTTATCGTACCGCAGGGCCTTCGCAGTTAGGGCAACGTCCAACGTCCCCACATCGATCGTGCGCGTGCCAGCCGCTCCGATCGGCGCCTGCCTCACGACGAACTCCAACGCCGTCAGCAACGCCCTCCCATCACCATTGCCATATGCGATCAAGCGCTGACGGGCTTGTGATGACAGACAGGCCTTCAGTTGTCCCAAACCGATTTCCGAATCGTTCAGCGCGCGATCCAAGATCCGCCCCAGGGCTTCATCGCTCAGGGGTTTCAGTACCACCACAATAGAACGTGATAACAATGGACTGATGACTTCAAACGAGGGATTTTCCGTGGTCGCCCCGACCAAAATAATGGTGCCTCGCTCAACATGAGGGAGGAACGCATCTTGTTGCGCCTTATTAAACCGATGAATTTCATCGACAAATAGGATGGTCCGTTGACCGTTGATCGACCGGCGTTGCTCAGCCGCCTTGAGGATCATCCGTAACTCCGGCACGCCGCCGGTTACGGCTGAAAACGACACAAACTCGGCCTTCGTATACCGGGCGATCAGATGGGCGAGCGTCGTCTTCCCCGATCCGGGCGGGCCCCAGAAGATGACGGAAGAGAGCTGATCGGCCTCGATGGCCCGCCGCAACGGTCGATCCGTTGCCGTAATGTCGTCTTGCCCCACAAATTCCTCAAACGCACATGGCCGCATCCGTTCCGCGAGCGGAGCTTCGACGGCACGTTCATGCCGTGGCGCGCTGAATAGATCCGGAGCCTGATCAAACGAGCGGGGCATCACACTCCTCACACCATGCGGGAATTGTATACACGAGGCCACGTGAGCGCAAATGACCTCTTGACCATACAGGCAGCCGATGGTACGACGTTCGACACGTACGGGACGAAGGATGCTCGCTCAAGTCAATGACATCTCCCTCGCCTTCAACGATCAGGGGACCGGACTCCCCCTTGTCTTTCTCCACGCCTTTCCGCTCAACCGCACCATGTGGTCGGAACAAGAGAAAGGCCTTTCAGCACAGTTTCGAGTGATTACGATCGATCTGCGAGGACACGGTGAGTCCGATGCACCGCTTTGGCACTATTCTCTCGATCAAGCAGCCGATGACGTCCGCAGTCTATTGGACCATCTAGCGATTCGCGACGCCATTGTTGTCGGATTGTCGATGGGAGGGTATATCGCCTTTGCCTTCTATCGAAAGTATGTCGAGCGTATCAGAGCGCTGGTATTAGCTGACACAAGGGCCCAGGCAGATACAGAAGACGGAAGACGGGCACGATTTGACATGGCCCAGCTTGCGTACAGGCAGGGATCGGGCGCGATCGCCGACGTCATGCTCCCGAAATTATTGAGCTCCACTACGATCCAGACAAGGCCGGAACTGGTTCAACAGGTACGCACGATGATCGAGGGTAACCAAGTCAGTGGCATTGCCGGGGATCTCATGGCCATGGCAGCGCGGCCCGATTCCACCCCGCTGCTGGAACGGATACGCTGTCCGACTCAAATCATTGTCGGTGAGCTGGATGTGCCGACCCCGCCTGTCGACGCCCGGCTCATGTCGGAGAAGATTCCCAATGCCCGTCTGGCTGTCATTCCGAAGGCCGGCCATCTCTCAAACCTGGAACAGCCGGAGCTGTTCAACGAAACGATTCGATCCTTTGGTTTGACTCTAACGACATAGATAGAGCGGACGAGGGGGCGGCACAATCGCTCACTCTGGATCCCCGACGCTGCCCCGCCGAATCAATTTCAAAAATTCCTCTCGCGTCTGTGATTGGCTGCGGAACGCGCCCAGCATGGAGCTGGTGACGGCGACGGTATTTTGCTTTTCCACTCCCCGCATCATCATGCAAAGATGTCTGGCTTCGATGACGACGCCGACGCCATGGGCATTCAGCTTCGTGCTCAACGTTTCGGCGATCTGCACGGTCAACCGTTCTTGAACTTGCAGACGCCTGGCGAACATATCGACGATCCGCGGAATCTTGCTGAGACCGACCACCTTCCTATTGGGCAGATAGCCGACATGGACTCGACCAAAAAACGGCAACAAATGATGTTCGCACATGCTGAAAAAGTCGATGTCTTTGACGATGACCATTTCGTCATATTCGATCGGAAAAAGCGCACCGTTCAAGAGATGATCGATGTCTCGCTGATACCCCTGCGTCATGAAAGCGAGGGCTTTGGCCACTCGCTCAGGGGTCTTGAGAAGCCCATTCCGACTAGGCTTTTCACCGAGGGCAAGGAGCATCTCCGTAACCAGCGATTGGAGAACCGGCAAGTCCGGAGCCCGTCCACTTCCGTTTGTGTCTTCCACTGATGTCGGTCGTTTTTCTCGTTTTGGTGACTTTCTCACGATATTCCCTTTCGCCTTAACTGGCGCCTGCATATTCGAAATAATTGTCTCTGGTCTCAATGACCCCGACTTTGTGCAGACGACCGGCAGGCAGGAGCGGGTTGAGGATGCCCCAGATCACCACGACCAGATTTTCTCCCGTTGTGGTCAAGGCAGAGAACGCCGGGTCACTGTTCAGATCCTGATGATCAAAGCGCTCGATGACCGTCTCGGTGACGAGGCGGTCAAGGGTATCCAGGATAGTCATCCTCTCTGCCGTTCCGGCACGAATCGTCACGAGGACCACATAGTTATGCCCGTGCCCGTTCGCATTGTTGCATTTCCCGAAGGCAGCCCAGTTTTCTTCAGGTGAGAGGAGATCGGTGTGCAGCCGATGAGCGGCGCAAAAGCGATAGCGTCTGGTCACAAATATCTGTGACATTCAATCCAGTGACTCATGGTGTGGGTGAAACAGCTAAGACTGCTCGAATATCGAGCAGTCTTAGATGGGAGAGTTCATGATCGGCATTCCTACGGTCGGCCCGTAGCCACGCTTACGCGCTAAAGGAGCTGCCGCAGCCGCATGTTGTTTTGGCCTGGGGGTTCTTGATCGAGAAACCCGAGCCCTGCACACTGTCGACGTAGTCTACTTCCGCGCCTTGCAGCAGAGGAGCACTCTGTGAATCCATGATGAGCTTCACCTCACCCTTTTCGATGATGGTATCGTCCTCGGCCATCTTGGATTCAAAGGCCATCCCATATTGATAGCCATGGCATCCACCGCCACGCACGTATACCCGCAAGCCGACCACATCCTTTTCTTCAGCCATCAATTCCTTGATCTTCTGTTCCGCCACCGGCGTGATATTAACCATTGTCGTCCTCCTCTATGGATCGTTCCAGCCCACTCGGCTGGCTAGAATGTTAGTCTAACACCTCTTCTTCCAATATCAACCCCTTGCCTCAGATGCCGCTCGCTCTGGTTGCTCCCATTTGGCCTCGGGCACACGCACCACGACATCTCCCAACACGCGAGCCTGACAAGCCAACCGATGCCATGGCTCGGTCAATGCTTCACGATCCAGCAGATCCTGCTCATCAAAATCGATCTCCGAGAGATGCTCCTGCCCCATCTGAACCTCGACTCGGCACGTCGTACAGGATGCGTTCCCGCCGCAATCGTGATTCAGACGAAATCCCAACTCTTTGGCGGCATCAAGCAGAGAGATGTTTTCATCAACCTCTCCACTTCGCCCGTCCGTGTGCAGAAACGTCACTCGTGGCATGCCGACGTCTCCTAGGAGTGGGTCACGATCCCAGCCGGTGTTTCCTGATAAGGACACCGCTGTAACCGAATGTGGTCTTCGTATTCGTGACGAAACAGCTTCAAACTGCTTTGCACCAACACCGATGCACCGGTGACAAGCGTGCAGTAGCCAGTGCCTTTGACGAAGCCACAGAGTTGCAACATACTGTCGAGGTCTTTTTGTGTGCCTTGTCCGGATTCAATCTTGGTCATCAGGATGGCCAGGTTGTTCGTACCCATACGGCACGGAGGGCACTGCCCGCAGCTCTCATTCTTGAAAAAATTCGAAAAATGCAGCGTCTTCGCCACCATACAGGTCGCATCGTCGACGACGATCATCCCGGCCGAACCTAGCCCAGTCCCCGCTTTCTTCAGTGAATCGAAGTCCATCGTCAGATCGAGCTGATCGGCCGTCACCATCGGGAAGGCCGGCCCCCCCGGAAAAACGGCCTTGATCTTGCGACCACCCGGCACTCCGCCGCCACACTCCTCCACCATTTCACGAATGGTCACACCCATCGGCATCTCATACACACCAGGTCGATTCACCGATCCACTCAACGAAAACATCATCGTACCGGGACACTTCTCCGTCCCTATCTCCGTGAACCACCCGGCGCCTTTGTGGAGAATCCGTGGAATGTTGCACAAGGTCTCAACGTTATTGACGAGGGTCGGTTTGCCATAGAGGCCGAAGTCGGTTGGATAGAACGGCGGCTTCTGTCGCGGCATCGCGGGACGGCCCTGCATCGATTCCAACATCGCCGTTTCTTCTCCGGCTACGTAGCTGCCATGCCCGTCAAAGAGTTCCAACTCGATATCGATGCCGCTGCCCAGGATGTTCTTCCCCAAGAACCCATGTGCCTTCGCTTGAGCGATGGCTTTCTTCAGATTCTGCTGTTCCTCATGATACTCATGGTTCACGTAGATGAAGGAAGCTTTTGCTTGCACCGTGAAGGAGGCAATCAGACAGCCTTCGATCAACTGATGCGGCAACATTTTCAACAAATGACGATCCTTAAACGTACCCGGCTCATGCTCGCCAGCATTGCAGACGAAATAGCGTTCCTTCACCCGGTGATTAAGGACTTTATCCCACTTTATTCCCGTCGGAAATCCTGCGCCACCTCGTCCACGAAGTCCCGATTTTTTCAGCTCATCAATGACCTGCGTGGCCTTCAACTCCTTCACGCACCGCTTCCATGCTTCATAGCCACCGACTTTGAGATACCCCTCGATCTCCCAAGGAGCTCCCTCGATCTGTTGAACAAGACGCGGTTCTGCAAGCGTAGGCATAGCTATCCGATCCGAACTCTTCAAGGTTGAGGGGGTACTATACGGTTCTGCCGCTTCTTCCGTCAAGGCAACCAATTGTAAATGGGCCTGAATCTCAAACAGTTAGGACTAGGAGACCTAGTCAACACCTAGGCATGGAGGGGCAGAAAAGCAGGAGCAGGAAGTGATGGAAACCATGACCGGAGGGAGTCTCCCTCCGGTCATGCCTTAAACGTTCTATCTGAAATGGCTGCCGGCTCCCATGAAGAACAACATGGGGATCGAGAGCATGAAATTCACACGGGAGGCAAGCAAGGCGGTTCGCCCCCACTGTGCCATCTCGGGCGGCGCCGGAGTTCCCTGTGCAGCTGCGGTGACGGCAGCAATGATCTTCTTCTGGTTCGGCCAGATGATGCCATGAACATTACCCATCATGATGATGCCGAGCAATCCACCGATGGCCAAGGCCACGGCGCCGGTTCCACCCTTGTGATACATGTGGCCATACAACAACACCCCGGCCAGCACGGTCACGGTGGCCCCATGGCGGAACCAATTGAGTGCAGCCGGCATTAGTTTCGGGATTACCACGTTCTTGGTCGGCCCATCTAGGCTCTTCAAGAAAGAGGCATTGATCAGGTTGAAGAAATAGAGCAGCCCGATCCATGTGATCCCAGCCAGGAAATGCACCCACCGAAGGATCATCTGTCCCCAGTCGGCTTCACCCGCGCCAATACCTGTTAAACCGAGATATATCATAATCAAGACGACGGTGAGGCCAAACCCCACTCCCATCGTCTGCATCGGATCTTCAAGAAATTTCATAGCTCCCCTCTCTTAAAAAACGGTTGATATCCTAGATCGCTGTCTGTACGACAGCTTTTCTCCGATTGTCAAGCAGCGATGTTGCTTGGTCATCGGTCAGTAGTCATTGGTCAACATCGAACCGATGAGGAGCCGCTTTGTTCTTCTGAATGACTATTGACTAATTGACCAGCGACCAGTGGTCTACGCCATCAGCCGATCGACCGTGCTACAGAGCTCCCGCACTGCGTTGGCCGACGTGTCTAACGCCGCTCGCTCCTCGCTTGTCAGCTCATATTCCACGATCTGTTCGGCTCCGCCTCGTCCGATTCTGACCGGCACACCAACCACGACATCCTTCAAGCCATATTGGCCATCACACAAGACCGCACAGGGCATGACCCGCTTTTCATCTTTATGGATCGCATCCACCATAGCCACAGCAGATGCGGATGGCGCGTAAAAGGCGCTCCCCGTCTTCAAGAGGCCGACGATCTCGGCCCCTCCGTCTCGTGTGCGCTTGACGATAGCATCCAGCTTCTCTTTCGACATCAGTTCCGACACCGGCCGCCCCTTCACAGTCGTATACCGCGGCAGCGGGACCATCGTATCCCCATGTCCTCCTAAGACCATCGCCTCGACCTCAGTCGACGGTACGTTCAGTTCTTCGGCGATAAACGTACGCATTCTCGCTGAGTCCAATACCCCGGCCATGCCGATAATCTTTGATGTGGGGAGCCCGCTCACGCGCCGCGCCACGTGGACCATGGCATCCAAGGGATTGGTGACGAGAATCAGAATAATCTCCGGCGACCTGGCCACCAACTCGGTCACAACGGATTTCACAATTTTGGCATTGGTCGCCAATAACTCATCACGGCTCATGCCCGGCTTTCTAGGCATGCCTGACGTGATGACCGCGATCGAGGATCCAGCGGTGGCCGTATACTCGTTCGTCCCGACGACGCGGGTGTTGTACCCACAGACCGGCCCCGCCTGGGAAATATCGAGTGCCTTTCCTTGAGGAACCCCTTCGGCAATATCGACGAGTACCACGTCATAGAGATTCTTTTCGGCCAATCGCTGGGCCGTCGTCCCACCGACGTTTCCCGCCCCCACCACTGTAATTTTCGGTCGTGCCATCATTGCCACCTCGTAAAACGTGAAACAGGAGGCGTAAAGTGTGCCATCCCCTTACTCCTCACTCCTGACTTTTCACGTGTGTTCATGTTCGGTCCAGCCTGCAACTTTGAAGTTGATCGTACACACGAAATTCTCTCCGTCATAGAAATTGACCTTGATCTTCTTTTTCCCATAGGTATTTGCCAGAAACTCCTCGGGATTGTCCACGAGAGCCTGAAAGCCGCCCGGGGGATACTCACCGAGATCATGAAAGACCACGATCATCCCTTCTTTGACTTCTTGCAATACTTTCACCCGACAACGAGGATACACCTCCCAGAACTTCGCCTCGATCATGTCCTTCGTCGGCTCGGGACGATCCTCGCCGGGCTTCACTATCTGCCCGAACTTGGCCAAACGACGGACATAGGGATACTGATGTCCTGTGAAGAGCTTATACAGCCAGGCAGGGACTGCTGGTTTTCCTGTCGAATTGGTCATGCTGGTGATCTGCTTATGCCGTTAATTGTCTGTACATGCGCGGCAACCTAGATGGCAAGGCCTCGACGCTATCGATGACGCAATACCGTGTCTCGGCATAGAGAGGGCGCAAATAGCCCTCTGCCTCCCGGTCGATCGTCACGCAAAAAGTCTCGATTCCCCGTTGCCTAGCTTCGCGGAGGGCCGCTTTCGTATCCTCCAACGAATAGTCATCCCGGTACTGATCATCCAAAGGTCTTCCGTCGCTCAGCATCACCAGAAGGCGATGCTGAGCATCACGGGCCGACAGCTTCGCTATGGCATGCCGAATGGCCGCCCCGTCACGGTTTTGGTGACGAGGCGCTAGGCCACCAAGCCGACGTGCCGTGGCTGCTCCGAGTCGTTCATCAAAGTCTTTGATCGTGAGAAATTCGACCGTTGCCCGTCCTTGACCAGAGTACGCATAAAGTCCGTACTGATCGCCGACTGCGTCCAATGCTTCACAGAGAAGCACCAGCGCTTCTTTTTCGACGTCAATGACCCGCCGCCCGGTTCCAAGATCTTGACTGGTCGACCCACTGATGTCGACCAGGAATGCAACCGCCACATCCCGTTCTCGCTTGTCACGGTGTATATACAGCCGATCGTCGCCTTCCATGCCCGCCCGTTGTTCCGCTGTGCATCGCACCACCGCATCGAGATCCACCTCTTCCCCATCTGGCTGCCCCATCACCCGACGATAGGCTGGGGCACGCAACCCTTCAAAAAATCGTCGTAGCAGTTTGACCGCGCTCTGCCGAGCAGCCAATGTCTCCGTCACAAATTCGTCGGACCCGAGGTCTGCTGGTCGTTCCACCACACGACACCAATTCATCCGATAGTCCTCGATCCGATGGTCCCATTCAGGATAAAGTACGGTGCGCTCCTCAGCGGTCGTCCTCTGCCATGATTGCGGGTTGAGCTCAAGGGTGAGGCATTCTTCCATAATGGAGGGCAAGGTACGCCCTTCCTGCATTGTTTCCCCACTCTCCCATAAAGACTCTCTTCTTAACACCTCCTGCACAACGGGACTATTCCCTTGTGCCAAGGACGAATCCTGTTGCTTCTCCAATCGCTCTGAACTCCACCTGACCAACTCCGGGTTCATCGAGCCACGATACGCCACATCCGTCAGCGAACGGTATTGGTCCTCCGCTCGAGCCGGTTGCGGCTGTCCTGCTTCGGTATCCTTCGGCTCCTCACGTTCCTCTCCCTGAATCATTTCGCCGCGAGCCGCCAGGAGTTCTTCAAGCCGTACGTAGACAGCATCCACCACACGCATGGCTTCCTCGGCTGTTGCCGTAACCGTGAGCACCGGCTGACAGAGATCCCATAGGACTGATACCTCTTCCTTGACCGCCTGAGGCACCACTGAGTCTTCCGTTTCACCGAGAGAGAGTCTTAACAGGCAATCGACGACGAGCTCCTTTGGCGTGACCCCTTGCGCCGGATCGCGTGGAGTGATGGAGTCACTCGCGACTCGTGCAAGATCACTCCGAAGCCCTGGATATTCCCTTTGCAACAAGAATTCGACCCTCGCATCCTCCAGCACAACCCAGAGATCCCGTACCAGTGTGGGGTTTGGATACAGCTGAAACAGCGTTGCCAATGTCGCTGGTTCCGCCTCGTTGGATCGCCCATATCGGTGTCGCACGGTCTCGACCAGGTCGGCTAACGACTCGACACCGAGTTGATAGGTACCGAACTCCACGTGGCCGGCTTCATGTGCCGCCATCACGAGGTAGAGGCGCTCATTCTCCTCGGCTGTGGGATATCGGCGGAGCAGCGCCGGTAATGCGATACTGCGACCATCCTCGCTGACCGTTGCGCGCGCCGGGGAGGCTAACGAATCAGGAAGCACCGTCACGGCGATCTCGGCTCCACACAGTCCTTGGACAAATAGTTTCACCGTTCGAGCGACCTGACGAAACGGCACCCCGCTCAAGGCTTGTTCTACCGAGGCTAAGGCTTTCCGTGACTCGACCGAAAAATAGGCTCGGGCTCCATCGAGGCCGTAGGCAGCAACTTCCATCCCGGCCTGAAACCATCGTTCAAAGCGTGTGAGTGCATCCGGGCCCGTTCCGATGAGCGCGACGAGTTCCGGAGCACGACGGAGGTATTCGACCGTCACCTCCGCATGC
>JAEURV010000138.1 GCA_016788465.1 Nitrospira sp. | reverse complement strand
GTACTGATGCAAGAGAGTCAGCGGTCGAAGGCTAAATCCCAGGTGTAACGAATCCGTCGGGGCGTAGCGCAGCCCGGTAGCGCGCCTGCTTTGGGAGCAGGATGTCGGAGGTTCAAATCCTCTCGCCCCGACCAACCCCACTTCACTTTTGCCATTGTTGTTCGGGTATGGGACCAGCCAACCATTCCCACCCTCGTTCTCGTTCCTACATGTCCCAGTAACATCGTCATCACGTTTGCAACTTGGGAGGATCCTTCTGCACCGAACGAAGCGGTGCGTACTTGGTTAGGCATTGAGCCACTACCGGAAACATAAGGCTCACCCTTCTCAATCTCAACCTGCTGGTTCGAGTATATTTTGACGTTTGGGGGTTCCGCGTGCTCATCCGTTGGCGCTGCTCAGGAGGGTGAGTCTCTGACTGACACAAGAACTCTGTCGGCGGTCGTTGCCAACAGTCTGTCAATCTTTAGAAGAGGAAGTGGGCGGTTTTGCCGTAATGTGTTTTTGACGGAGCAGCTTGGTTAAGTAAGTCCGTTGTAACCCCAATTCCGTGGCGGTTTTGGTTTGGTTCCAGCCGTTTCTCCGCAGCGCATTCTCAATGAGTTTCTGACTGTAAGCGTCCATACTCTCGTGGTAGGAGAAATACAGGACGTCGGAAGAGGGTTCCGGATTGATGGAGGTTGCTTTATCCGTCAAGGACGATCCTGTCAGTAGTGAGAGGTGTTCTGGGCCGATCGTGTCACCAGGACACAGGACGAGGGCCCGGGTGAGGACGTTCTCGAGTTCACGTACGTTTCCAGGCCAGGAGTAGGCTTGCAACATTTGCAAGGCGGAGTCGCTGAGCGTACTACGCCGATTGAGTCCAAGCTTTCCCGGTTGAGTGAGAAAATGGTTGGCGAGAGCGGGGAGATCATCCAGTCGATCGCGTAGAGGCGGCAAGGTGATGGTGATTACCGCAAGTCGAAAATACAGATCTTCACGGAATGTACCTTGGCGAATCGCCCGCTGGAGATTCTTGTTGGTTGCGGCGATGAACCTCACGTCAGCCCGTACTTCCTGAGTCCCGCCGACTCGATAGAATGTTCGGTCGTTCAGCACGCGTAGGAGATGGCTTTGCATGGCGAGCGGCATGTCACCGATTTCGTCAAGAAATACGGTGCCTCCCTCGGCGATTTCGATCTTTCCCGGTTCCCGCTTGATGGCTCCGGTAAATGCGCCCTTTTCGTGGCCGAAGAGCTCATTTTCCAGCAGGTTCTCCGGAAAGGCTGCGCAATTTACCGGAACAAAGGGTCTATTGGATCGTGGGCTCCATCGATGAATGGCCCGTGCGACGACCTCTTTCCCCGTGCCAGTCTCACCCAGCAATAAGACCGTAATGGCTGAAGAGGCCGCTTGTTTGGCGACGGCGAGCTGGGCAGCCATGTGCTTGTTCGTGGTGATTGCCGGTTGGAATTGATTCTCGACTTCCTTGCGGAGGGCGGCGACATGCCGATGCAATGTCACGGTATCGAGTGCTTTGTTGATGACGACGGTCAAGTGATCGGAGGTAAATGGCTTTGGGATGAAATCAAAGGCACCCAGCTGCATGGCCTGTACCGCTCGCTCAATCGTTCCGTATGCGGTGAGCATGACGATGAGCGGAGTCGTATAGGTTCCTGAAGCCGGATGGGGCTCCTGATCGATAGACTCGTTATGTGCGGACGTCTGGTTGACGTGTTTCAAGACATCAAGTCCCGATAGCAATGGGAGTTCCAAGTCCAACAATACAAGGTCAGGTTGCTCCTCTTGGATCAATCGGAGTGCCTCTTGTCCATTTGTTGCCGTCACCGGTTCATGTCCCATCCAAGTTATGCGATTCTCCAAACTGAGCAGGATATCGCGATCATCGTCTACAATTAAGATTTTTGCGCGCATGAGGGATCCTTTCTAGGAAGACGACTCTGCATTCGACAAGTACTCAGAGGGCATCGATTCGTGAGGCGAGTGTTCGGGAGAGTCCTCTGACGTACAAGCCGGGAGTGTCACGTAGAATCGAGACCCGACTTCGGGTTGGCTGTCGACCCAGATCCGACCGTGATGCATGGTGACGAAGGTCTTGCTGATCCAGAGACCAAGTTGGGCTCCTTGGGATGCTGGCATTGCCGATGGCACCTTGGAGAATTCCTCAAAAATGTTCTGGAGGTGTGCTGCTTCGATCCCACATCCGGTATCGATCACACAAATCTGAACGATGCCGGGTGATGGTACGGATGCCTCGATGGATACCTGTCCGCCAGGCGGTGTGAACTTGATGGCATTGCTGAGCAGATTGACGAAGATCTGCTCCAGTTTGTCACGGTCTCCCTGAACAGGCGGGAGTGATTCGACCGGCACAACGACGAGCGACACGTTTTTCTCAGAGGCCACCATCTGTAGGCTGTCTGCGGCAAGTGCGGCGATCTGATGGAGACAGACCTTCTCGACTCGCAGCTCGATCAATTTGCTGTCAAGACGGGACCAGTCAAGCAACTGCGCGATGATTCTGCTGAGTCGTGCGATGTTGTGTTGCACACGGATGAGGTAGGTTCGTTGCAGTTCTGTCAAGGGCCCGGTGACCCCGTCCAGCATGTTTTCCGCAAAGCTTCGAATCGAGGTCAGGGGCGTTCGCAGCTCGTGGGAGACGACGGATAGAAATTTAGACCGACGTCGGTCATGCTCCCGGAGTTGGATATTGGCACGAGACAGTTCCTCAGTGCGTTGTTCAATGCGCGCTTCCAGGTGTTGAGTCAGTTCTGCAAGGTCAGCGTAGGCCGAGGCATTGTCGATAGCCGCTGCGACATGGCCCGCGATCGTCAGCAAGATATGGAGATCCTCTTCAGTGCACTGAGAGGTATCCCGACCTGCTGCGAGGAAACCGAGGATCTTGGCTTGGCTCTGAAGGGGAACGACAACAATCGACTTTGTGCCGGAACGTCGTAACAGATCAAGGAGTGGAGGAAAGAAACGTGGCGCCATGGTTTCGATGTCATGAATCAGGAATGATTTTCGGTGAAAAAGAAGATCAGCCGTGATGCTACCCGCATGGACAGGGATAGTCACTTGGCGAGCAGCTTCAGCAATTGCAGAGGAGGCTCCGAAGACCTTGGCAACCGAGCAGCAATTCGTCTCTGCGTGGTAGAGGATCACCGCCATCTTGGAAAAGCCAAGATTATCAGCGAGGAGCTGGAGTATTGTTTTGATCAACTGATCCATGTCCATGACGCTGGTGCTGGCAATGGCGGTGCTGGCCTGATGGATAGCGGTCAATTGCCTGACTTGTTGTCGTATGGTGTCAAGATTTGTGGTGATCGCCTGGTTGCGGTCGTGCAAAGATTGCATCATGCCATTAAATGCATGCGTGAGTTGTCCGACTTCATCATTGCCGGAGGGAGAAAGGAATTGTGTTGTTGGTGTTCCCTCTGCAAGTTGTCGAGTGGCCGAGACGAGACTCCGCAACGGTATTGTGATGCGAGAGGTGAGTATATGGGCCCCGAGTATCCCTGCTCCAATGATCACGATGGTCAGAAACGATGCGTTGCGGACGATGACCAATAAGGCCTGTCTGGCCTGTGCATCGGTCATTCCGATGCGTACCACTCCGACGACCGGTCCCGTGTGCGGCGGTGCAGAAAGCCTAGATGCTTGATCCAATTCAACCGCATGTGGCAATTGTGATCGTGTTGGTGAAAACTCCCGAAGGACGGGCATCGCAAAATCAAAGAAGGTTTCCTGTCGAAGGAAGAAGGATAGGAGCCAGTCCGAAGACTCATCGTAAGGAACTAATTTCTGTTCCGATGAGAGCACGAGTTTGGTGATCAGTGGAGTTATAAGCGGAGTCTGAAGTAACGATTCGGAGAGATGATCCTCCGGATAGATCGATGAAGGAGATGTGTGATCTGAGCGACTCGAAAAGTTCCGCACGCGCTTGCTCTGTTGGTCTAGTATGTGACCGTCTGATCCGGTGACCACCACATAGGCGACGTGGTCAATGGCCATCAGGCTTCTCATGAACTGGCTGAGTGTAGTGTGGTCCTCAAAAACGATGCCGGCAATCCGAAAGTGCTCGTTACGAACGGTATTGGTCAATAGAATTGTTCCTAATTCCTCAAGATTGGTGGTCATGGCCTGGCGTCGTGTTTCAATGAAGTACCAACTCAAGGCTGAGCAGGTGACGACAAGGATAAGACTGAACAGCAAGACGAACTTGAGGCGAAGGCCCAAAAAACGGGTCCGTGAACCCAGTGCGGCACGGTATGGGGTGTGAATGACGTTTGTCATAGAGAAGCACTCAGTATGTTTCATCAACGAGCGTCTCGAGCTCTTTTGGAATTACAATTCCTAAGTACCGCGCTGTCTTCTGATTCACCGTGATTCTGATGCGCTGAACGGAGATCGGCTTGAGAAGCTGTGGTGATTCACCGTTCAGGATGCGTCTGGCTAAGAGTACGGCTTCCCGGCCGACTTCACCGTAGTCGAGTGATAAGCTGAGTAGAGCACCGAGACGGGTGAACTCGCGTGAAAAGCCGACCACGGGAACGTGACGAGCGACCGCTGATTCAAGAATGAAAGGAATGGACTCATCGGTCAGGACCGTAGAATCAGGGATGAGCCACAGTACATCCGATTCCAACAAAAGGGTTCGCAGTTGCTGCGGGATATCCTTCTCGTTCGTGACGGGAAATCCTTGCACGTGAAAGTCTTGGGCAGGGGCTCGGCCCTCTGCTTCTTTCAGTCTTGCAGAGGTTTTCTCCGGATCATAGAGGAGGCCGATGCGATGCCGGGCCGGTAAGAATGAGCGCATAATCTTCAACTGGCGATCCGACGGAATTTCCAAGAGCACCCCTGTCATATTGGCGGCGGTCAGGTGATGTTTTAAGGGATCGAGAATCATCATGTAGAGAATCGGGATATCCAGGATCTCGAGTTGTGCCGCCAGTGCCGCCTTGAGGCCGACGGCGACGACGAGTGAAGCGTCCGACGCGCGAATTCTCCGAGCAAGTTGTTTCCCATTCTCAAGATCGCCACGCAAGTCGTACTCTGTAAAAATGGCCGTTCCGGGTGATGCGGACTTAAATCCCTCGACCGCTTCGTTGTATGCGAGAAGATCCGAAGATTTTAGAATGGTGATTTCGATACCTGCGGAGATCCCCCGGTTCGGGAAGACGCACAACAGTATTAGGAGCGTGAACATCAACAGGCATGTTCGTATGAAATGCAAACCGTACGCTTGTTGAGTGATACGAGTGTGAATCAATGTGGGTATGTACACGGAGGGGTATTCCTAATCTTGCTGAGCTCCACTACGGCCGTACAGGCAGCCAGCCCACGACGCTGCACGTAATGATGTCGTCAGAAGGTTGTTCTGTGCGGCTGTCATTCAACACAGTCAATGTCGCAACTGGAATTGCGTCCTCCCGCCACGTGTTTCGTTGAAAACATATAGGCACCGCGGCAATCAAGTGAGGTGTAACCGTTCATGCCAGAGTTCAGGTCGCTCGTTCCGAGTTGGGCGAGGGATTGATAGGTGTCGATGAGAGGATAGGCTACTGAGGAGAAGTAATAGGCGATGGTTTCGCCGTTCAGGCCGTTCTCCTGTTTACCGCGCAATCTCATGTTTACTTCAGGCGGAATGATGGTCGGAGTGCTGAAGGAATTCGGGTCGCGTTGTGTCCGCCAGCCACCAGTATGGAAAGTGAGGCGTTCGTAACTGATATCGGTCGTAGGTTTCATGAGCGGAGTTGACTGCGTGTGCAGGTTGAATGTCGGGACGTGAGAGCGATTTGCGTCAACCCATTCTTCGGAAAGTTGTTTCCGTGAGTCATTTCTTATCGCATCGTCCGTCTGGAGATCAATCCTATCGTTTTGACAGGCTAGAGAGGAAGGGGCTCGCCGTTGGTTGTTTTGATCCTGACTAGACGAGGGGCGATACCGCAGTCTGCCATGCGTATCGGTATGAATGGCAGTGCTGGAAAGAGTACCAAGTTGGCCTCCGACAACCTGGATCCTGGTCTCCTTGATTTCATGGGGAGACTTGGTCACCATTATAACCACTCCGTCGAGCGTATTGAATCCATCCTACACAGAATCTGATCCCTTGCATATTTCGACGCGCTTGATCTGAGTCAAGATGACCGGGAGATTCTTTCATGATAGTTGACCATGCATGTCGATGTAGATGGAGCGGCCGTCGACCATCACCGGGAACTTCTTCGGGTGTGAGTGATTGTCTCCTCGCATGCTGACGTTGAAGTTGAAGGCAGCACCGGTGACTTGCATTGCTTCGATACCCGGTCCATGACGAACGACCGTTGGGAGGTCGGTGGTGAAGAAATCACGGATATCCTTGTCAGTGGTCACGTAGACATGTGCAGGTGCTTGTTGGAGTGTTTGCTCAGAGTACCCAGCAATACTGACCGGTTCTTCTTGTAATAGCTGGAGTTCATCAGGGATTCTATGGCCGAGAGGGTGACTGGATTCATTCCGAAGTTCCTCGGCTTGGGTGGCTATGGGCATAATGGGCGACAGGGTGATGACAAAGAATGTGGGGGAAGCACGAAACGGAGTATGGCGATACCATGCCGGACTCCCTCCATATTGAATTCTATTCAGTATTTAGATAACTCGTTATTCGTCCTACTGCATCGTTGGTGTGGGCGGTTATGAGAGCTTTTCTCGGATGGAGATGGTGAGCTCCAACCTCCGCTTGTTTCCTCCTTCTTCTCTCAGGCGATGTCAAACGACACCTCAATCAATTCCGCTGCAAGGGATGTCCTGAGCACAGGCGGAAGCATGCCCCAAAGTGGTTGGTAATTGCTTGGATCAGTTTTGCTCTGAGTTGGGCTCATGTCTGCGGGGCCTCTGGGGGCATCGCGCAATAGGGCATTGAAGCAACCGTTATGCCGTGGGCTTGGGGCATGACGACTGATATAGAAGCACAGATATTCACGCAAGTTATGAAGGGGGTGTCTGGATGCCGAAGATGGGCGAATCACCAGGTGGTGTATCATAATAGATTCACTATGAATCCAAACAGATTCAGGTGGTAAGACATATCAGACCTGTGGCACTCGCTTCTTCCCTCACCTCACTGACCTGATCCCCTAATCGAAATACATAAAGAGACTGACTGGCATCGCTTTAAGTGTGATCAGAGACTTGTCTGTTCCCTGCATCGTGGGGCGGAATTGCTTCAGGTGAGTAACTCAGGATCGCACACAACTATCTCTCCTTCGTGTAAATGGAGCTAAGATCCCAATCGGCTACGCCGTTGAGTCCGACCTGTCTCAGGAGGGCTGCACGCAACCTCCGAAGTGATGGATCTGTCGGTTCTTTCTCGATCAAGGAACAGACACAACCCATTGCATCGTACCAGAACCCGATGAGAGCATTCGTACGGACACTTTCCCGGTCGCATGTCACATTCACCGAGGTGACGGTCAGACATTCGCTGAACTCGCATCGCTCGATCATTCCTCCGGCGACGATATCCCTGGATGGGGATTCGGGATTGGGACTGGCCGACACAAACCAGCGGTATTGGACGTTGGGTTCCAGCGCCAAGCCCAAACTCTTTAGGTCTATGGATTGAACCCCCGCTGCCGTTGGCGTTGGGAGGGAGCCTTCATAGATGGGGCGCACTTTTCTATCGTCGTTGATCGTGAATTTCAACGGGTGAGGTGTCGGTTTTGAAAGGAACCAATTCAGCGTCGGTGTTTGCTTGACCGTGAGACCCACATGGTCTGGTACCAGCGCGACGATTTCGACTTCCGCGCCGTCGGTGCCACGCAACGTGCCGCCGACACGGGCACGAGGTTGGAGTTTCTTGGGTGGTGTATAGATCGGTAGTTGTCCAGCTTCGTGCTGCTCACTTTGTGGCGCTAGCGGGCTCTCCGCTGCTCCTCCGAATGTGGTAAAGGCCAAACTACCGATGGCGAGGGTAAGACCAGTCACAAAATGGTTGTGTCGCTTGTTCATATCTGCTCCTTCCCAGCTCTCATCGATGTCTGGTATAAACCGTCGAGTCGTGACACCTCTGATCAGAGCCAGTTATTCATCAACAGAAACGGTGACCAGTAGGCCGGATGTCCATAGACTCGGTCATTCACGAGTCTAACTTGGGCGCGTTGGAGGGCCACCGCTTTTGAGACAGCAGGATTGCGCAACTGCCGATAAAACTCAGCAATCAAGGTTGCCGACGCTTCGTCATTGATGAACCAGAGTGTGGCTAACGCGCTCCTGGCACCGGCCTTTAACGCCACACCAGCCAAGCCCAGGGCGGCCCGATCATCGCCGATACCGGTTTGACAGGCACTCAAGGTCAACAGTTCAAGGGGGTCTTGCCTGAACCGAAAAAGACCGATTAGTTGCTCGAGGGTCTGCATCGTCAATCTCCCATCAAAGGTCAGGAGGAATGAATCGTTGACGTCGGTTGAAAACTGACCGTGTGTGCCGATGTGTAGGCCTCCGTACCGTTCCTCGCGCAATTCTCGTTCCAGTCTAGAGATCTGGAACGCATTGTCCATCAGTTGGTCACTCTTGTAGAGTTGTTGAATGGCTTGGATTTCGTCCGCGACATGGGGAAGGGGAGGGAATCCTTGCACGGATTTGGTGAGTCCGGCCGTGAGGAATCGGAGCTTCTCACGATTGAGTGGCCGTGGATCGGTCAACGTAAGGCCAGGGGTCATGGCCAGGGCGAACTTGTTGATCAGAAATGTTGAACCATCGTGGAGTGCCGCCAACGGGATGGTCCGCAGGGCGCTGTCTGGGACGAAGACCAGCGTCGTAATGGCTGACCGTGAAACATCAGCTTCGAGCGGACGGATGAGCCAGTTGTAGAGTTGTTGCGCATGAGGTAAGTATTCGCGTGTGGTGCGTTTTTCTACCAGGCGACGGAAGACGCGGATTTCCTGGGTCAGCTGCTCGGCCGTCACCGGCACCGCAATGCGCTTTAGACCGGTCGGCAAACTCATGAGTAGTTCCAGCCGGGAACTGAACATGATGGGATAGATGACCGCTGTGTCCGGCGATAATCGATCGAACGTCGTCAGCCTCGATCGTACTGCGTCGACACAGTCGTCCTTGAAATAGTCCCGCAGCTCAGCTGATTTATAAGCCTCGATGGCATCCCGTGCGGCAAATAGGTCGCTGTCGACCGCGCTGTTCTCGTCACCAAGGGAGGCGCGCTGCAATAGTAAGTCGGCGAGCTCAAAGAATAGGGGCTTGACCGTATCCTGGCCGTCGAATGGACCGTCGGAGGAAGCTTGTGCCACCTCAATACGAATGGGTTGAAGTGTCATGGTTGCTTGACGGTATGCGGCGATTGCTTGGTCCAGCTGCCCTGTCGCTGCCAGCTGGCGCCCCAATTGCCATTGCCAGCGATAGAGAGATTCCGGCGCATCCACCGATTGCGCGATGAACAGAGCACGCCTGGTGAGCTGCAATGCGTCATCCATGCGAAACTCTATTTCGTAGAGATGTCCAAGATATCCGAGGGCATACGACAAGGTTCGCTTGTCTCCTTGCTGTTCTGCGATGGTGGCCGCTTGCTTGAGTACGCCTGCAGTTCGCAATATGAGGGGGTTACGTGCTTGGGGTAGGTGAGGCAGCAGTCGTTGGTAGGCCAAGGCGATGCCGATCAGCCCAAGCGACGTATTGCGGGAAGTCGGGGTTAGGTTCTTCAATTGATCGAGTGCTGCGTCAAGGGCGAGGCGGCTCTCCGTCGGTTGATTGAGTCGCAATAATGTGCGTGCCGCATTTGTGCGGGCCGTGGCTGCGAGAAGAGAAAGGCCGGCGCTCTGAGCATGGGTCATGCTCGCTTGAAACGCATCAAGGGCCTTCTCATTTTGGTGTTGCAGGACCATGAGGATGCCGAGATCGTTCAGCGTGACTGCAAGGAGCGGTGAAGAATTCTGCTTGTGCGCGAAGGATGACGCTTGCCGGAGAAACTCCGATGCTTGGGGTAGCTGACGCAGCGCTAGGTAGGCTCGTCCGAGATGTCCCCAAATAGGGGCTTCGACCAGAGGGTCGCCGCTCTTTTGTGCCAGCCCGAGTGCGAGTTCCAGAGACTGAAGCGCCTGTTTGGATTGCCCTAACCCCAAGGAGGCCTGAGATGAAAGCACCAGAGCCTCAATCTGTCCAGGGACATTTCCGAAACCTTTGTAGATTTCAGCCGCCTGTTTCCAATGAGAAAGGGCATCACCGAAGGCTCCTTGTTCAAAGGCCAGACTGCCTGCTTTCATCGACGAGCCGGCAGGGGAGAGCAGCTCATGGGATTCCGATGGTGTCGCGGTAAGCCACGGGAGTGCCATCAACAACGCGTAGCATATGGCGCATTGAATGACAGGAAGAAACAATCGCGAGGGGATCAACATGAAGCCTTTTGTCAAAGGATCTGGACGACCGCCTGAAGATGGATGCCATGATCCTGGAGGTTGCCGGCTGGGTGTGGGACATGATTGAGCGGCACACCCCAATAGAGTTCAAACCGCGCCCGGTCCTTCGGTAGGACCATCCAGCGTAGTCCCAAGCCGATACTCGCCAAGGTCTGCGGATCATCCGTTTTCCCCTTAGTCTGCCAGGCGCGCCCGACGTCGATGAATTGAGCAAATTGCAGGAGGGGCTCACCGCTGGCATAGCGGAGCAGGGGAAAGCGAGATTCGATGGAGAAGAGAAAGCCGTTGTCGCGAATCAGCGTATTTTCACGATAGCCGCGGACGCTGAACCGCCCGCCAAGGGGAATCTGCTCCAATGGAAAGAGGCGATCATTGGCCAACTGGAGATTCAATTGTCCCAAGAGCTGCATGCCCCACCAGTCATCGAAACGCCGAACCCCTTGGAGTTGTCCCAACCAGGAAAAGAAGCGTCCGTCGGGTAGCGGCAACCCGGTTGAAGACATACCGGAATTGGTCGTCGCATTTAAGACGTCGAGCCCAATTGAAAATCGAGACCGTGCCGCGATGACCGACGTCTGGGTGCGATGCACATATTCCTGCACAAAGCGGAGGGCGCTGACGGCACTGACGCCGGTGTCCGATGAACCGTTGATGAAGGGTGAAGGAGAGCCAGGGCTGTCGAAGATCGATGTGACCTTGTTGTGCAGGCGCTCACCAGTGACCGCCAGGGCGAGTTCGTCGGTTAGGGTTCGGTAGAGCGGGTGTCGGAGCGTAAAGCCAATGATTTCAGATGTGGAGTTCAGATCAAGCACGCGAAATTGGCTTTCAACGACGACGAAATCATTCCGGCGATAGGAAACGGTGAAGGTCGTGTCGTAGCGATTGATTGGAAGTGTGTACGCTACATCAATGATCGGGTGGACGCCACGTGAGCCTCCATACGTGATACTGAGGGGGTCGCCATGCCCGGTTACGTTGTGATGGGCGACCGTCAGCAAGCCGCGCTCAGCTCCGACGGCCGGCGTCTGATAGTTGCTGAACTCGGCCCACATCTTCCAGGGATTATGCTCTTTGATATTGACGTGGAGGATACTTTCACCACGGCGCTCGCCTGGACGTAGGTCCGCATGAATCCGGTCAATCCGAGGATCCTGTTGCAGGAATTGTAATCGTGTCTGCAGCGGTTCCATCTGAAGCGGAGGACCGGCTCCGATCATCAGTCGGTCGCTGAGCGTGCTTCGGCTGAACCAGGTGGTGCCCTCGATCTCAATCCTCGACAGGGCACCTTCAATGATCTGGATCTGAATTACCCCATCGACAACGTCCTGATCAGGAATGATGGCGCCGGAGGTAATGTAGCCCTTGTTTACATACAAGAGCGTGAGTGCCAGTCGCAGTCGCTCCAAATCTTCGGTGGTGAGGACCTGGTTCTGGTATGGATTCGTGACGGCCTCAATCTCTGCGTCAGAAAAGACGGTATTTCCTGTCACCCGTATGGATTTAACCAAGACGTGGATCTGACTCAGTTGAGACTGTGTCTCGCCCTGCGGCGGAGTTGTGGGCACTGAGGGAAGCACCGGGCTAGGTGGAGGCATCGAGGGCGGTACGAATTTCCTCTTGAGCGGGCCGGAAGGCTCTCCGGATCTGAGCGTCGGGTCAAAGACTGGAGGAAGTACCTGCCCCCATAATGGATTGGATGCCGTCATGATCATCGTGGCTAGACTTATGGATATCCAGATTGCGATGCGATGACGACGCCGATTGTAGCGCGCCGACCCAGCAGCGCAGCCCATCATGAGGGACAGCCTGTCGCCTCAGCCGCAAATGTCCTAACCAAAAATCCAGGCGGGGTCAATTGTCGGAGCGAGAGTACTGGTGTCGTGTGGTTTGATGAAGTCATGTGTGGTGTCGGTATCAACCGACGGCTTTGTACCATGACTCCAGAGGCATGTTCCGATTCCACTCCGGTCCAATGCTCCATCGATACCGGACTGCTGAGCCATCCGCCTGGTTCAATGGGAAGTGCACCGCGCCATGAAAGAAGAAAGGTGCTCTGTTCACCCCCAGCTAAAGAGGTACAGCGATTTTGTAACAGGACTTGAGGCGGGCTTGGTTGAGCCGGGAGTTGCCCCACCGTGCCGCTGATGTTCGAAGTCGGCGATTGAATCGTCACGGTGCCGCTCGGGCCGCGTTGCGATGAAGCACTCACGACACTGGCGGAATCAGCCAAGAACAGGGGTGTCACGAACGTCATGTTTCCTCCGGCACCGTCGACTGCCTGAGCGGTGACGGCGCTTCCCTGTACGATGACCAGCTGCGGATCGATGAAGATGTTCCCGCCGCTCCCTTTGGCTCCTTTCACAGACGTGCTGATCTCGCTCTTATTGACGAGACGGACGAGGTCAATGGCTTGGATCTCGATGTTGCCACCATTTGCCTGCGCCGATTCGGTCGCCGTTGTGATGAAGGCGTGATCGTGTAGTCGTAATTGTCGACCGGCATTGAGCGAGATGGTTCCGGCATTTCCCGCAGTTGTCCCGGTGCTGCTGGCGGTGATCGAGGCGCGGTCGCTCAGAGCGGCTTGATCGGTTGTCGTTATGGTGATGGAGCCACCAGTGGCAGTATGGCTCGTGCCAGTTGTTTTTGCGGAAATGGTCCCGCCATTCTTCAGTATCAGCGAGGAGGCCTCCACAAAAATATCACCGGCTGCGCCGCTCCCTTGCGTATCGGTAAAGATGCCGCTTCCTCCTCCATCAATCTGTACCGCAGCGCCCGGATTGTTGAGCCCTTCGATGCTGATGGCTCCACCACGGCCGACTGGGCTTGCTCCTGTGACGGGGTCAACAAGGCTGCCACTGGAAAGTCTTGCTCCATCCGTCAGTTGCAGATTGTCTGTGAAGAGACTGAGTCGTCCTGCATCGCCGGCGCTGATCGTGCTGGTGATGAGCATGCTGGACTCACTGAGCACCACCTCACGACTCCTGATAGTTAAGTCTGCCGCTTTGGCCGGGCCAGCGGTGCCGGTTTCAATAATTGCACCCCCCGTGAGGTTGAGACGACCGGTCGTTGTAATGGTAATGGGCTCAGCAACGTGCAGCGTGCTCAAATTATTGCCCAAAATCGACGCACTGTTTTGCAGGAGTAGATTGTTGGCTGTGATCTGGATTCCTCCAAGCCTTCCCGTTCCTTGGGATGAGGTGTAGACGTATGAGTCATTTGCACGAATGTCTCCCTGTGGCGCGTCTATGCTGATGGAGCCGGTGTTCCCGCTGCTCATTTGTGATTGGGTTGTCACAGAAGACAATTGTACAAGAGTGATGTTCCCCTGGTGGCTCTGGAGCGTGATATCTCCAGCGTGGCCAGAAGCGCCTCTTGATGAGGAAATAATAAGAGCGTCAGAGTCTAGTGCGATGTCTCCTTGCGTGTTCAACGTAATATGACCAGCGTTTGCCGCTGTTGTTGTTTCGGTCTTTACTTCAGAGGAATTGGTGATGTGAACTGAAGCCGTATCAACGGAAATCTGTCCCGCCGTTGAGGAGAGCTGTGAGGAATCGATTACCAGGTGACCGCCTCGAATACGGATTGAGCCGCCACTCTCACCACGGATGTCGATGCTCGATTGTTGCGAGATCTGAAGGGCGCCCAATGTCGTGAACGTGTGACCATTGATATTGCCTGTCTCGGTGAAGTTCGTTGCGAGAATTTCTCCCTGTGACGCGACGCTGGCGATATGGACCTGGCCATCCGGCGCGACAAGCTGTCCGCCGGTTACAGTCACCCCGTCCGGCACAGCGGTGGTGGTACCTGTATGTGGGTTGGTAGACGTGAAGCCGTGGTTGCCACCAAGGAGGGAAATAGACTCACCGGGCTGAACGGTTAATGTACTCCCTTGAACAGCGATGGCTGCCGGATTGGAATTCAGAAATCCGAAGGCGGCGACAGGAGCACTGGTCAAGAGGCTTGTCTCCGTGGAGGCTGAGTGGAAGATTCCTGAATTTGAGCCGTGACTCTCTGCGAGTCGTAGATAGTCTGCGGTGGTAAAGGCGACCGAGCCGCTCACGTTTAACGTCGCGGTGGGTCCAATGACAATACCGGCTGGATTCATCAGGAAAAAGTTTGCACCAGGGTAACTCATGGTATTAATGGTGCCAGAAAGGCTCGACGGAGTTCCCCCAGTGACCCGACTCAGAATGTTGATGGTTGTGAGCGTCGGAGTCGTATTCTGAAACTGTGCCGTATCGCCAGGTCCAATACTAAATTGATTGAAACTGTGAAAGAGGTTTGTTCCATTGCCAGGCCGGATCCCTCCAGTAATCTGGGTTGTGTGGCCGTGGTTCCAAGATCACCGGGCCCCGTTGTAGGAGTGATGGTTGTGGTTCCCTGAGAGAGAGCTGGTGAGGTCACGAACACTACACACAACAGCGGAGCGATAACCGATCCTGAACGATTTCTAATGAAGGGCTTGAGTAATCGAAACATGAGGGAACTATAAAGCGTTCTGCGAGTATCCTGCAATCAGGGGTTTTGGACCTCGATGAAAAACTTGCTTGGCATATGATATGGGAGGTTGTGCCCCTGATGCTTCCACCGAAGGCGACGGCCACTCAAAAACGAGATTGTGATGGCTTTGACCACCATAGTGGCATCGGCGAGTAGTCGTTCAGAGAGAGACCAATGGCTGTTCTACGAAGAGGAGGGGATCGCTGATGGTAGCGGCTGTGGAGTGAGAGAACCTATCTCAAAATAGAAAGTGGCGTTTTGAGATAGGTTCTAACTTGGAAGGCTAATTAGGAATGCACATGCACGGTGTACCCTGCTGGGCACACGCAGTGACCGGACTGATGGCAATGTTTTGTTGTAACAATAACCGGGCATGGATGCGCGGCCTCAAGCTTCTCAGATCCCGCCATGACGGTAACCGCCACAAAAAGCACAAGCCCGGAACCGATTTGAAACCATCTGTACGCCTTCTTCATCTCTTGTCTCCTTTTAGGTAGTGAATGGATTGTCGGCTGAATCAGCCGAACTGTCTCTACTGAGTTGCTCAGCACGAGCTCTATGCTGGTTGCCACTCTGCTTGTAGGAGTGGGAGCAAATCCTGTGCCAGTGGCGCGCTGATAAATCATGTCAGTACACTCCACTGTAAACACTTATGCAGCACGACACGTTGCGCGGTGTGGGATCAGTGGAGATTTCGATATTGAGCACGAAGGGACAGAGAGGTATGAATCAAAACCGATACACATCTGAATCAAAACTGATTCACATCGGTAACACATGGAGTACGAACGTCTGTGACGCGTGCTATGTGTTATCTAAATCGCTAAGCACCATTCACAAAGGTCGGACTCTTTCAGGTTTCCACCTGAAAAAGTAGGATGTGAGCGCGGTTATCGTCTTCTCCGCGCAAACAGGACTGTTGTCTGAGGGTTCAAAAGAAAAGAAGTGATATGGACCGGAGAAGATTCATGCCTGTATCTCATCCGATTTGGGGCATGCTTGAGAGAGGCGACTGGCTCCTACTTGACGGAACCCTGGCTTACGATTCAGACTAGTTTTAAGTTAGTGCTGAGTGTAGAGTACTCAGCTTGATCGTTGCCTTGATATCACCACGCTTTCCTCTCAGAACGCGCCCGTAGCTCAGTCGGATAGAGCATCAGCCTTCTAAGCTGAGGGTCGCTGGTTCGATTCCAGCCGGGCGCACCATTTCATACTTGCAGGTCTTGAAATTTTTTAAGTATCTGAAGGGCAAAGATAATTCTTCGTTTTTAGCGGTTCGAAATCCTTCCTTACGGTGGTAGGCCAATCTCTTGGCAAACACCAGTCGGAGGACCATTCTCTTATCTTCCAGGCGGTCAGAACTCCAATAATGACAAGGGTTTGCTAAAAAGGTCATGGCGGTTCGAAAACAATCCTCGAAGGGTTCCAACGGGCGACCGCATTTCTGGATTTTCTCTCTAATCAGGAGTTTTTCTTCCTCCAGCCGGGTCACTTCGTTTTCGTATTTTTGAATAGCAGTGCGGTTATCGGTCTCAATCAGCCGGTTGAGAAGCTTTTCCGTGCGCTCATCCAACACAAGAAGCTGCGTCTTCATGGCCTGGGTTTCGTTACCCGACAGACGCTTTCGATCTTCCCACAACTCTTTGAACATATCACTGGCCATATGAAACAGATTGGGCGTGGGACGGAGCTGGCCCAGGAGGATTTCGAAATCTCGCTCCAAGATTTCTTTTCTTATGGATTTCTTATAATCGGGGCAGCCTTTGGTTCGGCAGAGATAGTAAGGGTACTTCGAGTGACGACCCGCAGACCAGCATGCAGTCATAGGCATAGAACAGGCGGAACACGTGATGAAGCCCCGGAGAGGAAAATCATCGTGAAGGTCTTTCCGGGCCGGAGCCTTGGCAGTGCCCTGTAGCCGGTCTTGAATGGCTTGATAGGTCTCAAAACTAATCAACGGCTCGTGTTTGGCAGGATGAAGATGCAGGCCCCATTCCGGCACATTCATTAGCCCTGCGTAGAGTACCTTTCCAAGCAGGTTGGCGACCTCCTGGAAATAGACCGTTCCAGCCTTGCTCTTAGGATAGTGAGGGGATTTTTCGAGGTACAATCGCACTTCATTTTGGGTCTCGAAGCGCCCTGAAGCATAGCCCTCTAAAGCTTCTCGAACTACGGATGCCGTCGGTTCATCGGGCACCAGTACTTTCCCAACATGACCGGGCACATGTGTAAACTTCATTCCTACGGGAGGACAGAAGCACCAGTATCCGTTCATCACCCGCGCCTTCATGCGGTTCTTGGTCTGCTCGGCGTTCTTTTGCCGCTGGTGTTGGGAAACGCTTGCTAATAGGTTCTCGACAAGCATGCTGTCGGAATCTTCGCCGAACTCAATGGATGGGGAAGCGAGCTTCGCCCCGACGCCGCTAATCAGCGTGCGTAGGTGAATATGGGCTTCTAAGCCCCGGGCGAGCCTACTAATATCATCGATCAATATGACATACTGGTCTCGCTTTTGAGCCTTTAGAAATTTCAGCATCTCTTGCATGCCAGGACGGTCTATCATGCCTCCCGAGGCTCCTTCATCCCGGAACACTTTGACGACCTCATAGCCCTTGTTTTGGGCAAGCTGGCGGCATCTGGTTTCCTGAGAGCCCAGCCCGTCGCCTTTCTTCACCTGTGCGGCGCTGGACACACGTGCATAAATGACTGCTTTGGAACCCTGTTGTGGTTCCCATTCATTGCGCGATCTGGAATTGTTTTTCATGCGGGGCCTCAATCTCTCAGTGGTCAGGTTTGGGGCGCGGCGTTTCATCCGGAAGATAGCTCATGTTCGATTCTAGGAGGTCAATCGGGTCCTGTAAATCCTTAAATTGCAGGTCCCGGCGGCGGTGCTGGTGGGGATGCCGTCCATAGGCCTGATCGACAAAACTCTCCAGGACCATCCAGACGTTGCGGATAAGCTCCGCTTGCTCCTCGGGAGACAAATCGAACCCGGCCACGTAGTGTCTATATTTCTCAATGTCTAGAGGCATCGTGTTTCACCAAGCAGTGGCTAACCAACTGGGCTTGAAAAACTATCGAGTATTTCTTTATCAGGTTTCCAGCGTCCTGCTGGGAAACGGGCGAGACGGGGCTGCTACGAAACCTAATTCATCGAAACGATGTGCATACACCCGTAGGCCGCATCTACTTACAGAATACAATCATGAATTTAATGAAGGGTTAAAAATGGCGGATTTCTGCGGGTTTCAGGGTAAGCGGTTAATCAAAACTTAACGGGCGCACGGCTTCCCCCTCCGGAGAGCTGATATTTGCCGTCATGGACGCGTTCTCTCAAATTGAACTGTAAACCCTGAGCGGGGAAGGGAGTGCAGCGGCCAGGCTACCTGGTGAGCGTATTGGCAAGCCACGCAAACCTATTCTGGGGGAAGTTGTTTTGGCACATTCACCAATTGAGGCGGGGGAAGTCACGGTCGCCGAAATTGCCACGCAGTTTGGATATTCACGGAAGAACCTGGCGCAGGAATTAAAGCGGCTGCGAGAGACAATCAATCAGAAAACGCACGCACGGAAGGGGGTATTTCAGCGATAGACACAAACTCGTCTTGAACATGTAGCAGCGATCTACCGCCATGCCTTGTCTTCGAGAATTCGCATAAATGTCCCTGAGACGCGATCCTTCTTTTCGGCAGGGTTATTCTTCGTCCTTGTTGCTACCATTCGGAACCCAGTCCTGTTTGCAGCAGCAAGTGAGGCGTCATTTCTCGGTTGTAACGAAATCTCACACAGGATAGCTGGCACTCCTCTCTCGACGGCATACTTGGGGAGACACACAGCCAACTCTGCCATTGCCCCTCGGGCCTCATGACTCAGTATTGTGGCTGCCTGGGCGAAGTATACGCAACCTGGCTCGCATCCCCAACTGCGGAAGTAATCTAGCACCGAGTGATCGTTGTCCGTAAGAAAGGTAAACGAGCCTAACTCAGCGAAGGTATAGGCCATGCAATACGCAACAATCTTTCCATCCCTTTCAGCGACCCAGAAATGATCTGACCCTGAGATTCGTTCCCGATACTGATCTCTGGTCAGAGGATAGAAAAGAAACCCCTCCCGTGCTAATCGGCGTTCGGATATCTGAGCTTTCAATCTGGCTTCTCTGGAACGACTTGCGGCAATGACACAAACCGTCTCCGCATCGTCTGGATGTGCTTTTCTGACTGAAACCCCCGTATGGGAGCTTATGTAGTAATTTGGATTTTGAGGAAGAGGAGGTATCACTAAGTTTTCTGCGGACAACCCCACCGACAAACTATACTCATCGATCCATAACTCATCGAAGTTCTCTTTCAGAAAACTCCCAGTCTTGGAATTTGCACGGACGGTGAATTGAGGAGACGTAGCCGCTGCCGTCCCATTCCAAAATGGACTGAAGATAATGGTACTGCCGATCTGGACCAACATTACAGGCATAACCCTATCAGTTAACTTCACCTCACAATGACTCCTTGGGAAGAGCTGCTGCAAAGAGTACAGATTTGATCTGACTAGTTTCTTCAGGTTTCTGGTAAGTGACTTTTCTCGCCATGAGAGAAATGAAGAGTCGGGATGTGATAATAATATCTTTATGGGCGCTGTCGCGCTTAAATAATCTTTCAATATTCCTGCGAGCGGACCAATTTCGTCGGAACACGTGACGCAAACATTAATTTGCCCCGTTGGCTCCTTCCTCACTAAGTTCTCGATGGAAAGCTGACGAAAATTTTCAACTGTAGCCGAAACGTCGCTTTCGCTTTCGTCAGAATCAACAAAATCTGGGTCATGCACACTGATTTGGTTTGAAGAGGGATGATCGCGCAATGCCTTGAACAATCGCTTATATTCTTTCACGAGGTCCGGATGATTCGATCTGAAAACCGTCGTGCTCTCAACGGAATTTTTCCCCTGCTGTATGCCGTACCCATATAGTACTTCTGAAGACTTGTCTGGGTAATATAGGATAGTGAAATTCATGATCGGGACAGTCCGGTCAAGGCGAAAGCATTTAAATAATGCTCCCTGTCCTGATTTGTCCCAAAAGATTTCTTTTAACACCTCCATGTAATCTTTATACTTTACTGGTCCTGTAATGAGCACGTAGGTTGCCTTGCTCTGCTTCAGCCCCGCTTTGAATTCATCCAGCCCCGCGTAAGGCATGTTGTTGGCATCCCAGCGAATTGCTGTATCTTCAATTTTTTGAGCGAGTGGAATGTGCTTCGCGAGATATTGCATGGCCTGCAAATTGGTGCCTATGCATTCAAAATCTATTCTATCCTCGGCCAACTCGATTGTTTGGATGATTGCCGCCGTTCTCCATTCGATAATGGGCCTATACCCATCACCTAGAGGGATTTCGATATAGAGAATCCATTCTGCTTTCCCCGCACTGACCTCCCTTGGGTGCGGATCACGGAGACGGTCTTTACTAAGGTGCATTCCGAAATTTGTTTGGTAATAACTCCAGAGTTTTGCTCGAAGTTCCCTGGCTGACGTTCGAGCCTTAACGGCTTCGCTCTCCCCTTTCTTTGGATCAGGTAAAGTTTCAGGAGAATAGCGATCTTTGACACTAAGTGTCCCTAAAGCCGCACCTCCAGCCTCGCGCCATGCCAAATATTCCATTGCCACCTTATAAACCTTTACCATTTTCACAGAAGGTTCTCTGGCGCGATGAATTAAGTACCAAAACAGTTCTCGCTCATCGGATGGGTCCAAGTAGCTACAGATGTCGCTGACCCGAGAATTGACCTGCTCTACGGTTGGAGCTGCAGGACGCTGAGACGTATTCATACTTGATGGAGAACTCTATCTATGAAACAGACGGTTCATGATCTTGATGCTGATGCGGAGTGGGAATATACCGCACGTCGGCTAAAAATGCATTCTCCAAATCTAGGCAATCTTTGAAGGTTACGTTATCAAAGGTGGCTCCTGTAAAGTCTGTTCCTTCGAGATCACACGCCTCAAAAACAACGTCCTTCAGTTCTGCGCCCGCAAAACTGGCTAGCCTGAGATTGGACCATGAAAAGGTCGCGGTAGTTAAGATCGCCTTCGAAAAATTGAGACCATCCATCTCCATGCGCGAATAGGTTTTACGCCGAGGCCCTCCGTCCCTAAGACGGTCCGACAGGATGAAACGTTCACCAAACCTTCCCGCGCTTAGCTGCCAGACTGCGTGCAACCTCAGGGAATACCCAAGAAAATGAGGAATTTGTCGGCTAAACGGCATATCCCCCGTATACGGCCCGAATTTCTTGTGTAATCGACTTTCCAAGGTCTCTGCTGTCATCCAGGGATTCAGCACAAGTCCGCACAAGGTGTCAAGAATCGGCACAACCGCGCACAAAAAGATTCATGTTCGAACGGCCAATCTCAGCGAGAGGATCGTGTAGTGTCCGCGCCACCAATTCTAGGAAATGTTCATTAACTCAAAGGGAGGTGCGGAACATGGGAGGTCGATCTCGGAACGAAACTATTTTCCTTGCCACTCCTGCTCAACTTGTTTGTCCAGAATGCTATTTATGGCTTTGGACAACTGTGCTTTCTCTTACCCACCTGTCGAGCGCCGGACTCATTACCGCCATCGAAGAACTCTACCGTGACGCGGAATACCTTGGCATCCACTTCAGATACCCGAGCGGCAAGATCTACGACATCCCGTTCATTTTTGAAATCTTTCCTGACGAGAACGAAAGCGGACGACGCTGGGTTTCGAATTTTCGCAAAGCAGACGCGACCGGTGCTCGTCCCCGCTACATGTGCCGATGTTTACCCAAGCTCCAGGCTGTCGAGTTATTGGTGCAGTGTACCGTCGCCAAATATTCGAGGGGAACCAAAACCCCGCGCTGTAGCTATCTGCACACCCCCCTGGGCTGGTGATCCGAAAGGCACGCCGAACCGTCTTTCCCGGGACGGTTCGGCGGTTGAGTTATTGTCGCGGCACGGATTGATGGACACTTCATTTGTTCAAGGGGGTGCTAATGAAAATGAACACGCTGGTTCAGCCTGAGAAGAACGGTCATGTTGATGGAATTAGAGAGCTATTGCCACCATCCGACGAAAGATTTAGTCGGTCCATGCTCGCCTATCCCGATAGGGAAGAAGCGATCAGGCGAGTTACGGAGCACGCCGGACAAGAGTTTGACGCTAAGCACGCGTCGGAGATGGAGGTTTTACAGCGAGAGTGTCCAGCAAAAGATGAGCGGGCAGCGGTCATGTTAGACGAACTACACGCGCTCGAAGAACAGAGGCGAGCGACCCCATCCTATTTGATCGTTCCACCCGGTGACAGACAGCGCTGTTTATTTGCTCAATGGACGCTCAAAGATCAAGCGACCTTCGGCAGCTCGCTGATCTTCATGATGATCGTACTCGCTGCCGGAGCGGGCAATACATACAGCGCGATTCAAGCGGAGGCCATACCCATCTTCTTGGAGCATCCGCTTTTGGCGATGCTGCTTTCTTGTTTGCTTCCTTCTGGATCAATCGCTCTGCACTCCTTCCCCGAATTGCTACAGAGTGATCGCCACCGGCAACAATACAACAAACTCATTGCGACACTCACCTTTGTGTTTTTGGTGATCTGGGCCTGGCTCTTCGCCCTCCAATTTCAAATCGGTGATGACACACTCTTTGCCGCCACGCTGAACGATCCGACCGATCAGACAGCCATCTGGTACACAGCCATCCAGCTCCTGGCGGAACTCTTTTGCGGAGCTTTCTTAGCGCTCGTGGCGAGCCATATCCATAGCCGGTATTCCCAGGATACCACCATCCCTAACCCGGAGGCGGGAAAGCTCGATCAACTCATCGCGCAAGCGAGAGCTCGCTATGAAGCAGCTCTAGCGCGGCAACGGGCATGGGGCCGGTTGGCTCAGCTCAAGGCCATGCGTGGCCTGTATGTCAACGAACGGGTGGCGGTGTTTGTTGGGGCGAGGAGCCGTTACGAAGAACTCAGCAAAATGACTTCTTACCAAGGAGGACTCCAATGAAGGGACTCTCAGTTTCTATATTGTTGCTACTTACGCTGTTCGGGATGGCAAACCAAGCACCGGCTCGCGATATGGCGATTGGGCTTTCTCCCTATCAGAATGCAGACGTTGCGGAGAAACAAATCAAATCGCTTGTAGAATTCCTGGCGGAGAGTCTTGAGCCAGGTGATCGCTGCATGCTCTTCGATGCCTACCACGTGCAAACTCTCGGGATCTTTGCTGTCCCTGACAAGGCTGTCTACCGCCAGCCCAAGGCCAAGGTTCAGGCCAACCGGCAGGTCGTGGCCGCGATGATTCAATTCGCACGGACGGCAAAGAGACCTGATGGGGATGGCGAACCCTCGGTCATTGGAGCCATCCGCATACCTCAGGCCTTGCGGTTTATTGGGCAGGATTATCCGGTGATGCAGGACTCCGACGTGATTCTGCTGGGAAGCCCACTCTATGACGATCCCAAGGACCAACCATTCAGCATGCGCCCGAACCATATCCCTGGCGATGGACATTTGACGAAGGCTCGCAATGTCACGCCCTACGGGATCAAAGGGCAGGACTCATTACTAGCGAAGCGCCGCGTTCACATCGCGTTTCTGGACAATTGGAAACAAGATGATCACCACTCATACTTCGTGCAGCGCTTCTGGACGCTATTCGTGGAAGGCCAGGGCGGACAGCTCTCAAGCTTTACGCACGACTTGCCTACGTTATTTCAGCGGGTCAAATCCAACGCCGCCTCACCCAAACATGACTATAAAGTAGAGCCTACGGACAAACTTGAAATGATCTTGATGAGGCCTCCGACCGTCAGGCGGCAAACGTCCATCTATGAGCGCCCGGTCAGCACCGCGCCGTTGTCAGCCGAGGCAGTGCGGCGCGTCTCCAACGTCGAGGTGGGAATCACTTGGGAGTGTGGCGGCTGCGACCTTGATTTGTACGGACAGCACGCGCCGGGGGCGACGCCCTTGTGGTTTCTCCGCACGCAAACAAAAGACGGCCAGTATTTCAAAGATTTTAGGAGCTCGCCACGGAGCGCCAATGGCTATGAGACGCTGGCCTATCACGTGCCGGTCGATCTGAACCATTTGCTGCTGGCAGTGAATTTCTACAATGGCAGCTCACCAGGCGGAGTGAAAGGCGAAGTCCGAATTTCATTGAATGGCCAGACATATGCCATGCCGTTCCATGTCTTGGCGCAGGAGGGTAACGGCGGGGTGGGAAGGCAGGAAACTCTCACGGCTCGTCAGGCGAACAATCCCGCGTGGCTCGTGATTGATCCGATGGAGGTTCTCGGGGTTCGCTCCTCCTCCACTGTCGTCAGTCAGCGATAAGGAAGGATTTTCCATGTACGGTCCATCACAACGACAGGAATCTCTTCTTTTGCAACTCGTCTTTAGCGGTCTATTTGGATGGGGAGTCTGGCAGAGCCTGAAACTTCAGGCTCTGCCGGTGGTTACCTATGGTCTGGGATTTCTTGCATTGGTAGCAGGGTTCAAGGCGCTGGGCATAGCGCTCGTACGCTTGCGAAATATTCTGATGCGACGCGATGCGATGGAGGCGACGACACAGCGCGGCTCAGCGTCCTGGGCTACGAGCAAGGAACTTAAACGCGCCGGATTATTCAACACGTCCGGCGTGTTCCTGGGATGCGATACCGGGGGACGCCCGCTGTTTTTCGACGGCGAAATTCATGGACTCACGCTTGCCCCTGCGGGATCAGGCAAGACCATCGCATTTTCCATTCCGGCTTTATGTCATTCCCCCCTTCCAATGATCGTGAGCGATTTCAAAGGGACGCTCGCAGTGATGACTAAATCCCTGCGGGAGAAACAACATCGTCAGCAGGTATTTAGCGTGAATCCCGCGCATTTGTATACGGACCAGCTTGGTACACCGGCTCGTTTCAACCCTCTTCAAATCCTTCTTGATGATTGGATGATGCCAGAAAGAAATAAAGACCTCATCGCCGACTCGCACGCTATCGCCTTACAACTCTGTCCTGAACCAGCTGGGACAACGGAAAATACATTCTTTAGAAACGGCAGCAGGAAAATACTGGTGTTAATTCTCGTCTATTTAATCACATTTCATGGAGCAGGTAAGGCCGTATTAAGCGAGGTGCTCAGTTTGCTGCGCAACGTCAAGCAACTGATCGAGGTCTGCGAGGTGGCCATGGCTTCCCCCATTTTGAATGGAGAGCTTGCCGATATGGCCGCAGAGCTTCACTACAAACTGACCGCCCAGGATACGCGCCAGGTAGATAGCTTCCTGGAAGGGGCCGTTCAAGCGCTCTCAGCGTTTTCTTCAAGCGGCTGGCTGGCGGAAAGCACCAGCACGTGCGACTTTCGCTTTAAAGACCTGAAAGAGTGCCCAGCCACCGTGTACCTGATCGCTGACCCAACGAAGATGAAGGTATTCGCACCTTGGATGGGACTCATGGGATGGGCCGCAATCACCGAACTGACCCGCTGCCAAAATACGAAACCGGTCTTCTTTTTGCTTGATGAAGCGACAAACTTCCGCATAGAAAATCTTTCAAATTCCCTGACGGGCCTACGGGAATTTGGAATTCGAGTCTGGTTTGTGATCCAGGAGCTCGAAGAATACGCCAGGGTCTATGGACGAGAAAGTTTAGAAACCTTACTGTCTCAAACCGAAGCGAAACAAATCTTCGGAGCCAGCGGCGCAAAAAGTTGCGAACTATTTTCCCGCATGTTGGGCGAACAGACGGTCAAAGCTGTGAACGTCAATTTAGGACGGACGCGTTACGATCCGGTCATTCAATCCGTGAGTGAGCAAGCGCGGCGCTTACTCACCCCTGACGAGGTGAGGCAGTTTACCGATACGATTCTCTTCATCCGTAACCTGCCCCCGATCCATGCCATCAAGACAGGGTATCACGAAGTGAAACCCTGGTCGGACTGGGTTGCAGCCAATCCCTTATTCGGCAGCAAGCTTCGAGGAAAAACACGTGTCCGTTTGAAATATTGAAGGAGAGGAAGCGATGAAGCAGGCCAAGGTTCTCAGTTATAGAAGAGTTACCAAATCTTTTTCTTGGGGGTGGGGTATACGGGCCCTGTTCAGGGTGGGGCTCAGAATTCTGATTGCTTGCCTTCCGCTGTTACCATTCATCGCGTTGGCGACGCCGTTTCTCCTGCCGGAAACGCCGCATCTTCGCGTCAAGTATACGTATAACGGATCTTACACCCGTCCCATTTACCGGGAGTGCGAGTATCTAGGGATTCATGGGAGGATTCACATGTTCGGTCCAAACTGCCCTATTGTTGCTTTTATGAAGGAAACGCCGTAATTTCCCGTTTCAGGTCACTGAAACTTTCAGGAATCTAAAGAGAAAATGCGACTGACAGATAACGAAATCCGGGATATTACCCGCCTGCTGGAGCAAGGCAAGCCTCTGCCGGACCAATACCGATTCCTGCTTTTTGAAGATAAGCGAGAGGTCGAACTGGTCTGGAACGGGAAAACCAACGAGGTTTGTAACGTGGTTCTGCCCTTTCAGACTATTGAACAGGTGGACGAACCGCGTTCGGAGAAGGAAATGCGGTTGCAAACCGACCTGTTCGACACAGCGACTGGCCGACAGTTAACGGGCTGGACCAATAAGCTGATCTGGGGTGATAACAAGCTGATCCTATCATCGCTCAAGAACGGGCCGCTGCGCGAGGAGATCGAAAAGCAAGGTGGTATCAAGCTGATCTATATCGATCCGCCGTTTGATGTTGGCGCTGATTTTTCGATGGATATTGAAATCGGAGATGATACCTTCACGAAACAGCCGAGCGTCCTTGAAGAACTGGCCTACAGGGATACCTGGGGTAAAGGCGCCGACAGTTTTATTGCGATGATCTATGAGCGCCTGTCTCTGATGCGCGACTTACTGGCGGAAGATGGAAGCATCTTTCTACATATTGGTCCAAACGTAAGTCAGTATGTGAAAGTCGTTCTTGATGAGGTTTTTGGAAAGGGCAATTACATTACCGAAATAATTTGGAAACGAACGACGGCTCATAATACAGCGAAGCGTTTTGCTTTCGTTCATGACGCAATATATCAGTTTTCTAAAACACCTAAGTTCTGCTTTATAAAGCCAGAGGTGTCACACTCGGAAGAATATGAAGCCGTTAAATATAAATATGAGGATGACAAAGGTCGTTATCGACTAAGTGATGCATCTGGACAAGGGCAAGGTCCAGCGCGAATTTTCTTTGGTCGATCTATTGACCCACCTTCCGGGCGTCATTGGCCTTCACAAGAATACATTGATAAAAATATGGATGACTATGTTCTTGGGGAGGATGGTATGCCTCAGAAGAAATCTTATTTGAAGGGGGCAACCATCGGTTCTGTTTGGAGTGACATCTCGCCAATTAATTCTCAAGCTGAGGAACGTTTAGGATACGACACGCAGAAACCTGAGTCATTATTGGAAAGAATCGTTCTCTCGACAAGCAGGCCGGGAGATTTGGTGGCAGACTTTTTCGTTGGATCTGGAACAACGCTCGCCGTTGCCGAAAAGCTGGGGCGCAAATGGGTCGGCTCCGACCTTGGGAAATTTTCCATTCACACTACACGAAAACGTATGATCGGTGTTCAGCGCGAGCTGAAAGCTGCCAATAAATCCTGGCGGGCGTTTGAAATCCTGAACCTTGGAAAATATGAACGTCAACATTATATCGGCGTTAATCCTTCCCTCCGCGATCAGGAAAAACAGAAGCAGCTTGAAGCCAAGGAAAAGGCGTTTGTCGAACTGATCCTGAAATCTTACAAGGCCGAGTCGATAGAAGGGACTTCTACTTTCCATGGCAAGAAAGCAGGCCGCATGGTTGCGGTCGGCCCGGTCAACCTCCCTGTTACGCGCCTGTTTGTCGAAGAAGTGATTAACGAATGTAGGCAGAAGCACATCACCCGCGCCGACATTCTGGCCTTTGAATTTGAAATGGGCCTGTTCCCGAACATCCTGGACGAGGCGAAGGCCAAGGGCATCGATTTGGCTATGAAGCACATTCCCCGCGAAGTCTTCGACAAACGCGCCGTTGAAAAGGGCCAGGTCGTTTTCCATGACGTTTCCTTCATCGAGGTTAAACCTCACATTAAGAAGAACACAGTGGCGGTAGAGCTGACGGATTTTTCTGTGTTCTATAACCAGGACATTCTGGCTGAAGTGGAAGAATCCCTAAAAAACGGCGGTAGCAAGATCGTGATCGAACAGGGAAAGATCATTAAGGTGACCAAGGATAAGAAGGGCATCGTCACTCGCGACGTGCTGACCCAAAGCTGGAAGGACTGGATCGATTACTGGTCGGTTGATTATGACTTCGAAAGCAAGAAAGAGGTTTTGCAGGTTAAAAACGAGGCTACCGGCCAAATGGAAGAAATCTGGTCTGGCGATTACGTTTTTGAAAATGAATGGCAGTCCTTCCGAACAAAGAAGGACCGCAGCCTGGAGCTGACCAGCGCCTACAAGGAAGTTCCCAAGGGCCGCCGGAAAATCGCCGTTAAGGTCGTCGATATTTTCGGCAATGACACAATGAAGGTGATCGAGGTAAGCGTGTAATGGCTTTGCATCCAGATTTTCCGTCTTCACCTTACGAAATCCTTGATCCGGAAATACGCTGGTTTCCCGGCGATGATCTGTTCCGTGAGCTGGGCAGGCAAAAACTTTTGCCCCCCTTGGTCGAAAATATTAGGCAGCAGGTCAAGACATGGCGCGACGCCGGGTATGACGGCGCAACGGCGACCAGCAAAGCCCTTTTGCGCTGGTGGTTTCAGATGGAACAACTACTGCCTCAGGCCGATGGAACGACCTTTAATTTCCGCTATTACTTCGCTCAACGCGAAGCCGTAGAAACCGTGATTTACCTGTACGAGGTCGTTGGGGCAAAAGATAAACATGACCTGATGCGGTATGACGCGCATGGCGGCGTATCGGCCAGCATGTTTCCCGAAGATTGGCTTCGGCTGGTTATCAAAATGGCAACCGGCGCAGGTAAAACCAAGGTGATGAGCCTGATTTTGACCTGGTGTTATTTTCACAAACTTTATGAAACGGATTCAACACTGGCGCGAAATTTTCTGGTTATTGCGCCAAACATCATTGTCCTTGATCGTATCCGCAATGACTTTGACGGCTTGAAAATCTTTTCTGCCGACCCGGTACTGCCTGATAACGGCTATGAGGGGCAGAACTGGCGTGATGATTTTCAATTGACGCTGCATATTCAGGACAATGTTCATGTCACGCACAAAACCGGAAATATCTTTCTGACTAACATCCACCGTGTCTATTCCGGAGCAGATACCGCGCCGTCGTTGGAAGATGATGACCTGACGGATTATTTCCTGGGCGCAAGGCCAGTATCTAATACAAACGATAATAAGGTCGATCTGGGCGTGATTGTCAGGGAAGTCGACGAGCTGGTTGTTCTCAACGATGAAGCCCATCATATCCACGATGACCGCATGGCCTGGTTTAAATCAATTCAGGACATTCACAATAAGCTGAAACAAAAGGACAAGTTTTTGGCTTTGCAGGTCGATGTGACCGCGACGCCGCGTCACAACAACGGGGCTATTTTTGTGCAGACGGTTAGCGATTATCCGCTTGTGGAAGCCATATCGCAGAATGTCGTTAAGCATCCCGTCCTGCCTGACGCTGCCAGCCGCGCCAAATTGAACGAGAAGCAATCGTCACGGTTCACGGAAAAGTATGAAGATTTTCTTCATCTTGGTGTCGAAGAATGGCGCAAAGCTTATGAGACCCATGAAAAGGCCGGAAAGAAAGCCATCCTGTTCGTGATGACTGATGACACCACGAACTGCGATGAAGTCGCGGAATGGCTTGAGAGGACTTATCAGGATTTAAATGGCGCAGTGTTGACCATTCATACGAATAAGTCAGGCGACATTGCCGAAAATAAGAAGGGGAAAGATAAGGAAGAGTTAGATCGCCTGCGAGAACAGGCCAATAAAATTGATAGCTGGGACAGCCCCTTTAAAGCGATTGTTTCCGTGCTGATGCTAAAAGAGGGTTGGGATGTACGAAACGTTACGACTATTGTAGGTCTGCGGGCCTATGCCTCGAAAAGCAACATCTTGCCGGAGCAGACGCTAGGCCGAGGCTTGCGCAGAATGTATGTGGGCGAAAATATTTGCGAGTATGTCAGCGTTATCGGAACGCCCGCTTTCATGGAATTTGTTGAGTCGATTCAGAATGAGGGGGTCGAACTGGAAACCGGCGCAATGGGTAAGGGCGCGAAGCCAAAGTCGCCGGTTGTTGTCGAGGTTGATACCGAAAATACGAAAAAAGATTTGGATCCCCTTGATATTCAGTTACCGCGTCTGATGCCGCGCATGTACCGAAACTACAAAAATCTGGAGGAGCTGGATGTTTCCGCTTTCAAGCATAAAAAAGTCGCATATAAACAATTTTCTGAAGCAGAGCAGAGGGAGATTGTTTTTCGGGATATAACCACTAACGAAATTACCCATACCACCGTTCTGACCAATACCGGCAATGCCGATCATCGCAGTGTTGTCGGATTCTTTACCCAGCAGGTCATGAAGGATTTGCGGCTGGTTGGTGGTTATGACGTTTTATACGCCAAGGTCAAAGATTTCATTCAAAATCATCTCTTCGACAAGGCTGTTGATCTAGATAATCTGAACACATTCAGGAACCTGTCTGAAACCGAGGCAA